>JAEZUI010000055.1 GCA_023421115.1 Bacillota bacterium | reverse complement strand
CTCTTTTTTCGCTTTGCTTTTTTCCTTGTCTGACTCATCATTACCATTAATTATTGACAATAACTTCTCCCTTTGTGCATTCATCCTAGTTTGCAGCACATGAAGATAATCCGTCCTTACCCTTGAAAGGGTTGTCTTGTCATATCGGTACATATAAATTAGGGCATTAAAGGCTTTGTTCTTACCAGAAGTTATCATCCAGTATATCGGTCTTTTTTTAGACTTGTCCATCCTTCAAGGTTTCCTTAAATACATTTTGGAGAGACTTAACAATTTCTTCAATGTTCACGCTTTCACCTCAAGACCTTTTCTATTTAAAGCAACTTGCAAGTTAAACTCAAATTATATACCGGTTCCACAAGCTTCAAAATTATAATCAGGAAATTTATTGTTCCACTCATGTATATTTACAACCTCAAAATTATCAATTAATGCCTGTTTCATTCCCTGTAAATTCCCTTGCAAAATAAAAGGCAGTCTGCTCTTTATTTTTCCGGCAAGCATTTTTCTTATTACAGAGTCAGCCTTAGAGCATTCAATAACATAGTAGTAGTTTTTTTTCTTATTTTCACATCCTGTTTTATTATCAATATAAATCAAACTATCATAGTATTTTCGGGCAATTTTCATATAATGCTTATCTTCTTTTATGCTATTTTCAAAAGCCTTTGGATTAGCTGCATTTGGAACGCTAGAGTTTTTATATTCCATAAATGTAATACTGCTTTCATCGATAATTATTAAATCCACATCGCTCAAAATATTAGTCTTGTGGTACTCATCATGCAGTTCAATAATTTCAATTGCCTTATTGCAGTCAATCCTAAAAAGCTTGTTTTCTTCTATAAATATTTTATCCGGCATATTAATCCCCCATATTCTTATCAAGAACCTCATCTAACAGTTTGTCATATGCAGATATTATAGGATTCTTCCTTAGTTCCCTAAAGTTACTGCACTGATCAAAGGACACAGAGCCATCCTCGTTCTTATAAAGCGAAAAATATCTAATATCATCATCAGCCTCAGTAGCCCTTATCTCAAAATACTTTGAAAGCACATAATCATGAGTGGAAATAAATATTTGTACACCTTCCCTTTGTAGCTCAAGGAGTATTTCAACCAAAGCAGGTATTGCTACGGGGTTTAAATTTGCTTCCGGTTCATCCCAGAATAAAATTGTACCCTTTTCAAGCGTACCGTTTTTTATTAGTTGCCACAAAAGGGCAAGCTTCCTCAAACCTTCTGCAACCAAATGGAACTCTATTTTTGCCTGTGTTCCCGGTTTCAGATAAAACTTCTCGTCACTAATTGTAACTGTACCAAGAGTAATATCCTTTAATCTATCCAAATACTTCTTTTTACCGACAGTATTAGGCCCACGGTTTATATCGATTTTTGCACTAGCTATAATGTCTAAATACGTCTCATCAAAATCAATAACATCTTTATGATACGCCGACTCAAACTGATATGCATTCGCTAGAATCTCCTTTGCAGGAATAAATGTACTTATAAGCTCTGCATTAACATTCTCCCATTTTTCTTCTCCGGTAGTTTCCGATTCCCACTTTTTAGTTCTTGTTGTAAATTTAGTCGACATTGTACTCTTATCTGAAACAACCTCAATTTGTGCTGTATCCCCGCCTTTTCCTCTTGAAACTAGTCTGTTAATGTTTAAATCATCTGGTCTAAAAACTTTGACTAACTTTTGTGAAAAAGAAACAGTTTTCCTTGAAGCCTGACAAGCAGCATATAAGGTTTTCATAATATGAGTTTTTCCTGTCCCGTTTTCTCCTACAAATATGTTTATACCCTTTGAAAACTCCATATCAAGCTTTGAGAATACAGTAAAATTTGATAGCCTTAATTTTATTAATGACATACTTAACACCTCCCTTTTTATTCTTCCTTTGAATCCTTTAACTTAATATCCACCAACAGCTCTTTAAATTTTATGTAATTTACTGCCACACCATCATCCAAGTCAATTTCAATCTGTTTATCCGCCATATGATGGAGCACTTCGTCAAAGTCCTTAAGCTCCTCAATTTGCTTTTCAATGGTCTTAATCTCTTTTTTCGCTTTGCTTTTTTCCTTGTCTGACTCATCATTACCATTAATTATTGACAATAACTTCTCCCTTTGTGCATTCATCCTAGTTTGCAGCACATGGAGATAATCCGTCCTTACCCTTGAAAGAGTTGTCTTGTCATATCGATGCATATAAATCAAGGCATTAAAGGCTTTACTCTTGCCGGAAGTTATCATCCAGTATATCGGTCTCTTTTTGTAGGTTTGCACATGATCTTTATTTATTTCATAAAATAAAAACCACGCACCGGTTAAATTCGCACTGTAGGTTTTGTTGTCCAAAGTCATCCTCCTCTACTTCTGCGAAATTTTTAATATTCTTTCGACTACCTCTAATCGTCTTTTCCCACACTGCTGCTTGATAATAGTGGTAAAATCGCTATTTTTCATAAACTTTGAGGGATTATTATTATACAATCCTGATACCTGATTTATTAAGAACTCCTCTTTAATATCCCCAGTCCAATAAGAATCAATTAGTTTATTTATCACGTCTGCCAATTCTCTTTGAGTTTTATAGAACATTTTTATCTCCATCGAACCACCTCGATTTAAACTCTATATAAATTCTGTTCTTATTTTATTCTTACTTTTTGAAAAATACAAGAGCGGAAAGAGAAATACTTATACATTGAGCAAGATCACCGATTTATTAAGCAAAAACTTCGGCCAATGCTGGGCTTTAAAAGCTATGAAACTGTTAAAAACAATTTGAGGGATGAAGTGGACAAGGATTTATCAACCAGTTCGACATATTCCGGAGTAATTTTCTGTGCCCAACTTGCTGTATGAAGCTGTTTTAGGGCTACTACCACAATATGTTTTTTGCCAAAATATAAGCATAAATTGTTTTTAATGTTATTTTATTGGCAAATAGATTCCTGCGTGTGATAACTTTTTATTACCATCATATATTATCTTTTCATCACCATCCCATATTCTTTCCTCATCTTCTGCTTTTACTACCAAGAGCAAATAAAGGCCAACATTATCAGGGTGATCTGTATCAACCGGATAATCTCGTAGCAAAAAGAAGTATTTTTGCTTATCGGTGTTTACATAGTAATATGAACTGACTACTTTTTTTACATGTCCATAATTATTTTCTTCAGACACTGATGGACCACTTGGTTTTTCCCACGAATCAACTTCACCTTGAATAAAATCAAACAATTCTTCTATGTTATCGTCAAAACCAACTGCTTCACTCAATGCTTTTTGGGAAAAGAGAGATTTTAAAGAAGCCTTGTCTTTATTT
>JAEZUI010000047.1 GCA_023421115.1 Bacillota bacterium | reverse complement strand
TACCAACCTCATGATATTTCTATGGTTGACCATTACACCTTTCGGTTGTCCCGTAGAGCCCGAGGTGTACATTACATATGCCAAACTGTCGGCTGTATTGTATTTTTTAAGGTTTTCCCTGTCTTTTTTATAGCAGCTTTCATCATTAAGCCCTATTAAGTGTCCTTTAAAGCCTTCCCAGCCCTTTGTTTCCAAGTCAAACAAAAGAATGTTTACTCCACCGTTGTCCAACATGTATTTAATCCTGTCGGAAGGATATTTTGGGTCTACTGGCAAGTATGCTCCTCCTGCTTTTAATATTGCCAGAGTGCCTACTACCATTTCAATGCTTCTCTTTGCTATTATTCCTACAAGTTCCCCATCTTCCAAGCCTTTTTCCCTTATTGCCCAAGCCAAAGAGTTAGCTCTCTCATTTAATTCCCTATAGGTCAGTTCCTTTTCACCGTATACAACAGCTGTCTTGTCCGGGGTTCTTTCTACCTGTCTCTCAAAAGCTTCAGCAACAGTCTTGTCCTTTGGATAATCACTGTCCGTATTATTAAACACATTTATTATCTGTTTCTTATCTGCCTCAGAGGTTATGTCCACATTCTCAATTTCAACCTCAAGGTTTTCAACCATTGTTACAATTATCTTTATAAGGTTTTCTGCCATCCTCTCGATGGTTTCCTTTTTAAATAGTTTTGTACTGTACTCCATTTCAATTTCTATATCTTTATCATTCTCACTGCCTATAACACTTAGGTCAAATTTTGATATATTTGACTGTAATTCTCTCATCGTAAGCTTAAGGTCTTTTACATACACTTTATCCTCATCCTGTGCATTCTGCATCAGTAGTATTGTGTCAAACACAGGATTCCTGCTTACATCTCTTCTTAACTGCAAGTTTTCTACCAGCTCTTCAAATTGATAATCCTGATTTTCATAAGCTTTTAGTGCAGTTTCTTTCACACGTTTCAGAAAACTTTCAATAGTTTCTTCTCCAGCAACACTGTTCCTCATAACTAGATTATTTACAAACATACCTGTTATATTATATATATCTGCATGGGACCTACCCGCAATAGGTGTCCCTACAATGATATCCTCCTGCCCTGTGTACTTATTGAGCAGTATATTATACGCTGCTAGAAGAACCATGTATAACGTAGTCCCCGTTTCCAATGCAAGCCCCTTTAGTTTTTCTGAAAGTTCTTCTCCCAATCTAAATTTTATACTATCTCCTTCAAAGGATTGAACAGAAGGTCTTACATAGTCTGTCGAAAGATTCAGTACCGGTAGTTCTCCGCTTAAGTTTTTAAGCCAATATTCCTTTTGCCCCTTCATTCTGTCTGACTCTACAAAACCTTTTTGCCAAACTGCATAATCCTTGTACTGCAACTCAAGATCGGGTAGCTCCTTGCCTTCATACAGCTGTACAAACTCCCTTACTAAAGTCTGATTTGAAAAACCATCGGTTATTATGTGATGCATATCCATCATAAGTACATATCTCTCATTGCCAGTCTTTATTAAGCCCACCCTGATAAGCGGAGCTTTTTCAAGATCAAACGGTCTTATAAACTCATTTATAACACGCTCTTCATCACCGGATGTACTTTCTAAGTATTCTATCGAAAACTCCACATCATCGTGAATTACCTGTACAGGTTGCCCATCTATCTTTTTAAAGCTTGTCCTTAAAGAATCATGCCTTCTTATTAACTTAGTCAAAACTTCCTCAAGCTCTTTTTTATCTATTTCACCCTCAATATTTATTATCAACGGAGTATTGTATGTTGTGCCGATTTCTTCAAACTGATTGACAATGTATAACCTGTTCTGTGCAGATGACAACGGATAATACTCTCTTTTTTCCACAGGCTTAATAGCACAATAACCCTTATGGTCTTCTGCTTTAATTATGTACTCCCCTTGCTCTTTAACTGTATTTTTTATGAAGACATCCTTTAATGGGATGTGCACCCCAAATTCCTTATGAATTTTTGTAACCAATACAGTTGCCCTTAATGAATGCCCTCCAATTTCAAAAAAGTTATCTAATGTACCTATTTTTTCTACTCCAAGTGTCTCTCTCCAAATGCTCACCAGTCTCTCTTCAACCTCATTTTCAGGTGCTTTATACAGCTTTATGGACAACTGGTTTCCATCAGGCTTAGGTAGTGCTTTACGGTCTATCTTTCCGTTTGCAGAAAGCGGAATTTTATCCAGCCGTACAAAAAACGAGGGAATCATATATTCCGGTAAATTCTTAGATAATTGAGTTCTCAGCTCATCAACTTTAATTTCATCTTCGCTGGTGATATAGGCACATAGCATCTTCTCCTTCAGTGCATCTTCAATGTCTATAACCACAGCTTCTTTTATGCCTTTTATATTTACCAGTTCATTTTCAATTTCCCCAAGTTCAATTCTCAACCCTCTTATTTTAACTTGATGATCTATTCTTCCTAAATACTCAATATTTCCATCACTGAGCCAACGAGCAAGATCACCAGTACAATACATCTTCTCACCCTGATTAAAGGGATTTGGCACAAATTTTTCGTTGGTCAATTCAGTATTGTTAATATATCCTCTTGCCAACCCATCTCCGCTAATACACAATTCTCCGGTAATTCCCATTGGCAACAGTTTCTTATCCTTATCTACAATCAACAACTGTATGTTATCAATAGGTTTACCAATGGGAACAATACTTAAATCTTCACCTGTAGAACATGGAAAATATGATACGTCTACAGTTGCTTCTGTAGGACCATAGAGATTATGAAGCCTTGTTTCAAATCGTTTATTTAAGTATGTATTAAACTTATTCACATGAGAAATTGTCAAAGCTTCTCCACTGGCAAAAACTTGTTTCAACTTTGAAAAGTCTGTATTATCAAGTTTGTCTTTTATATAATCTAAAAATGTATTTAGCATAGATGGAACAAAGTGCATTGTAGTAATTTTATTTTTTACAATAGCTTCTACTATGACAGAGGGATCCTTTTCTCCTTTTGGCTCAAGCATACAAACTGAAGAGCCTGTAAAAGCCCACCAAAAAAGTTCCCACACCGATACATCAAAAGTATAAGGTGTTTTTTGAAGAATAGTGTCATCCATACCAATAGGATAACTTCTATCCATCCAATTAATTCTATTTATCACTGAATAATGCTCAATCATTACTCCTTTTGGTTTACCCGTCGAACCTGAGGTATATATTATATAAGCCATATCCCTAGAAGAGTTTACTCTTCCAGGGTTCTCTTCATTTCCTCTGTAGTATATAGGATCATCAACCATAATAGTTTCTATATCACATTTAACAACATCAGAAAACTTTTTCATAACTAATAAAATCTTTGCTCCGCTGTCATTAATCATATACTTAATTCTTTCTTCAGGAAAATCAGGAGATATCGGAAGGTATGCTCCTCCAGCCTTCAATATTGCCATTATTCCAATAATCATTTCAAAGGATCTTTCCACCATTATGGCTACAACATCATTGGGCTTAACTCCTTTTTTCTTTAGTATATAAGCCATGCTGTTAGCTTTTTTGTTAAGTTCAAGATAAGTTAATCTATCTTCTCTAAAAATAACTGCTGTATTGTATGGTGTATTTTCCACCTGCTCTTCAAAAACTTGATGTATTGTTTTCTCCTTTGGATAAGCAAACTTTGTATTGTTAAAATTCACAAGGATGTGTTGCTTCTCTTCTTCCGAAATTATATCTATATCTGACAATTTAAGGTCAGGATTATCGCAAATTTCGTTTAGTATTCTCATGAAGTGGGCTGCAATTCTATGCACTGTATTTTCCTTAAAAAGTTTTACACAGTATTCAAAACAAAATTGAATGCACTCGTTTTCTTCTACAGCATCAAGTAACAAATCAAATTTAGCAGTTTTGTTGCCTAAATCATAGGGTGTAATTTTAAAATCTTTTATGTTAACTTCTGTGTTTCCGGTATTTTGAAGAACCAACATAGTGTCAAACAATGGGTTTCTGCTTAAATCCCTTTTGACACCTAGTTTATCTATGAGTTCCTCAAACTGATAGTCCTGATTTTCATAAGCACTTAATGAATTCTCTTTTACATTTGTAAGAAATTGATTGAAGCTTAAATTTCTTTCTGGATAATTCCTAATAGCTATAGTATTTGCAAACATACCTACAATATCTTCTATATCTGCATGATTTCTTCCCGATATAGGAGAACCGATTACTATGTCCTCCTGGTCGGTATATTTATGTAACAATACATTATATGTTGCTAAAAGTATCATATACAAAGTAGTTCCGGTCTGAGATGCAAGCTTCTTTATTTTTTCAGTTATCTCCTTATTTGCAGTAAAAGAAATACTGTCTCCTTCAAAACTCTGTATATTCGGTCGCTGATAATCAGTAGGCATATTAAGTACAGGTATATCGCTATCAAACATTTTAAGCCAGAACTCCTCCTGTGCTTTTAATGCTTCTGAAGCTTTTTGCCTGTCATACCACACTGAATAATCTTTATACTGTATCTTGATCTCGGGTAAAACAATACCTGTATAAATAGCTGCAAAATCTTTTATTAGAATATCAATGGATGTGCCATCTGAAATAATATGGTGCATATCAAACACTAAAATGTACTTTATATCACTAATTCTAAATACACCAATTCTAAGAAGTGGTGCTCTGCTTATATCAAAAGGTTTTATAAAATTATTTATATTTTGATCAATACATTCTTCTTTTAATTCAAAATATTCCAGGTTAAATTCAGCAAAATCATGAACAACCTGAACCGGTTCATCATGCTCCATTCTAAAAGACGTTCTTAGCGATTCATGCCTTATCACCAGTTGTTCAAATGTATATTGAAGTTTCTCTATATCTAATTTACCTTCAATTGTTATTGCAACTGGAAGATTATAACTGGTATCCTTTTCTTCAAATTTATTTAAAATGAACAACCTTTTTTGAGCTGAAGTCAAAGGATAATGACTCCTTTTTTCTGCTGCTTCTATTGCAAACTGGGCGTTTCGTTTGCTTTTCAAAACATATCTTGATATACCTATAACTGTTGGATTCTCAAATATATATTTTAATGGTATTTTTGCACCAAACTCTTTTTCAATTTTTGACATGAGAAGTGCAGCTTTTAATGAATGCCCACCAAGTTCAAAGAAATTGTCATCTATTCCTATATTCTCAATCCCTAAAACTTCACGCCAAAGCACCACAAGCTTTTCTTGCGTTTTATTCTCCGGTGCTCTTTTTAAATCCTTTCTCAAAAAGTTCTCAGAAGGCTTTGGTAAAGCTTTTCGATCAATTTTACCATTCGAATTTAATGGAATTTCATCTATCCGGATAAAATAAGACGGTATCATATATTCTGGAAGATTCAACGATAGCTTTTGCCTAAGATCTATAGTTGCAAAATCCCGTTGAGCTGTATAGTAAGCACACAAAGCTTTTTCGTCATCTGTATCCTTTATTGCCAAGACAACAACTTCATGCACCAATCCAGTTTTCAGTATTTGCGTTTCAATTTCTCCAAGTTCAATTCTAAATCCTCTAATCTTGACCTGATTGTCTATTCTTCCAAGATACTCAATACTGCCATCTGATAACCAACGAACCTGATCACCAGTTTTGTACATCTTTGTCCCTAATTCAAAGGGATTATCAACAAATTTCTCTTTCGTAAGTTCCGGATTATTTAGATACTCCTTTGCAAGACCCACTCCACTTATACACAGTTCTCCATTTACGCCAATAGGTTGAAGCTGATTTTTACTACTTACAACATAGGCCTTTAAGTTATCAAGAGGCTTACCAATAGATACATTAGCCTCTCCATTATAATTCTCAAGCGAAAAAGCCGTAGCATAAATTGTGGATTCCGTTGGTCCATATATATTTTCCAGCTTTGTGTTTATATTTAAATTGCGAAATTTTTCAATTATACTTGGCGTTACAGCTTCACCTGCTAAAAATATATACTTCATATTACCAACAATATTGACCTCTTTATTGTCTAGCATTCTTAAAAATAAATTAAACATGGATGGAACAAAATTTATATGTGTTATACTATACTTTTCAATTGCCTTAACAATCTCATAAGGCTCTTTTTCATAACCTTGTTCTAATATTGCAAGCTTTCCTCCGCCTATAAACCAACCGAATAACTCCGCAACAGATACATCAAAGGTATAAGCTGTTTTTAAAAGATATGTATCTTCTGCATTGAGCGGATATCTTTTTTGAAGTGTGAATAAAACATTAACCACAGAAGAGTGTGCTATAAGTACTCCTTTAGGTTTTCCGGTGGAACCTGAAGTATAAATTACATATGCACTATCTGTGCATGAATTAATATTATCTAGATTCTCATCATTTCCAGTATATAAGTTTTTATCATCAAGACAAATGATTTCTACATCCCTGTACTCCGTTTTTTCTCCAATTGTCGTATTCGTAATCATGATAGATGCTTTACTATCTTTAAGCATAAAATCTACTCTATCATGGGGATACTCGGTATTAATCGGCATATATGCTCCACCGGCTTTTAGTACAGCAAGTATACCCATAACCATATCAAAAGACCGTTCAACCATAATTCCTACTATATCATTTCGCTTTACACCTTTTAATCTTAACTGCCTTGCCATTTGGTTTGAAAGTTTGTTCAATTCAGTATATGTAATTTTCTCCTCACCAAACAAAAGGGCAACACTATCAGGAGTATTTCTAGCCTGCTCCTCAAACAATCCCTGAAGTGTATTTTCATAACCATTTTCTATTTTAGTATTATTAAAATCCTTTAGTATTTTGTTCTTTTCTTCCTGCGTTAGCATGTCAATTTCAGATAGCCTACACATAGGATTTTTGGCTATTTCTGATAATATTCGTACAAAATGCTTACTCAAGCTTAGTATTGTTTCCTCTTTAAAAAGCAAAGTACAGTACTCAAATTCAAAGCTAAGTTGATTATCTTCCTCAACTAAATTCAATGTCATATCAAACATTGAAGAATTAACATTGTAATCATACTTTGAAAGCTTAAAATCTTTAACATCGCTTTCCTTGCTAAAACCAGTATTTTGAATAACAAACATAGTATCAAACAGAGGATTTCTGCTTAAATCCCTCTTTATATCCAATTTATCAATAAGTTCTTCAAACTGATAATCTTGGTTTTCGAAAGCCTTAATAGAATTCTCCTTTACCTCTGAAAGGAGCTGTGTGAAAGTTTTGTCCTCAGATGGAAAATTTCTCATTGCAAGAGTATTAACAAACATACCTATTATATCCTCAAGATCTGCATGAGGCCTTCCTGCAATAGGTGATCCTACAATAATATCCTCTTGTCCTGTATATCTATGTAAAAGAACATTATATGCAGCAAGTATCAACATATACATAGTACTGCCTGTTTTTGTAGCTAGTTTCCTAAGTTCTTCTGTCAACTCTTTATCTGTATTAAAAGTAACACAACTTCCTTCAAAAGACTGAATATTTGGTCTCGAATAATCAAGAGGCATATTTAATACAGGAATTTCACCTTTGAAGGTTTCCAACCAATACTTCTGCTGGTCTTTTATTGCGTCAGATGCCAGATAATTGTTTTGCCATGAAGCATAATCTTTATATTGCAGCTTTAGTGGACACAGTTTTTGTCCATTGTATAATTGTAAAAACTCTTTTATAAATAAATCCATAGAACTACCATCGGAAATAATATGGTGCATATCGATTATTAATAGATGCTTCTTATTATTTATTCTAATTAACCCCACCCTTAAAAGCGGTGCTTTTTTTAAATCAAAAGGTTTAATAAATTTATCTACTATTTCTTTAGCATATTCTTCGTCAGCCTCAAAAAGGTCAACCTTAAAGTCTACATTTTTATGAACAAACTGCACCGGTTCTCCATTAACTAAATCAAAAGCGGTTCTAAAAGAATCGTGCCTAACTATCAGTTCATTTATGACACTTTCAAATTTTGTTATATCCAATTCATCTTCAAAAACTACCGCCAAAGGCATATTATAGCTTGTATCGTCTCCTGCAATCTGATTTATAAGATATAGCCTCTTTTGTGCAGAAGATACATTGTAAAACTCTTTTTCTTTAACCGGCTTGATTTCAGAGTAAATTGATTTATTGACACCTCTTTCAATGTATTCAGATAACCCCTTTATAGTAGGTATGCTAAACAATACCTGCAAAGGTACAACTACGTTGAGTTCTTTATTTATTTTTGAAATAAGCTTAATTGCAAGTAATGAATGCCCTCCTAATTCAAAGAAATTATCCGTTATACCTATATTCTGAATTCCAAGTACCTCGCCCCACAACTTAATAAGCTTAAACTCGGTATCGTTAGTAGGTAAAGCACAATCTTTCGACTGTGCATATATCTCATCAGGCTTTGGAAGTGACTTTCTGTCTATTTTTCCACTCGCAAGAAGTGGCAATTTTTCCATGTGCACAAAAAACGCCGGAACCATATACTCAGGCAAAAACTTTTGAATATAGTTTTTTAGAACAAGCGTATCAATTTTGTGCTCTGCACAATAGTAAGCACAAAGACACCTATTGCCATTATTATCATCTAAGTCAATTACGCTAACATCTTTTATTTCAGGCATTTCAGATAATTTGCTTTCAATTTCTCCAAGTTCTATTCTAAAACCTCTGATTTTAACCTGATAGTCTTTTCTTCCAACAAACTCAATTGTTCCGTCAGCAAGCCACCGGCCCAAATCTCCTGTTTTGTACAGACGCCCCCCTAAAAAAGGATCCTCTAAAAAAGCTGCCTCTGTTCTAGGGATATCATTAATGTATCCTCTTCCTACTCCAATACCGGCAACACATAGTTCTCCTACCACTCCCCCGGGACAGATTCTCATTTTGTCATCCAAAATATATACTCTCATATTTGCAATAGGTCTTCCTATTGAAACATTGACATCACTTTCCGGTTGTTCTTCCATAATTAATTGAGTAATATCATCAGAAGCCTCAGCAGGTCCATAAGCATTAACAACCTTTATTTCAGGACATAATCCAAACCATCTTTTTACTATCCTTGGCTTTACTGCTTCTCCTGTTACCATAAGATGTTTCAAGGTTTCCAGTTTCAAACCGACATCCTCAATATAATCCATTATTACAGACAAATATGATGGTACCACTTCTAAAAGTGTGACTCCATCGCTTATTATTCTCTCTATAAACTTTGAAGGTTCCAGTATTATATCATTAGGATATATCGCTGTTGTACCTCCTAAAGCCAGTGGGGCAAAAAACTGCCAAACTGAAATATCAAAACACTGGTTTGCGTTTTGAGCAAACACAAGCTTGTTGTCTAGTTTGAGTTCATCTCTCTGTGCATATATATGGTTAAGCATTCCGATATGCTCAATCATAACCCCCTTTGGTTTACCTGTAGAACCAGAAGTAAACAGTATATATGCAAGGTTAGCTTTATCAACAGCTACATTTGGATTATTTGTATTTTCAGATAATAATTCTTCTTCAATTAAATCAAGACAAATTATTGTTCCTTTGTATGTATCACGAAAACTATCAGTCAAATATTCTGACAAGGTAATTATAAATTTTGCTCCGGAATCCTTCAAAATACCTATCGTTCTTTGGACAGGATAGCTCTCATCTATAGGTATATATGCGCCACCAGCCTTCCAAATTCCCATCACGCTCTCAACAAACATTGGCGAACGCTCAAGCATCACAGCAACAAGACTCTCTGTGCAAACACCCTGTCTTATCAAATATCTTGCAATTTGATTGGTTTTAGCATTCAAATCCCTGTAAGACACTTTACAGTCTTTAAAAACAACAGCAGTCTTATTAGGAAATTTCTCTACATTTTCTTCAAACAGATGGTGTAGCACCTTATCAAATTCATATTGTGTTGTCAATATAGTTTTATTTTCTATATTTTCATTGCATATTTGAGGGTTTATGTTATTGTATTTATAAATTATGCTTTCTCTCTCTTTATCTGTTAATATTTCTAATTTTCCAATTTCAATCTCATTATTCTCTATAGCACTATGGGCTATTGTTTTGAAATGACCTTCAATAGAATGAATAAAGCTGCTGTCATATAAATCCGCATTATATAGTATCTGTACAATTGTATCTTCTCCCGGCATAATATCTATATTAAAATCATAATTTGTCTGCTCAAAATATTCAACCGTACTTAACTTAAGACCTAATTCCTTGCATATCTCTAAATCTGCAAGAGATTCATCCATAGGATAATCTTCTATAACCAATACATGATCAAGTAGATTTTGCTTAAAATCTGTTTGTGCCTGAATATCAGCAAGAGAACAATACTCATATTTTTTAGCTTCAATAGAAAGGCGATGCATATTCTTCAAAAGATCTACAAAGGTAGTTTTATCCTCACATTTAACATACACAGGAACCGTATTTATAAAAAGCCCTACCATTTCATCTATTCCCTCAATATCACCAGGTCTTCCCGAAACAACCAATCCAAATACAGCCTCATCAGTATTATTATATCTCTGCAACAGTATGCCCCAAATAGCTTGATATACTGTATTGACTGGAACTCCATGGTGAACGGCAAGTCTCTTCAAATTATCAACTGTGTTTTGACCAAGGTTGAAACTAAACTCCTTCGGTGAAAACTTCAAATTTACAGTCCCCTCAAGGGTTTTAGGTATACCTGTAAGCTGTTTTAGTCCCTCAAGCCCTTTTTTCCAATACTCCAAAGCTTCCTCTTTATTCTGTTTTTTGAGCCAACTTATGTATTCGCTATAAGGATGAAACTCATCAATACTAATTTGTCCATTATCTCTTATAGCTTTATAGTTTTCAAAAACATCCTTAAGTATTATTCCCAAACACCATCCATCCATAATAATGTGATGGTGACTCCAGATTAGCTTATAACGCTGATTCTCAATTCTAAGTATTGAAATACGCATTAAGATGTCTTTTTGCAAATCAAATCCCTTTTTACGATCAATTTCTTTAAATTCCTCGATATATTTAAGCTGATTATGACTATCTAGATGCCTTATATCTTCAAAATGTACTTTCGTACTTCTTTCTTTTAAGACAATCTGCAAAGGCTCTTCAGTATTACTGAATTTAAATATAGTTCGTAAAACATCATATTTATCAATAAGGCGGTTAAAACTGTCTTCAAATAAATTTACTGAAAAATCTCCTGTTATATCTAAAGATAATTGTTCAAAATAAGCTTCCGATTCTTTATCCATTAACGCATGAAACAGCATTCCCTGTTGCATTGGTGTTAATGGATAAATCTTTTTGATTTGCGCTTTCTTTTTCATAATCAATTACTCTCCTTAGAATCATAAATTAGAAACAACTAGGAATCAGGTTCCTACTTGCAGATAACAAAAATAAAAGAATCATACCTTAAGACTTTTTCTATATCTATAAAGTCTCTAGTCATCCAACAGATCTGCAACCTCACTCACCAAATCTTCAAATTCCTCTATAGAAATATCATTATATCCTACATCATCCGGTGTCAATTCAGTATCATCCTTTTTTAGACAATGTAAAACAATCTCTTCAAGACATCTCATGTAATTATTTAGAAAATGGCCTATTGTAGTTTCAGAAAACTGCTTTTTATTAAACTCAACTTTCATATTTAACTTTTTGTCGATTATAATACCGGTAATATCAAGCATATATTCTCTTTCTAAGTTTTCACTCATATCCATTCCTGATGAAATATCGGATATAGCAAATTGCTTACTTGATATTTCCTCTTCAAAGTCCCCTAAATAGTTAAAACTTATTTGAGGTTTACATCCATATTTCAAGTCGTTGCCCACTTCATTATTCAAATATTTCAAAATGCCATAGCCTATTCCGTTTTTAGGTACACGCCTTAGAGTCTCTTTAATGGTCTTTATAGTATAAGAAACCTCTTCTGCTTTCTTGATTTCCAAAGCCACAGGATATTCAGCTGTAAACCATCCTATTGTTCTTGTAATATCTATATCTTTAAACAGCTCTTCTCTTCCATGACTTTCTAAATTTATCATAACACTTTTGCTTCCTGTCCAATTATTAAATGCCATAGCCAAAGCAGAAAGCAACAGATCATTTATCTCCGTATTGTAAGCCTCATTACATTTTGTAAGAAGGTTTTTAGTGTTTTCAGGACTAAAAGACATTGTAAGTGAGGTATTATCTATGTATGAATTTCTCAGTATCTCACCTTCTTCAGGGAGTTGCAAAACATATGAATTATTAACCTTCTGCCAATATTCCATTTCCTGTAATGCTTCTGAACTCCTCGAGTATTCAAACAACCTATCTGACCAGTCTTTGTAGGAACTAGTCTTTTTAGACAGTTTTATCTCCTCACCGTTCCTGATCTGATTATAAGCAATTTCTATGTCCTCAAGGAGTATTCTCCATGAAACACCATCGATAACCAGGTGATGTATTACAATAAGCAGGTGATCCCCTTCCTTTGTTTTAAACAAACCAAGTTTTACAAGCGGACCTGTACTAAGGTTAATTCCACTCTGGATTTTGTCTGCTTCACTTGAAACTATCGAATAATACTCCTCTTCCTCCGTTAAATTGTATTCTTCAAAAGTATATAAAGGCTTTTCTAAACCTCTATTATACTGAATTATTCCAGCTTCATCAGATATATAAGTCATACGCAACGCATCATGATGCTCTAGTATTTTTTCAAATACAGTTTTTAACAATACCGCTTCAAAACCATTAGGGCTAAATAGCATAACAGACTGATTGTAGTGATGCTTATCGGTAAAATCAGCTTCAAAAAACGCTTTTTGAACGGGTGTAAGGTTAGCTTCCCCTTCAACAATACCTTGGTAAACTTCGATTGTATTGGATTTTATATAATTGCTTAGTCTTGAAATAACTGAATGCTCAAACAGGTCTCTAACATCCATTTTTAAACCTAAATTTCCAAGTGTTGAAGCCACTTTAATTGCTTTTATCGAATCTCCACCAAGATTGAAAAAGTTATCGTTAATTCCTATCCTTTCCACACCTAAAACCTGCTGCCAAACCTCTACAAGTATTTGCTCAATCTCATTTCGAGGTCCCAAATACTCACAACATTCTTTCACTTCAGGCTCCGGTAACATTTTTCTATCAACTTTTCCACTCTGTGTTAGAGGGAGGTTTTCAAGATATACAAAATGTGAAGGTATCATGTAATCGGGAATATATTTTGAAAGATGCTCTTTTATTTCCTCTATTTCAAATTGCTCTTCAGCTGAATAATAAGCACATATAATATTATTGCCCTGAACGTCATTCTTAAGAATTACAACAGCATCTTTTAAGCCCTCAAAACCAAGTAATCTATTTTCTATTTCCCCAAGCTCTATCCTAAATCCACGAATTTTTACCTGGAAATCTTTTCTTCCTATAAACTCTAATGTACCGTTAGGTAGCCACTTACCAAGATCACCTGTCTTATACATTCTTATTCCCTTATGTTCTTGAAATAAGTCCTCAACAAATACTTCCTTTGTCTTTTCAGAATCATTTAAATAACCTCTACCTACGCATATACCCGATATACATATTTCACCAACTACCCCTATAGGACAAAGCTTCATACTATTGTCTACTATGTAAACATTAACATTGTTCAAAGGTGCTCCTATAGGAATATTTTCACATTCGGGCATTTTATCCATAATAAATTGTGTTACATCGTCTGATGCCTCAGCAGGTCCATAAGCATTTGCCATCCTAATGTACGGACACAATTCAAACCATCTTTTAACAATCGGAGTTTTAACAACCTCTCCTGTTATAATCAGACATTTGAGATAATTGAGCTTTATACCGCTACTTTCAATATATTCCATCATAACAATAAGATAAGATGGCACAACCTCAAGAAGTGTAATTTTATCCTCTTGCACTCTATCTACGAATTTTCCCACCTCAAAAACAAGATCATTAGGATATATAACCGTTGTTCCTCCAAGGGCTAATGCTCCAAAAAATTGCCAAACAGAGATATCAAAGCATTGGTTTGCATTCTGAGCAAAAATAGTATTCTCATCTAATCCAAGTTCGTCTCTCTGTGCAAATATATGATTAAGCATGCCTTCTTGCTCTATCATAACCCCCTTTGGCCTTCCCGTTGAGCCTGATGTAAAAAGAACATATGCTAGGTTATTCTTGTCAACTAAGACATCGAGATTTTCACAAGATTCCCTTTCTAACTCTTTTGCTACAAGGTCTAAACAAATTATATTCCCATAAGCATTTCTAATTTCATCGTCAACAAAATCAGAAAGAGTTATCAAAGCTTCTGCCTTTGAATCTTCGAGTATATCAAGCTTTCTTTCGGTAGGATATTCAACATCTAAAGGTATATAGGCTGCTCCAGCTTTCCAAATACCTAAAACAGCTTCAACAAACAAGGAAGATCGCTCTAGTAAAACACCTACAAGTTTCTCTGAAGATATACCTTTTCTTTTAAGATATCCGGCAATCCTGTTTGCCTTCTCATTAAGTTCTCTATATGTTAATTTTTCATTTTCGAATACTATTGCAGTCTTTTCCGGATTATTTGCCGTATTATACTCAAATAATTGATGCAAACTTTGCTCAAAACTATATTCCTTTCTTTTACTATTAAATACATTTATGATCTGCTTTGTCTCGTCATCAGATATTAGGCATATTTCACTGAGTTTTGAGTCTAGCTTAGATATCAATTGTTTTAGTATATTTATATAATGCGAGCAAATTCTTTCAACACTTTCCTTCTTAAAAAGTGCTGTACAATATTCCATTTCAAACTCTAATACACCATTTCTTTCTAAAGCATCTAAAGACAAATCAAATTTTGACACATTAAAGTCAATTTTGTACGGCTTAAATACAAGATTACCTATATTGATTTCAACATTTTCTGTGTTCTGCATAGTAAACATTGTGTCAAAAAGTGGATTTCTGCTTATATCTCTCACAACATCCAACTTATCAACCAGTTCTTCAAACTGGTATTCCTGATGTTCAAATGCTTCTAGAGAATTTTTCTTTACCTCTTCCAAAAATTCCTCAAAGCTTATACAACCTTTCGGCTCATTTCTAAGGGCCAATGTATTTACAAACATCCCAATCATATTCTCAAGCTCAACTTTTTCCCTTCCTGCCGAAGGTGAGCCAACAACAATATCCTCTTGACCTGTATATTTAGACAACAATATATTATATGCTGCCAACAACACCATAAACAGAGTAGTATCCGTCTTTTCTGCAATAAGCTTTAATTCCCTCGTCAAATCTTCATCCGCTTTAAAAAATATCCTATCACCTTCAAAACTCTGTATCGATGGTCTTGTGTAGTCATACGGCATACTTAACAGTGGCAGTTCTCCACTGAATTTATTCAACCAGTATCGTTCACTTAATTTCATTCCATCGCTTTCAAGCCTTTGATTTTGCCATTGTGCAAAATCCTTATACTGCAACTTAAGAGGTGACAACTGAAAACCATTATAAATGCTGCCTAGCTCACTTGTTAATATATCTATAGACATACCGTCTGATATAATATGGTGCATATCAAAAAACAAATAGCTCTTTTCTTCGTTCACCTTTACAAGACCCGCTCTTATAAGCTGAGGTTTACTCAAATCAAAAGGTTTGATAAATGTCTTTGCAATTTGTTCAATTTCATGCTCATCCTTCTCTTCATAAAAAAACTGAAACTCTACTTTATCATGTATCTTTTGGTATGGTTCTTCATCAATATAATGAAAAGAAGTACGCAAAATCTCATGCCTTTCAATTAGTTTTTCAAAAGCATTTTCCATCAAGCCTTTGTCCACATTTCCCTCAACCACCATAATTGCCGGCATATTATACATAACTCCACCTTGCTCAATACTCTCAAGGACAAAAAGCCTCTTTTGCGCAGATGAAAGTTCATAGTATTCTTTTTTATCGGAACACTTAATTGTCTCATATGTGCTCCTATCGGCATTTTTTATGTAATCTGCCAGTTGCCTAATTGTAGGATAAATAAAAACATCTCTTGTAGCAACCTTTACACTAAGTTCTTTAAAAATTCTCGCCGAAAGACCTGCTGCTCTGAGTGAATGTCCTCCGATAGCAAAAAAATCATCATTTATGCTAATCTCATCAAGCTTGAGTATATCCTTCCAGATCTCTGCAAGCTTCTCTTCAATATTGTTTTCAGGTGCAACGTAATCCTTTTTTTGATTCACTTTGGGCAAAGGTAATGCTTTCCTATCCACTTTCCCATTAGGTGATAAAGGAAGGTTATCTAATTGTACAAAATATGCCGGTACCATATAGTCAGGTACATAACCTGATAAATATTCTTTAACAATTTCAATGTCAAGAGGTCTATCTGCACAATAATATGCACATATTAAGGAGTTTCCTTTTTCATCCTCATGCACTACTGCCACAGCATCTTTTATGTCCTTATAATTTGTAAGTACACTCTCGATTTCTCCAAGTTCTATTCTAAAACCCCTAACCTTTACTTGATAATCCTTTCTACCAACAAACTCAATTGTACCATCAGGTAGCCATTTACCAAGGTCGCCTGTTTTATATAGTTTTATATTCTTTTCTTCACAAAAAGGGTCGTCCATAAAGACTTCCTTTGTCTTTTCTAGATTGTTGATGTAGCCCCTACCCACACACACACCTGATACACATATCTCTCCCACCACTCCTATCGGACATAAATTCATATAATTATCGGTTATATATATATTAATGTTATTTAACGGAGTTCCTATCGGAATAGTATCCATATTCTCAGGAATTGTATCCATAATAAGCTGCGCAATATCATCTGATGCCTCTGCAGGTCCATAGGCATTTACCATCTTTATGTGCGGATAAATTTCGAACCACCTTTTGACAACATTTGGTTTTACCGTCTCTCCGGTTACCATAACATACTGCAGATTTTTAAATCTAGCTGCATTATCCTCCATGCAATCTATGAGAGCCATAAGATAAGATGGTACTACCTCTAAAAGGGTTATCCCGTCTTCAATTACTTTTTGTAAAAATTTTGCTGGTTCTAGTATGATATCATTAGGATATATGACAGTAGTCCCTCCCAAAACAAGTGCGGCAAAAAATTGCCATACTGATATATCAAAACAATGGCTTGCATTTTGTGCAAATACCAGATCATCTTTTAGTTTAAGCTCATCTCTTTGAGCAAATATATGATTGAGCATGCCTTCATGTTCTATCATTACTCCTTTCGGCTTGCCTGTAGACCCTGATGTAAAAAGAACATATGCCAAACTGTTAATATCTGTACTAATATTTAGGTTTTCAACAGGTTGCTCTGCCAACTCATTCTCAACCTTGTCAAGACATATTATTTGATTTTTATATTTCTCTCTAAACTCTCCGTCCACAAATCCAGAAAGAGTTATAACCGTATGAGCACTGCTATCAGCTAATATTTCTAGTTTTCTATTTATCGGATAAGATATATCTATTGGAATATAAGCTCCTCCTGCCTTCCAGATAGCTAGGATAGATTCCACAATTAATGGAGATCGTTCCAGCAAAACACCAACAAGAGAGCCTTTCTCAATACCCTTTGATCTCAAAAACCATGCAATTCTGTTAGTTTTTTCATTTAAGTCTAGATAGCTTATTTTTTCTTCTCCAAAAACCAACGCTGTCTTAAGAGGATTACTAGCAACATTTTCTTCAAAGATTTCATGTAGTTTTTTTGAAAAATCATATGCCATCTTATTGCTATTAAAGCTTTTTATAATCCTTTGTTTATCTTGATCAGACATCATATTAACTTCCGAAAATCTGATATCCGGATTAACAACAACGTCATGTAAAATATTTGTAAAATGAGCAATCATTCTTTCAACTGTTTCTCTTTTGAATAACGCCGTACAGTACTCAAGTTCAAAGGATAATTTCCCATTTTCTTCATAAGCATCAAGGGATAAATCAAACTTTGCTACTTTAAAATCAACTATGTGACGTTTAAATCTCAAGCCTTCTATTTCCATGTTAACATTTTCCATGTTTTGCAAGGTAAACATTACATCAAATAGAGGGTTTCTGCTTATATCTCTTCTAATACTCAGTTTCTCTATGAGATCTTCAAATTGATAATCCTGATTATCAAACGCTTCAAGAACAGCAGTCTTAACATGAGCTAAAAATTCTCTGAATGTGACATTTCCCTCAAGCACACTTTTTATCGCCAAAGTATTGACGAACATTCCTATTATGTTTTCTGATTCTATTCGTGTCCTTCCAGCTATAGGTGTTCCTATAACCACTTCCTGCTGCCCTGAATATTTAAAAAGCAACACTTTAAAAGCTGCGAGCAAAACCATATACAGTGTAGCATTTGTCTCTTTTGCAAAAGTAGTAAGTTTTGAAGTCAAATCCGACTGAATCTCAGAATAGATTCGATCCCCTTCAAAACTCTGAGCTTTAGGACGGCTAAAGTCAGTAGGTATACTTAATGTAGGAATTTCTCCACTAAACTTTTCAACCCAATAGCTTTGCTGTCCCTTTAAATCACCTTTTTCGATTAATTTGTTTTGCCACTGGGCAAAATCCTTGTATTGAAACTTCAGATCTGAAAGCTCTACTCCACTATATAAAGAGCTAAGTTCCTTTATTAATATATTAATCGACAAA
Organism: Bacillota bacterium; assembly: GCA_023421115.1. Classification (GTDB taxonomy): domain Bacteria; phylum Bacillota; class Clostridia; order Acetivibrionales; family Acetivibrionaceae; genus Acetivibrio. Next base: position 19,030 of record JAEZUI010000047.1, on the reverse strand, counting down.
CCGTCAGATATAATATGGTGCATATCAAACAACAAATAATGCTTGTCTTCCCTCACCTTAACCACTTCAGCTCTCATTAACGGCAATACTTCAAGATCAAAGGGTCTTATAAAGCTCTTTATCAAAGTATCAATTTCATCTTCATTACTCTCTTTATATAACAAACTAAATTCGACATTATTATGTATTTTTTGATACGGAACAACATCTATGCAATGAAATGAAGTCCTAAGGCTTTCATGTCTTAAAATCAACTTTCTGAAAGCATCTTCCATGCGGTGTAAGCTAAAAGCACCTTCAACAATCATTGCACCTGGCATGTTATACATTATCCCTCCGGCTTCTATATCCTGAAGAATATAAAGCCTCTTTTGTGCAGAAGAAAGCTCGTAGTAAGCCTTATTTCCATCAGCTTTAGTCATTGAGGAGTATATACTTTTTTCAACTTCATCAATATATTCAGACATGAGTTTTATTGTTGGTCGTAAAAAAAGTTCTGTCATCGGAATTTTTACACCTAATTCCTTATAAACCATTGACACCATTTGTGAAGCCATTAAGGAGTTTCCACCCAGTTCAAAAAAGCTGTCATTAACTCCTACATTATCTATATTAAAAAAGGTTTTGAATATTTCACAAAGCTTTATTTGTGTATCATTATCAGGCTCTTCTAGTTTTCTTTGCGCAAAAAATTCATTATGAGCAACCTCTAGCTTTTGAATAACCTCGGTAAACTCACCGCTTTCAAACCCTGCTTTATACTTGTATCTTTGAACTTTACCACTTGTTGTTTTATGTATTTTTCTCACAGGTATTATATTATCAATTTGGATCCCAATTTCTGAACTAACAAATTCTTTTATCTCTAGAGCAAGAGGCACAAATTTATCCGGTTCTTTTTTAAACAACACAAAAACACACACATTTTCCCTGTTTTCCTCTTTACTAAATGCTCCGCACGCTACAACTGTGCCCTCTTTGACACCTTCAATTCTCTCAACGGTCCTTTCAATATCGTGGGGATAGTAATTTTGTCCATTAACAAATATGATGTCTTTCTTTCTTCCTGTGACAACTAATTGCCCCTTTCTGATAAAGCCTAAATCCCCAGTATTTAACCAGTGGTCAGAAGTTAATACCGCTTCTGTTGCTTCACTGTTATTGAAATATCCTTTAGTTACATTTTTACCTTTAATCTGTATGATGCCAATCATATCTTCGTCCATTATATTGTTCTGTTCATCGCATATTCTCACTGAACAATTTTCTACAGGGCATCCAACATAAACAAAAGTTGTTCCATTATTATCAGAAACAACCTCCTGAACTTTTTTCCCTATATTAAGAAACTCTCTATTTAATTTTATTGTTTGAAATTTTTCACTTAATGGTGGATATGTGACTGCAAGAGATGCTTCTGCAAGTCCATAAACAGGGAACATTACATCTTTCGACAATTTATATTCAACAAGACTATTTATAAACTCTTCACATAAATCTGCATTTATTGGCTCTGCTCCATTATAAATAATACGAACACAAGATAAATCCCAGTCTTTTGCAATTTCAGGTTTAAACCAATTCAAAAAATATTTGTACCCAAAATTAGGTGACTGTAATATATTCACACGGTGCTCGTTAGCTTTTTTTAGCCACAAAGTAGGATGCTTTACAAACAATTCTGTAGACATATTTATCTGCATCATGTTATTTACAATAGGACTCAAGTGACACCCTATCAATCCCATATCATGAGTAAGTGGCATCCATGATAGTGTCGATTCCCAAGGCTTAACCTCTGCACATTTAAGAATAGCTGCAACATTAGTTAATAAATTTTCGTGAGTCAAAATCACCCCTTTAGGATCTCCTGTAGAACCTGACGAGAACTGTATTAGAGCAGTATCGTGTGATTTTGTATTTTGAATAGCGCCATAACCCAGAAATTCATCTACACTTTCCAAAACTATAGTTTTATTTTCAAAAGGCTTATACAACTCCAATAGATTATTACTCTCAACAAACTGTTCTAAATATACTAAAGCTTTATTATCAATAATTAAATATGGATTGTTTAAAATACCTAGAATTTTAAGAAGTTTGTATCTATGTTCAAAATTATTGCCTATAGAAACTGGAACAGGCACTATACCACCTAGCATACACGCCCAAAATGTGCAAATAAATCTCAAATTATCTCCGATTTGAAAAATCAATTCATCTCCAGGCTTTACACCTTTTTCCTGTAGATGGTACAAATAGCTTAAGGCTTTATTGTATAAATCTTTGTATGATAAATATAACTCTTCATTTTCTCCTAAAATAAATGTAATACCCTTATCTTGCGTCCCTTTATTACATAGTAATACTTCACACAATGTACCATAATATGCCATAATCAATCACTATCCCCTATAAATTAAATTAACTGCAGTTTCTTGTTTACATAAAAAATATAACTTTATCTTCTCAATATCCAATATACCTCGGCAAATTACTGACTAAATTTAGATTATTCTAAGAAATGTATTTGTTAATATTGACAATGAACAAAAAAAGCTCTTTAGAAAACAGAAATATTTTGTCTATAATTTTATCTATCTTGATAAAATCTGTCAACCATAATCTCAAATAAAAAAAGAGACTCCTAAAAAATGAGGCTCTTTATAAACACAAAAGGTTACTGCAAAAACTTATCCCTTAGTCATATTTCAATGATTCTATCAAGTTTAATTTAGTAGATTTTATAACAGGTCCAATAGAAGCAAGAACCATAACAACAACTCCTAGCAAAATACTTATCCATAAAGACTGCACTTCGACACGTAAAGGTGAATTATCGAGTTTCGATAGGATGTAAATCATACATACACCACCCAAAATCCCAGAAATAGCACCTATTATTCCTCCTGTAAATGCTTCAATAAAAATCATTGCTACTGTCTGTTTTTTACTCATTCCAACAGATCTTAACATAGCCAAAGACTGCCTTCTTTGAATAAAGCTCAAAACTAGATTATTAATAACACCAAAGAAACCTATAATAATAGCCATAAAACAAAAAGCTTGCATTAGTGTTATAGTATTCAAATTTTCATCAACTTCAGCTTGTTCCATCTGTTTTTTAGTATATACTTGTGAATTCATTGATTTAAAATTATCTTTAAACACTTTTAACATATCTTGGGGATTCCTACTCGTCTTTATGTAATAAACAGAACTTTCACCCGATTTCATATCAATTTTAATAAATCTATCGGATACTAAAGCATAATCACTGTCATTCATAAACGCCTTAAAAAACCCTATTACCTTATAAATCTTTGATCCGGCTTCTGTCCTTAGTGTTAACTCGTCACCTTTATCTACATTGAGTAACCTTTTCAAATTCGATGTTATAATAATGTTTCGTCCTTCATCAAGTTCTCGGGCATAACTTTCAAAGTCTCCCTCGGTATCTATTGTCCAAAAATCCGAAAATTCATTAACATTAATACCTTTAACAGTACCTATAATATTGTCCGTACCAACCACCCTTATATTATCATATTCGTAGTCTGCATATACCTTCTCAACACCGTCTGTATTAGCAAGTTTTATTCTAAAATTTCTGCTGGCATTTAAAACTGATACCCTCAAATCAAATTGTGACTCCTTATATGAATTCATAGTTGACAGCACAGTATTGTAACCTGTTGTATTTATGGAAAGTAAAACAGAAATTCCTATAGCAAGCATTATTATATTATTTATGACACTTTTGTTCTCTCTCAAATTTTTTGCTGCTAGAATACCAACATTACCAAACACTACTACATATACTTTTTCAAATACCCTTACAAAAAAAGCAACTATGTAGGGTATGCAGAAAACCATGGATAATAGCGCAAAAAACATAGATAATCCCAAAAACAAGTTATCATCTGGACTATACTCCGGAAGAGTTATTAAAAATGCAACGACTAAAAATACTCCTGACATTAACAGCCTTTTACGGGTAATCTTATTAGGTAAATGTACAGTATTTAATATGATATCCTTAATAGATATTTTTGAAACTTTTATAATAGGCACTATTGAACTAAAAAAGCTTAATAGTATAGAAACAACAAAAGTTATTATTAAGTGCACAAAAGAATACTGTATCTTTGTGTTTAATTGCAAACCAGGAGCAACATTTGCTATTTCGCTCATATATAATGATAGCAGATATAACACCCCAACTCCAAGAGCACATCCCAATATTCCCCCGATGGTTCCATACAAAAGGCTCTCTCCTAAAAGAATAATATTAGTATGTCTTTTTGTAGCACCCACACTTCTTAAAGTACCTACAATAGGTATACGTTCTAATGCAATAACTTTAAAAGACGAGTAAATAATGAATACACTCATAAAAAATACAATTCCTGACAACAGAAAAAATATAGCAGAAATGTCAGTAAGCTGACTTTCTAGTTTAGCCTCATTGAAAGTCTGTTTCACTTCATAATTTTTATACTCCGTTAATAAAAGTTTTACCATAGCTTCTTTTGTTTTAGAATCCTTTAGCTTTATAAAAAGCATATTTTCTTTTCCATAAGCATTCATTAAAGAACTCATTGTCTGCTTCGGTATTACAAAATTCCTTACCGAATGTGCTTTGCTAAATACTCCTTTTGAAGATGCAATAGCACACAGATTAAACCTATGCATTATATTACCTATTTTTATATTTATTACATCTCCAATTTCTAATTTGTGCTTATCTGCTAAATCTTCTCCGATAATTATCTTTTTCCCTTGGAAGGGATAAATTTCTTCCGAACTTTTTATACTGAATGGATTTAACTGGATAAGCTCCTCTAAATCAACACCTTTTATATTCACTACTGCTTCCTCTCCAAAAGCAGGAGTAAAAATAACAGTTTTATCCAATTCTCCTATTACAAACTCAAATTTATCCGAATACCTTTCAAGGCCACCCCTACTTAAAAACTTACTATCAGACTTATCCGTTGGAATAATGGTAATATCCGATACTCCAACTACCTGAGTTATCGAACTTACAATGGTTTTAAGTATACTTCCGGATATAGCAATAGAAGAAAAGAATACCGATGCAGATAAAATTATTGAAAAAAGTATCAAAAGCGTTCTAATTTTTTTACCTGTAATATTTTTTACTAATAGCTTTAATACAATACTCATAGTTTTCCCCTTCATAAACAACGGTAATTAATTGCAGAGTATTCAATTTTCATTTTTAGTCACAATTTCAAGTTCAACATTTAAATTAGGAAACAAAAAATTATCCGCATTTTTTATAGACACTTCAGTTACAATAAGGGACTCAGCATTCTTTTTAGTCATATTGTTAGATATATATATTACTTCTCCGTCGTATTTTTTAGTTTTGTCTGCTAAGGTAACAATCGTAGCCTCAGCCCCTAACTTGACTTCTTTGTAAAACTCTTCAGCAATGTCAGCTTCAACAATTAAATTCTGCGAGTCTACTATACTGAAAAGTTTTGACTCTGCACTTATAACTTCACCTTTATTTATGCCCATATCAGTTATTATTCCATTTTCAAACTCACACTCAATTACGCCTTCCTTTAAAAAACTTTGGTTCATTTTGCTTTTCATATTGCTTATTTCCGACCTTAATTGCTTAATTTCTTCATCTATGATTTTGATATTGCTATTTCCCAAAATCATATTCAACTGAAGTTGATGCTTATTAATCTCAGACTGCAGTGTTTTGATCTCTCTATCCATTTTATTCTTCAAACTTTCAAGTTCGAATTGTATGGAATTTATAGTCTTCTGGCAAGTATCTACTTTACTTTTTGAAACATCCAGATCACTTTGTGAAATCGCTCCATTTTCATACAAAACATTGTTTTTCCCCAACTCATCTTTTTCCTTCTCAAAAAGACTTTTAGCCTCTTCCAACTCATTCAATATTTTTTTATATTCTGGATTACTATTATTATTATACTCGGATGACAACTTCGATAAATCCGCCTTTAATTTCCTTATATTTTCCCTCTCTAAATCTGCACTTGCATCTTTTTTCGAAGCTCCGTACTCAAGTTCAGCTATTTTAAGCTCACTTTCCTTATCAGCTATAAGTCTTTCATATTCGTTCAAATTCAATTTAACTAGTTTATCACCTTTTTTTACTCTCTGACCATCTTTTACAAATACTTCCTCGACAACTGCTGGGAAGTCAATGTAAACCATTTTAGAACTACTCGCTTTAATCACACCATATGCCTGAACCTTTTTGATTTCTTTCTCTACATCTTTCTGATCCATAGCAACTGCATTTACAGCTTCAGTATTAGCACTACTTTGGCATGAACTTAATGTAATCAATAACATACTCATCATCAATATAATAGATATTCTTTTATTCATTGTTCTCAATCCTTCCGTCTTTGACATTAATTATTCTATTACCAAACGCAGCCGATTCTATTGAATGCGTAACCTGTACAACTGTTTTACCTTTCCGCTTATTAATTTCACTAAAAAGCCCCATAATCTCATTTCCGGTTTTTGAATCAAGATTCCCAATTGGCTCATCAGCAAGAATAATATCGGGTTCGTTTATAAGCGCTCTTGCTATGGCTACCCTCTGCTGCTGTCCACCGGATAATTCTCTAGGTGTATGATGCCTTCGTTCGAAAAGTCCAACAATTTCGAGAATCTCATCAAGTTTCTCTTTATATTTACCTGTTTTTTTACCATCTAGCATAACAGGAAGCATTATGTTTTCTTCAACATTCAAATTCGGTATTAAATTATAAAATTGAAATACAAATCCTATTTCTCTTCTTCTCATTATACTTTCCTGATCATCTGACATTTTTGAAATATCAGAACCTTTAATCTTAATGCTTCCCGAAGTTGGTTTATCAAGCCCTCCTAACAGATACAAAAGCGTACTTTTGCCCGAACCTGATGGCCCCATTATAGAAGCAAACTCTCCTAAATTTATCTTTAAATTTATATTCTTTAAAACTTCAAGTTGCACTTCACCCATTTGATAGGACTTACAAAGGTTTTCAACTTCAATAACACAACTCAAACTCTCCCCCCCTATACAATTATTATTTACTAATAATTTTATAAACTCATAAATATATTGATACTTTAACACATAACATTTAAACTTCCAACTTGTTTTCTACAACATATGATGCAGATAAAAACAAAACAGCAATAAGTATAAGATCAAAAATCAAACCAGTTATACTAGTCTGGGTAATTGAAGCCGATGGATCCTTCTGCATAGCAAAACTCTGAAACTCAACATAATACGGCAATTTCACTCTAATAAACCTTTGCAATCCACCAAAACAAGCAAAAAGAATAACAAATACAATCCCAGATGTTAATGTAACAAATCTATCTACCTTTAAAATGCTCTTTGTCAAGATTATGGAAAAATACACTAATACCATAAGAAATATATAACCAACTAGAGCAAGTATTGTTACATAAAATAAATCATTTAATAAATACGCCACATTACCTATAGATGATCCTGAAGATTGAATTATTTTGGACACATGCAAAAAAGCAAATGTCATAATAATAAAAAAGTAAATCAAAAACTCAGTAACCGCCGATAATAACTTTGCCCCAACTAAAACATGTCCCTTAGCAGGCAAAGTAAATAATAACTTTTTTGTATCCTCAAATATATCCCTTAACAAAATCCTTATTCCGAAAATAAAAGCTACTACTAAACTTACACAATTAGCAACAAGTGAAATAAGCAATGCAAGTGCAGAAACAACATCTATATCGGTGTCACCTGAAAAAGAAAACCCTTGAGAATCCTTTAATAATCCCTCCCACTTAAATGTAGTTAAGAGTAAAAGATTCGCTATAAGTAAAACAACCGACATTATTATAATTATTTTTAATCTTCCTTTTATTTCGTATTTAAACAATTTAAACATTTTTTAATACCTCCTTATATAAATCATCAATGGATTTTTCATTTTTAAGTATTAAATCTTGGGTATTATCCTTCAAAACAATTTTGCCCTTCGAAAAAAACACAACTTCATCAAATAATCTTCCAAAGTCTTTTATAATATGCGTTGATATAATTATAGAACTATCATTACTGTAACTTTTTAAAACAACATCTATAATTTCATCACGAGTTAGTGGATCAATACCTACAAAAGGTTCATCTAGCAAATAAAGTTTAGCTTTTCTTGACAATACTAAAATCAACATAAGTTTTTCTAACATTCCCTTTGAAAGCTCAACAACTTTACTGTTTACACTTATTTTCATCAATTGAAGCATTTCATTTGCTTTTTGTATATCAAAATCTTTGTAAAAATCCCGAAAAAAAGCCAACGCATCTTTTACACTCATCCAATTATACAGGTGATTAACATCAGGTAAATAAGATACAATCTCTTTAGTATAAACACCAGGTTTATGCTCATTAATAAGAATTTTGCCTTCATCTTCTCTTATCAATCCGGCAATTATTTTCAAAAGGGTAGTTTTACCACTTCCATTTGGACCAAGTAAAGCTAGTATCTTTCCACTTTCAAGCTCTAGTCCAATCTCATCTAGCACCTTTTTACCCGAATAATATTTACTAAGATTTTCAATCTCCAATACTTTACTCATGCTTCCCCTCCTTATCAATATGTTTCTCAAGAACTTCTACAGTCTCTTCACCACTAAATCCAAGCCTTTCCATACCTCCTAAAAAGCTAATAACCAATTCTTCTGCCATATCGTTTTTTATTTCTTCTATTTTACTCCTGTCTTGAGTAACAAAATTCCCCATTCCTCGTTGTGTAAAGATAACGTTTTCTCTCTCCAATTCCTGATATACCCTTTGCACAGTATTGGGGTTTACACTATACTTTTCAGCCATTTCTCTAACTGATAACAATTTCTCCCCACTTACCAGTTTACCAACCACTACTTCCTGCTTAACCAGGTTCATTATTTGAAGATATATTGGGATTTTGTCTGAAAAAGCAAAACTCATCACACGCCTCCAATACCATATTTTATTCTAGTGTTTTAGTGTACTATATTAATAGTACACTAAAACACGCAGACTGTCAATAAATAAAAAGTATAACCTTAGCTCAGTAAAACAGCTTCAATTTTAACTTATCTTGTTTGTTTATTAGTTTCCAAAATTCCCAACACAAAAACAAGGAGTTTTTTTCTCCTTGTTTCTTTGTTTTGAAATATTTATATTGTTTTTTGGAACAGGATGATTCAAAAAACAACTGGCCTGTTGGCATTTACATTTTTAAACAAAATAATATTCCTATGTTCGGATGCCTTTTAGCCTCCCTGAGGGGTTTTGTAACCTAAATGTTGTATGTTTTTAATATCATAACTTAATGTGTAATATTACTCCAATAATTCTTCTTCTATTGGTTCATCTTCAATATAGAATGTCGTTTGGCCTTCCTCTTCAGTATCTCCGGAAGTTTCAACGTCTTCAAATTCTATAATTTCTGATGCTGCTGAATCTTTATCTTCTTCATTTATTGTGTCCTTGGAGTTCTTATTATCTTTCTTGTCGCTTTCTGTTTCAGTTTGATCCTTTTTGTCTTCATCAACATTGTTGTTTGAATTGTCAGTATTGGTTTTGCTTAGGTTGGTTGTTTCTCTGCTGATAATTGAAGTACTTCTTGGAAAAGGATTGTCAAACTTATAAGCTCCTTTGAATTCCTTTGAAGTCTTTCCTTCAATCTTGAACTTAACTTCGCTGATTTCTTTAAGCTCAGTGAGAGAATTTACAACAGAGTATATTGTCATCTGCTCTGCAGCTTTTCCGCCGGGATGCTTTTCTTTAAACTCCTTAGAAAAGTCAACCGTAGCCACATCATCATTTATCATTATCGTACGTAGTTTTGCTTCGGCAGGTATTGTGGATTTTAGTCCCGAACCCTTGCTCGGACCGTTTATTAATTCTTTAACAATTAATGAAGCAATTTCATTCGCTGGTTTCTTAAGTTCACTCGTTGGTATATAGCGTACTTCAAGCTTTAGCTTAGTACCTTCTTCATTTGCAAAGTAAAGGGAAATCGGCGACTTGTTTGCAATTTGCTGAGCCTCTGATTCGCTCAATGCTATGCTGCTGACAGGACTTACCTCGTCATTGTTTCCTATCTTTGGCAAAGCAGAACAACCTGCAAACATTGATATCATAAAAATACATGTAATAATAACACAAAACTGCCTTTGCATTAACCGGCCACCTCACAATAAATTCTTTATAGGATATTTTTATGCCAGTTATACTTGCAGTATTCTAGTTTCAGGTAAAAATTCGTACTTCCCCCCAACTAATAGTTTGAATCTTTAGCAAAGGATTCTACACCTTCTCCTACTATATCAATAGTAGAACTTGTGCCAAGTCTAGTACATCCGGCTTTAGCAAATTCCACCGCTTGTTCAAAATTCTTTATTCCTCCTGAAGCCTTTATTCCAACCTTATCACTTACACTACTTCTCATAAGTGTAATGTCTGCTAAATCTGCACCTCTCCCGTTAAATCCTGTGGATGTCTTTACATAGTCAGCACCGCACTTATCTGATATCTTACAGGCAGCAACCTTCATTTCATCATTCAAAAGAGCTGTTTCCAAAATAACTTTGACAATAGCACCTTTAGAATGCGCTTCGTCAACTACACTTCTGATATCCTTTTCCACATAATCAAAATCTCTCGATAGAAGTTTCCCAATATTTACGACCATATCCAACTCGCTTGCGCCATTTTCAATGGCTTCCTGAGCTTCCGCCAGCTTACATCTTGTTGTTGTAGTCCCGTGGGGAAAACCTATAACCGTGCTAACTTTAACGGAAGAACCCTTCAGTATATTTGCTGCATACTCTACATGGCTAGGCTTCACACATATGGATGCAACTTTATATTTCATAGCTATTGCACACTCTCTTTCAACATCCGAGTCAGTGGCGTCAGGCTTTAAAACCGCATGATCAATCATTGATGCTATTATGTTTTTATCCAAAATGTATCTTCTCCTTTTATTCTTTAATCAAAATCTTTACTATTTCTTTTATATCTTCATCCACAACACTATAGCAAATCTCAAGGCCACTTCTATTTCCCTCAATAATTCCTGCAGCTTTTAGTTTGGCAAGATGCTGGGATACAGTAGACTGTGGGAGCCCCAAACATTCCTGTATTGTAGTCACATTACACTTATTCTCCATAAGTCCGTTTACAATACACAGCCTTTGGGGATGTGCCAATGCCTTTAACTTTTCTGCCCTTTGTTCATAAAGCTTTAAATCTTTCATGTTAAAACTTCCCCTCTGTAGGTGTTTAAAGATAACCCAATGTTTATATTTGGTTATCTCTAAAAAAACTCCTCTAAATAAATAAGCTCATATCCGATTCTTCTGCCGAACCAAGAAACGTTGCAACTCCTCCGATTTTTACACCGTCAATAAGCTCTTCCTTCTTTATTCCCATGACATCCATGGACATATTACAGGCAACGAGATTTACTCCATTTGATACGGCCGATTTGATAAGCTCTTCTAAAGATGCTACATTTTTGTTTTTCATTATATTTCTTATCATCTTTGCTCCTAAGCCACCCATATTCATTTTAGAAAGGGTAAGTCTCTTAGACCCTCTTGGCATCATAAAACCAAACATCTTACCGAATAAATCTTTTTTTACATTTACTTTATCATTCTTCCTCAAAATGTTCAATCCCCAGAAGGTAAAGAACATAGTGACATTCCTTCCCATTGAAACGGCTCCATTTGCAATGATAAAAGATGCTATCGCTCTATCAAGATCATTACTGAATATAACCATTGTCTTATCGTTTTTCCTTAGTGAGTTTTCCTTTTTATCCTGCCCCTTCTCTTTTCTGATATAGGCACTAAAAGAGGAATTTTCAAAATTCATACCTAAGAGTTTATTTCCTGTACTTTCGCACCACGACTTGACATCTTCCTGAAATCCAGGATCAGTAGCTTTTATGTGGAGTACTTCTCCGTAGTTCATAGCTTTAATACTGTCACTTACCTTCATTATAGGTCCGGGACATTGTAATCCACAAGCGTCAACTTTTATATCGGCATCAGCTTTGCATTCACTGCCGTTACAATCTACTGTTTTAATTTCATCACTTTTTGTTATCTTGTCATATTCATAAATATCTTCATTTGACTGTTTTTGAACTGCAAGCTGATAAGTCTTGTAGCCCCCGCTTAAGTTTCTCACCTTGAAACCTTTCTGCTTTAATATTCTATATGCAACATAACCTCTTAATCCTACTTGACAGAAAACAAGCAGTTCTTTATCCTTAGGCAGTTCGTCCAAACGGTTTCGCAGGTCATCTAAAGGTATATTAACAGAACCCTCTATAGTCCCAAGACTAACCTCCATTTCATCTCTTATATCAAGAAACAAAGACTTCGAAAGATCAACAGAATTCACTTCGTCCCAATGGAATATTTCGCTGTCCCCTTTAAGTATATTTGCAGCTGTATATCCTGCAATATTTACAGGGTCCTTTGCCGAAGAATAGGGCGGTGCATAAGCAAGCTCCAATTTTTCAAGGTCATAAACCGTCATACCCGCACGGATCGCTGTAGCTATAACATCTATTCTCTTGTCAACACCTTCATATCCGATTATTTGAGCACCAAGTATTTTGCCATTCTTATTGTCAAATATAAGCTTGATTGCCATCGGGATTGCACCGGGATAATATCCTGCATGAGATCCTGAATGGGTAAAGGACTTTTTATATTCTATATTATTTCTTTTTAGTATTTTTTCATTATTCCCTGTTATAGCCACTGTAATATCAAACACTTTAACAATTGAAGTTCCTTGAGTTCCTTCATATTTTTCCACTATTCCACAAATATTATTAGCTGCTATCCTCCCCTGCTTGTTTGCAGGTCCCGCAAGAGGTATCAACGCAGGATTGCCGCTAATATAATCTTTCACCTCAACAACATCTCCCACGGCATAAATATCAGGATTTGATGTAAGCATATTTTCATCTACTAAAATGCCCCCGGTTTTTCCTATTTTAAGGCCTGCATCAACTGCAAGTCTTGATTCCGGTCTTACACCTATTCCCATAATAACCATATCCGCCTTAAGAGACCTTCCACTGGTCAATTCTACCACTGTAAATGCCTTTGTATTCCTTAAGGATTTCACACCATCTTTGAGGTAAAACTCCACATCCTTTGATTTCATGTGTTGATGTACAAGCGCAGCCATATCTAAATCAAGAGGACCAATAACATGCTCTGCCAATTCAACCACAGTCACTTTAACGCCTCTTGCATGAAGATTCTCAGCAACTTCAAGTCCTATAAAACCTGCTCCTACCACAACCGCTCTCTTTGGCTGCATAGAATCGACAAAATCTTTAATTTTGTAAGTATCCGGAATATTTCTCAAGGTAAAAACTCTATCGGAATCAATTCCAGGAAGAGGTGGTCTAATAGGTTCAGCTCCAGGCGAAAGGATTAGTTTATCATAAGTTTCTGTATAAGTAGTGCCATCTTTGCTGTTAAAAACTTCAACCTCTTTCTTGTCTGGGAATAACTTTGTGACCTCACTATTTATCCTAACATCTATATTAAACCTTTTCTTCATCGCTTCCGGTGTTTGAACAACAAGTTTATCCTTTTCCTGTATGACCTCACCTATATAATAAGGAAGTCCACAATTGGCAAAGGAAATATATTCACCTTTTTCAAAAAGTATAATTTCAGCATCCTCATTCACCCTTCTAAGACGTGCCGCAGCACTAGCACCACCAGCTACCCCTCCAACAATAACTACTTTAAGCTTCATGTCATTACCTCCTTTGAAAGCATTCGCTAATAATTGTTACATTCTAATATTATAATATTACGATGTTTATTTTTGTTTGTCAATACTTTAACAAAAAAAATTGCCTATTACAGAATATTATAACTTACCCGATATATATATATCGGAAGGGGATGAGTATATGACTAACCAAAAAAAATTACTAGGAGATCTTTTGCTAGAAGTAGGTCTTCTTAAAGAAGAAAATCTTAGAGCAGCTCTTGAAATACAGAAAAAAACAGGAAAGAAGCTCGGAGATATACTTGTACAAGAAAAATTTGTTTCTCAAGACGATATTATTCAGGTATTAGAATTTCAACTCGGTATCCCCCACGTTAAGCTTGAAAAATATAATATAGAACCCTCAGCTTACCTACAAATCCCTGAACACCTTGCAAGAAGGCACGCCTCCATACCTATTTCCAGTAAAAACGGGATTTTAACAGTTGCTATGGCTGACCCTTTAAATATAATAGCTATTGATGATATAAAACTATTTTCAGGTATGGAAATCCAACCTGTCATAAGCATTTATAGTGATATAATGTCCGCTATTGACCGCTGTTATACAACACAGCAGGCAATGAATGCCGTTGAGGAATTCAAGAAAGGTCAGGTTGTACAAAAAGCTGCCCAAAACTCAAAAGAAGTTAAAGACCTAAACAGCTTTACCGACCCCGACGGTGAAAATATAAACAACTCTCCTGTTGTAAAGCTTGCAAATTCTATAATTGAACAAGGTGTTAGAGAAAAAGTAAGCGATATACATATTGAACCCTACGAGGACTATATACGAGTAAGATACAGAAAGGACGGTCATCTTTATGAAGCTATGCGAGCGGAAATAGGAATTCTTCCAGGCCTTAGCACCAGAATAAAAATAATCAGCGGCTTAAATATAACAGAAAAACGTATTCCTCAGGACGGCCGTATAACACTACAAATTGATGGAAGAGAAGTTGACCTCAGAGTCGCAGTTTCTCCAACTATATTCGGCGAGCAGATTGTAATAAGAATAGCAGACCAAAACGCCTTTATATTGCCAAAGGAAAAACTAGGCTTCTCCGAAGATGATAAAATAAAATTCAGCAAAATGCTCTTAAATCCTCACGGTATAATATTGGTAACAGGCCCTACAGGTAGTGGTAAAACCACAACTTTATACAGTGCATTAAATGAAATTAACAAACCCAGTATTAAAATTATAACAATTGAAGACCCTGTCGAATCAACCATTGAAGGTGTAAATCACATACAAGCAAACGTAAAGGCCGGCTTAACCTTTGCAGTTGGTCTCCGCTCAATTTTGAGATTGGATCCTGATGTAGTCATGATTGGGGAAATAAGAGATAGCGAAACAGCAGAAATATCCGTTAGAGCAGCTATTACCGGTCACCTTGTTTTGAGTACCCTTCACACCAATGATGCACCTAGTACCATCATAAGACTTATAGATATGGGCATTCAACCATTTCTTGTTGCTTCTTCTGTTGTAGGAGTAATATCGCAAAGACTTATCAAGCAAATATGCCCTAACTGTTCAACTTCCTATCCTGCAAGCAAAGATAATCTTGAAATTTTAGGAATGGACACTAACGATAATGTAAATCTATTTAAAGGAAGAGGATGTGCCATGTGTGGTGGCTCAGGTTATAGAGGAAGATTAGGTGTATATGAAATAATGGTATTGACCTCTGTACACAAGGAAGCCATTTCGAAAAACTGTACCGAAGGTGAGCTCCGACGCATTTCTGTCGATCATGGCATGAAGACTCTTAAAGAAAATGCGAAAAAATTTGTTTTAGAAGGAAAAACAACTATTGAAGAAATGATAAGGATTTCCTACTCCAATGATTAGTTATGACTTTTCCAATAACCGGTTTATAAATATAAAAAATACAGGGAGATGACAGAATGATTCGAATGAAAATTGACAGCCTCCTTGAAGGCATGACAACAGCAGAACCGATAGTATGTCCAAACACAGGCAAAACTTTGCTAAATAGCGGTTCGAAACTTACAACTGCAATAATTGAATCGCTAAAATCCCGCAAAATCTATCAAGTTTCTATTACCGATCAATATACTTTATTTGTTGATCCGGTGGATACTATGACAAAAGAACTTGGAAAACTCCTTCAGGACGAATTGGTAAGAATGGCTCCTGATATACCTGAAGCAAATACATCAGACAAAATGGTAAGCATATCTAAAACATGCCGGAAAATTGCCAAAAATATTATTCAAAACAGGAATATTGTACAATATTGTGTTTTAATGAAACTTATAGATGATTCTTTCCTATTCAAACATTCAGTAAATACCTGTGTTCTTTCTCTTCTTGTTGCAGGAGCTATGAATATGAAGGAAGAATTTATTGAGCAAGTTGGTACCGGAGCACTTCTTCACGACATCGGACTGTGCGAAATGCCTCTGGTTATTAACGTAGACCAGCGTAACAGTCAACAGGAGTCGCTGTGGCGTGAGCACCCATCCTACGGTTATTATTTTGCAAAAGAAATCGGCCTTCCGGAAGAGGTTGCAGTAATAATTCTCAATCACCATGAAAATTGGGATGGAAAAGGATATCCTAATAATTTATCTGGTCAGGATATTCCTGTAGGGGCAAGAATTGTAGCAGTTTGCGAGACTTATGACCGCTTACTTTATCAGGAGGGTTATCCTCACACAAAAGCAATAGAATATCTTATAGATGGCCGGCATAACTACTTTGATGGCAACATAGTTCAAGTTTTCACAAACAGTCTCGCCGTATATCCTTTAGGTTCCATGGTACGTCTCTCTACGGGTGAGGTTGGCGTTGTTGTTAATGTCCGCAGAAATCAAGGTGACCGACCAATTGTCAGGGTGTACTATAATAGAGTTAATAGGCCTTTGACGAACCCCTATGATGTGGACTTATCTGCTAAGAGAAACGTATTGATAGACAAAGTACTATAAATTTTGAGAAATACAATTCACTCATGACTTAAAACTCTTGAGTTGATGGTTCAAATTAGTGATGCGGCTATTTTGTAATTTGTATGAAGGTCGTACCTTTTGCTTTCACTTTAATTAGGTTCGCTGTTTTTACAAATTCATATACTCTGAAAAACAAACTTTTGAAAAAATACTTTTTTATTTTCTCTATTCTCCTATAAACTCACCCACAGCCAACACATTATCCACCACATCTTCATATCTCAAATGTGCTGCATAAGCATTTTCTTTTATATAATTGCTCCAAAGTTCCTGCAAGGCCTCTTCGTCTCGAATTTCTTCGCAGATTTCTTTGTACTCCTTCAGTTCTCCTCCTGAACCTCTTTTCGTAGCCGTATGTTCTACAGCAAGTTTTAAGATATCTTTGTGAACCTCATCCTTTCTACTCCGAAACAATACATACAGATCATAGAAATCTCTGGCTCTGGTACTTCCAATATTTCTCCTTATAATAGTTTCGTACTTCTCTGCAAGAATGGTTTCCAGAGTATATGCCATTACTGGGACTTTTTTTTCTCCAAACATCATCTTATAAGAATACTCTATAGCCGCCGGGGTTATTTTGTCCCCCGTTGTAATATCTATTTTCATAGGATTATTTACTTTTCCATAGATTGCCTTCAAATGTACTCGAAAATTTTTATATGCGTCATCTTCTCTAATCGGTTCCATTTTGACAAACAGAAATAGTATCCCATCTCCAACATCAATTGCCACGATTTCCTTAACAATATTTCCTATTGTATCCTCTTCCATTGGAATACCTCTGACTGTAGTATCCATATCCATCGTGGTACGCGCTGTTATACCTATCATGGATGAAATCAGAAGTCCACCTTTTAGAATAAAGTTTTCTTTATACTTGGATACCGATAATCTTTGCAATATCCTTTCAAATAAAAACATCTGCAATACCTCTTGCGGTAAGAGATTATTCTTTTTTGCAATATTTCGAATTTCACCTTTTAATTGTTCTGGTGTCTTCATACCGTTCCCTCCTAAGTTAACACTTCCATATAATCACGAATCTTATCCTCTATCCGAAACAACTTCGCATATTTAAGTAATTTCCTTGTGTTATACCCTCCACCAAAATACTCTTTGATGGCTTGTATATACAACTGTTTGTCTACTTCTTTCTTTAACATCACCAAGTCACATATACATCGTTCTTTGTCATACAGCAACACCTTATTGCCCAGACTTGTATTGGCCTCTGTAATACCGATATCCCATACATCCTTTTGAACATAATGAAATTTTACTTTTTCATTGTCCTTTTTTATTCTAACACTATTAAATCCCTGAGGCACAGTTACAGTTATGATATGAGGAACTCTATCCGACATCCCCCATAAATACAATGCCGTACCATAAGAGAAAATCATTTTTGCACTTCTTTTCTGTAATATTACATACTCATCAGGGAATTCCGATGCTAATGAGTATAATCCTTTTGCTTCCTTTATAAGTTTTCCATCATCCACAAACTTTCTTATCATACCTCTATATATTCCAGCATCCTCTATCTGCTTTGTCGTTATAATTCCTGATGTACTTTCACCAATCTCCGTTATTATTTTTAATACTTCATCCAAATTATTTCTGCCAGTCATCAAAACCACCTCTCTTTCAACAATCGCTCTTTTATTTTAACATTCTAAATTCCGATTGTAAATATTATTTATTATTTATTTTCTCCTATATCCTGCTAGATATTCACTCCATTTACTGGCTGGATTATTGACTCTATGTTGCCATCGGCATCATATGTATACGTTATTGTTTTATCTTTATTGGTTAAGCTTTCTAACAGATAAGTTGATGCCCCTCCTGTTTTGTCAATATATGAATACCTTGTCTCATAATTAGCATTATATCCTGTTCCTGCATATGATCCTGTTGTTATCTTTCTAGTCGTTATTCTTCCCAACAAGTCATATTGCTTATTTATTGTAGAATTTCTTCCTGCTTTGAATATGTTATCTATCGCTGTGCTGCTTAGTACATTCAAGTCTTTTCCTTTTCTTCCGTAGGTTTTTGTCATAGCACTCAACATAAAGTCTGTTTGCACTGTAAGTGCTGAATCCAAAATACAATCCTGATATATAATTGCATCTGTCGAAGTTGCAGTTGGCGTTGATGTAGGTG
>JAEZUI010000040.1 GCA_023421115.1 Bacillota bacterium | reverse complement strand
TTTTTCCATAACTACACCCATAAAATCTTCCGGAACATCTATAATTAGATATTCGATAGGCTCATGTCTTTCTCCGTCAACATCCTTATAAATAACTGTGGGTTTTGAAACCTGAAATTCATATCCTTGCCTTCTCATCGTTTCAATAAGTATGGAAAGATGGAGCTCGCCTCTACCAGATACCTCTAAGGAATCTGCAGAATCTGTTTCTTCTACTCTTAAACTTACATTTGTCTCAAGTTCCCTAAACAGCCTGTCCCTTAAGTGTCTTGAAGTAACATAAGAACCTTCGCGACCGGCAAAGGGACTGTTGTTTACACTGAAGGTCATTGAAAGAGTCGGTTCGTCAATATCAATAAAAGGTAATGGTTCGGGTGAACCTGGTTCACATACAGTTTCGCCTATTGTTATATTGCTGATACCTGCTATTGCAATAATATCACCTACGAAGCAGGTGGGAGCTTCAGTCCTTTTTAATCCGCTGAAGTTGTATAGCTTACTTATTTTTATATTTTGAAGGCTTCCGTCTTTTCTACAAAGAACAGCCTGCTGTCCAGCTTGAATTATTCCTCTTTCTATTCTTCCTACTGCAATTCTTCCCACATATTCATCATAATCGATACTAGAGACAAGAAACTGCAAAGGCTCATCAGCAGAACCTACAGGAGAGGGAACATTTTCAATTATTGTCTCAAAAAGTGGGATAAGGTTATTAGGTTCATCTTTGAGATCTAAGACCGCAAAACCTTCTCTAGAAGAAGCGTACACAACAGGGAATTCCAATTGGTGGTCATCTGCTCCAAGTTCGATGAACAAATCCAATACCTCATCTAGTACTTCGTTAGGTCTTGCTTCAGGTCTATCAATTTTGTTAATTACTACTATAGGTTGTAAATTTAACTGCAAGGCTTTTCTTAGTACGAATCTTGTTTGGGGCATAGTGCCTTCAAATGAATCGACTAGCAGTAAAACTCCATCAACCATATTCAATACACGTTCGACTTCACCGCCGAAGTCTGCATGCCCCGGTGTATCGACAATATTAATCTTTATATCCTTATAAGTTACAGCAGTATTTTTGGAAAGGATGGTTATTCCTCTTTCTTTTTCTAAGTCGTTAGAGTCCATAACTCTTTCAGTTAACTGCTCATTTTCTCTAAAGATACCGCTTTGTCTAAGTAAACCGTCCACAAGGGTAGTTTTGCCATGGTCAACATGGGCAATAATTGCAACATTTCTAATATTCGTTCTTGAATTACTCACAAAAATCTCCTTCATCTCATAATTATTAAGAATAAGCATAACTATTCTAACTTACTATTTTAAAGTATCAATTAACATATTGTCAATTTTTTTTGAAAACAATAGGTTCATCAATTGCAAAAATACTTATTGATAAAAGTAATAGTATGTGTTATACTACTTAACGAAAATACGCACGCAGTATAATTTGTGAAAGGTTGCCGGTGACGGTTTTTCATGAAGATGATTACTGGGGAGGTATAAAACATTCGGAGGTGTATTAATAATGTCAGTAATTTCAATGAAGCAGTTATTAGAAGCAGGTGTTCACTTTGGACACCAGACAAGAAGATGGAATCCTAAAATGGCTGAGTACATTTTCACAGAGAGAAACGGTATCTATATAATAGATCTGCAAAAAACTGTGAAAAAGGTTGAAGAAGCTTACTATTTCATTAGAGAAGTAGCTATGAACGGTCAGGGAGTATTGTTTGTAGGAACAAAGAAACAAGCTCAGGATTCAATTAAGGAAGAAGCTGAAAGATGCGATCAGTATTTCGTAAATGCAAGATGGTTAGGTGGTATGTTGACTAACTTCAAAACCATCAAAACAAGAATTAACAGACTTAAAGAGTTAGAGAGAATGGAGACAGAAGGTATATTTGATGTTTTACCTAAGAAGGAAGTAATTAAGTTAAGAGGCGAAATGGAAAAACTCGAAAAATACCTTGGTGGTATAAAAGATATGAAGGGTCTTCCGGGAGCATTGTTTATTGTAGATCCTAGAAAAGAAAGAAATGCGATATTGGAAGCTAGAAATCTTGGTATTCCTGTTGTAGCTATTGTTGATACCAACTGTGATCCTGATGAAGTGGATTATGTAATACCTGGTAATGATGATGCTATCAGAGCAGTTAAATTAATAGCTGCTAAGGTTGCCGATGCAATAATAGAAGGAAGACAGGGAGAACAACTTTCTGTTTCTCAAGAATCAGAAGCTCAGGAAGTTGAAGTGGTAGAGGAAGTTTCTGTAGAGGCGTAATTACAAAATCCTGCCTTCAGTCTTGACAGAGATGGAGGCGGGTTTTTTAATAAGGTGAATCCCAAAAATAACTGGTCACTTTGCGTTTTAAAAAACTTAATTTTATTGGGTTTATTCTACAAATATTGACTAACGAATTTTTTTTGAAACACCTAAGTTAATACTATTTGATGAATAATTTTTTTAATTTAGGTAATTTCTAAAAAAGACTATACAATTGACGTGTCTTGTTATTTTGAGGGGCATTGTATCTTTGTTATTGCATAAGTTGTTATAAAAATGGATAAATAGACTAATATTAATATAAAATAAATATGGTTTGGAGGAATACATATGATTACAGCGGATATGGTGAAAGAGCTTCGTGATAGCACAGGGGCTGGTATGATGGATTGCAAAAAGGCTCTTACAGAGGCTAATGGAGATATGACTAAGGCAGCTGAAATATTAAGAGAAAAAGGAATTGCAAAGGCCGTTAAAAAAGCAGGAAGAATTGCTTCAGAAGGCATTGTTGATTCATATATTCATGGTGATGGCAGAATAGGAGTTTTGATAGAAGTTAACACTGAAACGGACTTTGCTGCAAAGAACGAAGATTTTAAAGCTTTTGTTAAAGATGTGGCTATGCAGGTTGCTGCAACAAAACCTGATTATGTTAGAAGAGAAGAAGTACCAGCGGATATAGTTGAAAAGGAAAAAGAAATATTGAAAGCTCAAGCATTAAATGAAGGAAAGCCTGAGAAAATAATTGAAAAGATGGTTGAAGGTAGAATTGATAAGTTTTATAAAGAAATATGCTTACTTGAACAGCCATTTATAAAAGATCCTGATAAAACAGTACAACAGTTGTTGACTGAAAAAGTTGCAGTAATTGGTGAAAATATAAGTATTAGAAGATTTGTTCGATTTGAGAAGGGTGAAGGTATTGAGAAGAAGGAAGAAAACTTCGCTGATGAGGTAATGAAGCAAATCGGACAGTAATTAGTAAAAAATAAAAAGGAACATATAATTTGGATTATATGTTCCTTTTTTGAGAGATTTGCAAAAAGAATGCAGTTTTTGGAAGCACCCTATTGAAAGGAGAAGTTGTAATGTCGGAAATAAAGTATAAAAGAATTATGTTAAAGATAAGCGGAGAGGCGCTTGCGGGAGAACAAAAGCAGGGGCTTAATACCGAAACCATTAACAGTATATCGGATAAAATAAAGGAACTTCATGATTTAGGCGTTGAGATAGCTATAGTCGTAGGGGGAGGTAATTTCTGGAGAGGAAGAAGCGGTAAAGGTATGGATCGTACTACAGCTGATCACATGGGCATGCTTGCTACTGTTATAAATGCTTTAGGGCTTCAAGATTCTTTAGAATTCAGGGGTATTCCTACACGGGTGCAGACTGCTATAGAAATGAGACAAATTGCAGAGCCCTACATAAGGAGAAAGGCAGTAAGACACTTGGAAAAAGGAAGGATTGTAATATTTGCGTGCGGAACTGGAAATCCGTATTTTTCCACAGATACAACTGCCGCACTGAGAGCTGCGGAAATAGATGCTGAAGTAATATTACTTGCAAAAAAGGTTGATGGGGTATATGATAGTGATCCTAACACAAATCCTAAGGCTGTTAAATTTGATAAACTTTCCTTTTTGGATGTACTAAATAAAGAACTTGGTGTTATGGATTCAACAGCTGCTTCTCTTTGTAAGGATAATAACATACCAATTATTGTTTTCGGTTTAGATAAGCCAGATAATATTATAAGGGTAGTTAAGGGCGAAAATATAGGAACATCAATTAAGTAACGGAAATGAGATAAAGTATATTAGGTAATATTGTATAGGTTATTTTTTAAATGTATTATTATAAATTATATTAATGGAGGAGGAATATTATGTCAAGGGAAGAATATAAGAGTATTGAAGACAAAATGAAAAAAACCATTAAAGTTTTGAAGGATGAGTTGACCGGCGTAAGGGCTGGAAGAGCAAATCCTGCTATTTTGGATAAGTTGACAGTTGATTATTACGGTACGCCTACACCCATTAATCAGATCGCAAGCATATCTGTACCAGAGGCAAGAGTAATCATGATACAGCCATGGGAAGCAAAAATGATTAAGGATGTAGAAAAAGAAATACAAAAGTCCGATATAGGTATAAATCCGAACAATGATGGAAAAGTGATCAGATTAATATTCCCAATGCTGACTGAAGAAAGAAGAAAAGAGCTTACAAAGCTTGTAAAGAAATACGGTGAAGATGCAAAGGTGGCAATAAGATCAATAAGAAGAGACGGAATTGAGCAAATGAAGGCTCTTAAAAAGGATGGAGAATTGACAGAAGATGATCTTAAAACAGCGGAGAAAGATATTCAAAATATGACCGACAAATATATTGCAGAAATTGATAAAATTGTTGAGCAAAAAGATGCTGAGATTCTTGAGGTTTAAGATGAAGGTAACGGATATAATAGGGTTTACATTATCAGATGCGAAAAGTATTTTAGAGAGTAATGGTATTAAAGATTATTGTATAACAGTTACATCTTCACCAAGACTAAAATGTGATGCTTATGATGATAATTATAGAGTCGCAGGTATAAGGAAAGACAGCGTTAAGGAGTTTGAAATGATTATTTGTAAGCCCCTCTAGCAAAGAGGGGTTTTAATTTAGTTGGTTTCGAAAAACTTTACAATTGCGAAAATTTCTATAGTATAATAATATAATAAGGAATTGCGAAATATTTTTTAGTTTGCAAAATAATGTTCTTCATAGGGGTGCTTTTGGGCTTCTGTATGAAATGATGTATTGTTATATATAATCTCTATAGAGGATCTTGCAAGTTGACCTAAAGAGTACCGGGAGGTTAGGATGTATTTCTTAAGTAAGTTTTTTAAGAAAAATGAAATAGACAAAGAAAAATATGAAATCGATTATAACAATTTACCGGTTCACATAGCTATTATAATGGATGGGAATGGACGATGGGCAAAGAAAAGAGGATTGCCTAGATCGATAGGTCACCGGGAAGGTTCGAATAATTTAGATAAAATTGCTCATTTTTGTGGTGAAATAGGAATAAAATATTTGACGGTGTATGCTTTTTCTACCGAAAACTGGAAGAGGCCCAAAAGTGAGGTAGACACTCTAATGGATCTGCTACTGGACTATTTGAAAAATGCTGAAAGTCATATTAATGGCAGAAGTGTTAGGATAAAAACTATCGGCGATAAGAGTGTATTAAGTAAAGAGATTCAGGAACAGATAGTACGAGTTACAAAGCTGACGGAAGATAATACGGGATTGACACTAAATATCGCTATAAATTATGGTGGAAAAGATGAAATTGTCCATGCTGTAAAAGAGTTAGCGAGAGAAGTGGCAGAAGGTAAAATCAAGCATGATAGTATTGATGAAACCATGATTTCAAAGAGGTTATATACTAAGGATGTACCAGACCCAGATCTTTTGATACGTCCGGGAGGAGAAAAGAGAGTAAGCAATTTTCTTATATGGCAATCAGCATATACCGAATTTTGGTATACTGATGCTTTGTGGCCGGATTTTAAGAAAGAGCATATTATAGAGGCAATAAAAGAATTTCAGATAAGAAACCGTAGGTTTGGAGGAGTATAAATTGAAAATTAGAGTTGCTAGCGGTATAGCGGGAGCAATATTACTGTTTTTAGTTGTATGGTCCGGTAAGTTTGTTCTTGGTCTTTTTATTTTTTTACTGTCCATTTTGGGATTAAATGAGTTTTATTCGGCGGTATCAAATGCAGGATATAAACCTGTGAGATTTATTGGATATATAGCTTCGCTATACATGTTTTTGATATGTTCGAGGGATACCTTGAATAGTTTTGGAATTGAGGTCGGATTTTTATTTTCTTACTGGTCGGGATTTCTTGCTGTTTTTACAGTAATGTTGGTTTTGTTTTGTTACATAATATTTTTTAATAATAAATATAATATATTTGACATATCTATAACTATTTTCGGAATTTTTTATATTGTATTTTTGTTCTCATTTGTAATATTGATCAGAAATATGAGTAACGGTTTTTACTATGTTTGGCTTATTTTTATTGGGGCATTTGCAACCGATACTTTTGCCTATTTCACGGGATATTTAATGGGCAAGCACAAGCTTTTGCCTGAGATAAGTCCTAAAAAGACGGTAGAGGGTTCTGTTGGTGGTATAATAGGATGTGCTTTTACTATGGCATGTTATGCACTATATTTGAGATATATTAATCTTGACAGTCTAATATCAATGCACCACTTTGTTTTTTTGGGGTTGATGTGCGGTATAATATCTCAGATTGGAGATTGGGCTGCTTCGGCAATTAAGCGTCATGTAAAGATTAAAGATTATGGCAATATTATGCCTGGGCACGGAGGCGTTTTAGACAGGTTTGACAGTATATTGTTTACAGCACCGGTAGTTTATTTTTATATATCGGGTCTATTATTTTAGGTTGTATAGGTTGTTTTTTAATGGTCTAAAGGTGTTTTTTAAATGTTTTAAGGAGAGAATCAAATGACAAAATCGATTTCAATATTAGGATCAACAGGGTCAATAGGTGTTCAAACACTTGATGTTGCAAGAAATCTCGGTATAAGGGTTGCAGGACTTGCTGCCAATACAAGTATAGATAAATTGGAAAATCAGGCAAGAGAGTTTTTGCCAGATATTGTTGCCGTTGGAGATGAAAAATTGGCAAAGGTTTTAGCTCAAAGGTTGGAAGGTCTTGATGTTGAAGTTATTACTGGAATAGAAGGATTTAAAACTGTAGCGTCTATTGATTCAGTTGATACGGTGGTAACCTCTATTGTGGGGATTGCTGGTTTGATACCTACGATGGAGGCTATAAAGAACAGAAAGAATATTGCACTAGCGAATAAGGAGACTCTTGTAACAGCCGGGGAAATTGTTATGAGAGAAGCTCAAAAGGCAGGAGTAAAAATTCTTCCTGTAGACAGCGAACATTCTGCTATATTTCAAAGTTTAATGGGTAATAATATAGAAGATATATCAAAAATTATATTGACTGCCTCAGGAGGACCGTTTAGGGGAAAACACCGTGAGGAACTAGAAAAGGTTACTTTGGCACAGGCGTTAAAGCATCCAAATTGGAGTATGGGAAGCAAGATAACTATAGATTCGGCGACTCTTATGAATAAAGGTTTGGAGGTGATCGAAGCTAAATGGCTTTTTGGTATAGACACTGAATTGATAAAAGTCATTGTACATCCCCAAAGTATAATACATTCAATGGTTGAATATGTTGATGGTTCTGTTATGGCTCAGCTCGGTTCACCTGATATGAGACTTCCAATACAATTTGCCCTCACATACCCGGATAGAAAGTTCAATGACTTTTCAAAACTGGATCTTTTAAAATGTGGTAATCTGACCTTCGAAGAACCGGATATGAAGAACTTTCCATGTTTAAAATTAGCTTTTGAAGCATTGAAAATAGGAGCAACAATGCCGGCGGTCATGAATGCAGCTAATGAAGAGGCAGTTGCTTTATTCTTAAAAGAAAAAATAAAGTTTCTTGATATACCTAGTGTGATTGAAAGCGTTATGGCAAGGCATGAGATAGTCAAAAAACCAAACATCCAAGACATATTGGATGTGGATTTATGGGCAAGAAAGTTAATTTGTAATATGTATATATAGAAATTTGTAGTATAATTTTTATAGTTACAATAGTAAAATTTAAGTAAGGTGATTAAAGAAACAACTGGTCAATTGTCATTTAAAAAATTGATTTACATTTTTTGCATCGCAAAATAATGTTCCTATGTATGAAAGCTTAAAAGCTTCCATAATGGGCTTTTGAGCATAAATGTTGTATAGGTTATTTTTAGATATAATTTATCCTTTTTTTTAAAATTACTATTGTGATAAAATAAATTGTACATAGAGTAGAGCAAATTAGGAGGTTTGTAATGAACATATTAATGATAATTCTGGCGTTTAACTTCATTCTTATTATTCATGAATTAGGACACTTTGCTGTTGCAAAGCTTTCAAAGATAAAGGTAGATGAGTTTTCGCTCTTTGTGGGACCTAAACTGTTTAGTTTTACAAAAGGTGATACAACGTACTCATTAAGGCTTTTTCCAATACTTGCATATGTAAAAATGGAAGGTGAGGACGAAGAATCAGATAGCGAGAACGCCTTTAGCAAGAAACCTGTATGGGTGAGAGCAGCGGTGATTGCAGCAGGGCCTCTTGCAAATATTATTTCGGCAATAATTATAATTACTATCTTTTTTTCCATTAATGGTTATAAGACACTGAATATAAGTAAAATAGCAGAAGATTCACCAGCTTTTGAAGCTGGCTTACAAGTAGGTGATAAAATAGTTGAATATGACAATAAAAGACTATATCAACCTATGGATTTAGATCAGTTTTTATATATTTCCAAAGGAGAGCCTACAAATATCAAAATAAAAAGAGAAAACAAAATTCTTGAACTGGACTTTGAACCTCGTAAAATTCCTGCTAATAAGAGATATGTGCTTGAATTTATTTTAAACACTGAGAATGTGAACGTAGTGGAAGCTGTTACAAAAGGAGGGGCTGCTGACGAAGCGGGTATAAAAAAAGGTGACAGAATAGTAGCACTAAATAATACAATCGTTAGCGATATTGAAGGTGTAAGGAATATTCTGCAGGCAAATGGGACCAGTTCCGTAGAAGTTACTGTTGAAAGAGATGGAAAAAGAGTTGATTTAAAAGCAACTCCTGTAGAAACGACAGATATGGAACAATATGGTGTAGGATTTTCTCTTGCTTATACGAAAGGTGATGTTTTAACATCACTAAAACAAGGTGTAGTTTTTGCTTACAGCAATGTTAGAATTGTTGGATATACACTATCATGGCTGTTTACCGGAAAAGCATCCATTGCAGAAATGGTTGGTCCCGTAGGAATAGTAAACACTATGAATGATGCAGTTAAGACTACCGCAAGCACAGCGGATGCTATATTGACAATACTTTATTTAACGGCATACATAAGTGTTGCTGTAGGAGCTACGAATTTAATACCGTTTCCTGCTCTTGACGGAAGCAAGCTTGTTCTACTTGCTGTAGAGGCTGTTAGAAGAAAGCCGCTTCCAATTGAAAAAGAAGCGATTATTACAACAATAGGCTTTTTTATATTGATTGGATTATCAATATTAATAACCTTTAAAGATTTTGCCAATATTCTTGGGTTTCAGTTTTAAAGACGTTTTGAATAGATAAAAGTCTGGAAGGAATCAAGTATGAATAAAAATTATATTGAAAGAAAAAAGACAAAAAAAGTATACATCGGAGACACCTTTATCGGAGGTGATTCTCCAATTTCTGTCCAATCAATGACAAATACCGACACAAGAGATGCTGTAGCAACTGTTACTCAGATAAAGAGGCTAGAAGAGGCAGGCTGTAACATAGTAAGAGTCGCTGTGCCGGATAGTCAGGCAGCAGAGGCAATTGAGCACATTAAGAAATCCATAAGCATTCCTTTAGTAGCAGATATTCACTTTGATTACCGTCTTGCCATAGAGAGCATGAAAAACGGAGCGGATAAAATAAGGCTCAATCCTGGAAATATTGGAGATCGGGATAGAGTTAGAGCAGTGGTTGAGGTGGCTAAAGAGAGAAAAATCCCTATAAGGATCGGTGTGAATTCCGGTTCTCTTGAGAAGGAAGTGATGGCTAAATTTGGCGGAGTGACACCGGAAGCTATGGTGGAAAGTGCATTAGGTCATTCACGAATTCTCGAAGAGTTGGACTTTTATGATATTGTGTTTTCATTGAAGGCCTCAAGTGTATCTATGACAATTGCAGCTTATCGCAAGATGGCAGAAAAAACCGTATATCCTCTTCACATTGGAGTAACTGAGGCGGGAACTGTTTATAGGGGAACCATTAAATCTGCTGTGGGCTTAGGAAGCCTTTTGGCTGAAGGTATTGGAGATACTATAAGGGTATCATTGACAGGAGATCCTGTTGAAGAAATAAGAGCAGGAAATGAGATTTTAAAGGCATTAGATATTAAAAAGGGCGGTATTGAGTTTGTGTCATGTCCGACCTGCGGCAGATGTCAGGTAGACTTAATAGGTATTGCGGAAAAAATAGAAGAGAAACTTTCAAAGATCAATAAGGACATCAAGGTTGCAGTCATGGGGTGTGCCGTAAACGGGCCGGGTGAGGCAAGAGAAGCCGATATTGGGATTGCAGGCGGTAAGGGCGAAGTGCTGCTCTTTAAAAAAGGTGAAATTATAAGAAAAATCCCTCAAGAGAAAGCTGTAGAAGAGTTTTTGGAAGAGATACATAAGTTATAATACATAACGAAGCGGAAGTTACAACTAAAGTAGTAAATACAAAATTTTTAAGATCAATCTGTAAAGTAAGAATGTATAATTTCATTCATATTTACAGTTAGATCTTTTTTATTTCTAAAAAATACCTAGTCAATAGTTATTTCTAAATTTAAACCATTTATTACAAATTTATAAACTTTGTCCAAAATATGTTGATAAAATATTTTCAATGATTTAATATAATACAATACAACTGGTATATTGTGTAAAAAAATATCCATGTGGAGGTGGTGTGCTGAAATTAGAAATGCAAAAAGGAACTTGAGAATCTTATTCTATGCCATATCAAAAAATAATCTATACAATATTTTAGGAGGTCATACTATGTTAAAAAAAGCGATTTCAGTATTTACGATAGCCTGCATGTTGGCATCATCGCTAACATTCAATGTATTTGCACAAAATGAAAATTCAAATGGGAGCAATAACAGATTTGATACCAGTTTGATTGCTAATTCAAACAACCAAAGAAAACCGGGTCAAATAATTATTAAGTACAAGGATAATAAATCCTTAAAAGCAAATAAGAACTTTATAATAAAAAACCAGGGCAAAATTTTAAAATCACAAGATAATGGTTTGGTACTTGTAGAGGTCAATGATGACAAACTTACGGAAAAAATTAGAATATTCAGACAGAACAGAAACGTTGAATATGTAATTCCAAACTATATCAGAAAAGTTGTAGAATTTCCAAAGGATGCTCCAAACGATCCTGAATATAAAAATCAATGGGCATTAAAAAATATCCATGCACAAGAAGCTTGGATTAACCTTAAAGATACATCCTCTTTAAATGAGGTAAAAGTGGCGGTTATAGATACAGGACTTGATATGAATCATGAGGACTTAAAAGATAGAATAACTCCGGGTTTTGACTTTGTAGATATGGATGAAGATCCTTCACCGGGACCTGTTAATGAAGAGCATGCTTCCCACGTAGCAGGAATAATTGCTGCTTCTGCAGATAATGAAGTTGGAGTTGCAGGGACCGCCGGAAAGGCTCCGATAAAGATCATGCCATTGAGAGTTTTAGAAGCCGGGTCCGGTGATGATTATACTATAGCACAAGCTATATATTACGCAGCAGACAACGGCGCAAAAGTAATAAATATGAGCCTTGGAGGTTATGGTGAAAGTCCACTAATTACAAATGCTTGTAATTATGCCTTTAATAAGGGTGTTGTAGTTGTAGCTGCGGCTGGAAATGATGCTTTAGACACAGAAAATTTTAATCCAGGAGCTGTTCCGGGAGTTATTACTGTGGCTGCAACGGACGTTGATAATGAAACTGCATATTTCTCAAATTTTGGAGATCAAATTGAATTGGCCGCACCAGGTGTTGATATTCTAAGTACATTACCAGGAGATAAATATGGAGCTTATAGTGGTACATCTATGGCAACTCCGTTTGTAAGTGCAGCAGCAGCGTTATTAATTTCTAAAAATCCTTCGTTATCCATTATAGAAGTAGAACAATATCTTACTGATTCTTCAAAAGATTTAGGAGATGCAGGCAAAGATATAAACTTTGGATATGGTCTGATTGATTTAAGTGAAGCACTTAGCATGAAGGAAATCAAGCCTAGATTGGAAATAACTAATCTAAGCGATAAAAGCACCGTATACGATATTATTAGTATACAGACTAGATTTACTTATCCGGAAAAGATTTTAAATACCAATCTATACATTGATGATATTCTTATAGCACCGATTGAAAATGAAGTTATTAGCGAGGCTGATGAAGAGTCGGTTGCTCAGTCTGTATATGAAAACAAAATGTATAATAATTTTGAACTGGACACGAATAAATTTAGAGATGGAATACATACACTTAAGGTGGTTGCAGAAGATAAAGATGAGCAGACATATACTAAAGAAATAAGTATTAATATAAGGAATAAAGTTTATACAGGGCTTAGAGTAAAAGTGACAAATGAAGGAGAACCGGTTAAGTCTGGTTATGTTGAAGTATATAATAAGTATAACTTAAATGGTGAAACATACTATAGATACATCTATTCAGCAAATACTTCTTCAAATGGTGTTGCAATAATTCCGGGAACTGTAGCACCAAACGGCAATGATTATGTTGTTGTTGCAAGTTATGAAATTGTTGATGGTGATCGGTATTCTTATGCTTCAGAAGTATTAGAAACAACTGCACCGGGCAGTATTGAAATGGATGGAACGGGTCTTGTACCTGTTACTATTGATGTAGATGTTGACGATCCATTTCCACTTTTGTTTACATCTTATAAATTCCCTGGCTCTGACGATAGTTTTGAATTCTTTGTGTTAGCGACTGCAGAAGAGGGTCAGGCTGATGTTTATCTGAATCCGGGAACATATTCTTTTCAGGCAATATGTTATTCAAGCGGAGCAGCGGATGAAATTGTTGAAGAGGAAGACTATGAACTAAAAAATTCCGGTATATATCTTCTTCACACTGAGGACATTGAGGTGGATACGGACAATTCTTATATAGTGATTGATTCTGATATCTCAAATTTGGCAAATGTGGATGCTACATATAAGAATATTCATGGATTTATACCTCAAAGTGGAAGTGTTGGATTTAGTCTAAAAGATTCAAACCTTGTTTGTGGATTTGGAATTGATGAAACTTCAAATTTACCTGATATATATTTGACACCCGGAAGTTATATATGCAGCATGGATATAGTCGGACAAAAAGACAATCAACTAGCATATGTGTCTCTTGAAGGCGATGTTATAGAATTTGAAAGTGGTAGCGAAAACAGTCTTGATTTCGGAGGTACGCTGACCGGAAAAATCGACGCGGACAAAACAAAATATATTCCGGGGGAAGAGCTTAATATTGATTGTTCGATAACTGACAGTTATGGTAATAAGCTTTTATATATGGATTACATATATGATGATATGTACAAGTTATTTAACGGTCAAAATATTTTAACATATAAAACAGCCCCAAATAAAGTTCAAATTAGATCGTTTGATTCATTAATAAATGCACTAGAAGAACCAGTAGAGCCTGAAGAACCTATAGAAATTGAGTACAAAAGTCCGGCTGAAATAACTCTTGTTGACAGTAAAGGCAATGAGATAATGAAAAGAGAGCTTTATTATTTACAAAGCGAATATATGCTGCTGCCTCAGAATTTGGCAACTGACAAGTATGAGTTAAAGTTAGTTGTTGATGTTCCATACCTAATTCAAGCAGATACGTCTTTCGAGGTTAGTAGAGTGGTTAAAAACAATGCTGTAAAATTTACAATAGAACAATCGAATAAAACAAAAGCAACAGGAGCCATCGTCCAAGCATTTAATGTACAAACAGGTGAAACCTATTATTTTGAAGGTGTAAATCTGCTAGATGGTGAAATGTTTGTTTCGTTGCCAAAAGGAAGTTATAAATTTGTTGTAACAGCAACTTCCTATGAGATAGGTGGGATAATGCTCGATGAATTGTCAAAAGAAGAACTTTCTCGTACTGTAAGTGAAGATGTATATGAGGAAATCTCTATTGCTATAAATAATACAGTATATGTAAAAGAAGGTAAGTCACCGGCAAATTATAGTTTGTCTTCATCACAGCTACAGAAAATAGATTTTGAAGTGAAAGATGAAAAAGGCAAAATACTAGATAGACCTGCCGGATACTTTTTATCAATGCCTTTCGGGTCGTCAACCTATTCGTCTTTATTAGGCATGAATCTTGAGGTGTTAGGTATTAAAATATCTATGGGAGAAGTATATATTTCTAAGGGAAATTATAATTTTTCAACAGAAGTACTTTCAGAAGACAGTTCCTCAACAGAAAGAATAATATTTAAACCTAATGTAGCAATAGGTTTGAAAACAAAAAATAATCAAAGGGTTCAGTTTACATCGGAAAATCTAACCGAGGTTAGCCTTGATAGTAAATCCGATAAAAAGTTTATTGATGCTGTTTTAAGTGATACAAAGACTGGTTTTACTACAACTCTTAATCTTATAAAAAATAAACCGGTTAAAGTTTCTAAGGGACTTTACGAAATGGATATTCTATGCGAAAGTACGCAATATGGAAATAACTATATTTATGTTATGAATTCACAAAAAGACTTTACAAGCGATAATACTATTATAAACTGTAGTACTGATTTTAGTATGTCAATAAAACCAAGTAAATCAATTTACAAGGCCGGCGAAACCCTAAAGACCACAAATGTAATATCAGACAGATACGGTAACAGAGTTGTTGATATTTACGGTGACAGTTATTACATGTATTTATCCGAGATTCGTAAATCATCAAAAGGTAGGGTAGTACTAAAGAAAGTTAATGGAGAAATAAAACCCTATGATATAATTACAAGAGAGTATGTAGAAATACCATACTATGATATTAGAGCTCCTTTCATTTATATTAAGGATTCCTTTGATGATGTTATTTTATCAGCAAAATCGCCGGATTTTTACACTAAGTCTGAAATAAAGCTTGATCCACAATGGATAGATAGTGGAAATTACAAGATTGAGTGGACTCTCGATATAGATGCCGATGGAAATATGTCCGCAGAGTCATCCTTCAACGTTAAGTAAGGACACTCCAATAATTATTTTTTAATAAAAATTAATAAAATATTGATAATTACAAATAATAGTGTTATAATTACTTTTGGATTAATGCGTATAGGAACTGGTCAGGAAAGAGTGGGTTGTACCCAC
This sequence comes from Bacillota bacterium, assembly GCA_023421115.1. Lineage (GTDB taxonomy): Bacteria > Bacillota > Clostridia > Acetivibrionales > Acetivibrionaceae > Acetivibrio. The sequence continues at coordinate 21,562 of JAEZUI010000040.1, read as the reverse complement.
TCTTTCGTATTATTGATGTGCACTATGGTGTGAAGGTAGAAAAGTACTAAAAGCTATTTGAATTTTTGGCGGTTCCTTTAGCTTAATAATGGAGGATGTTTATGGTCAAAAAGAAAATTGAAGATATTGTTGCAGAATTTGCAGAGCCTATAGCGAATAACCACTCATTTGAACTTGTTGATGTTGAATTTATTAAGGAGGGGACCAATTGGTATCTCCGAATTTATATAGATAAGCCTGGTGGTATAACAATAGATGATTGTAAGATTGTAAGTGAGGAAATAAGTGATATATTAGATGAAAAAGATCCTATAGATCAAAGTTATTTTTTAGAAGTTTCCTCACCGGGTTTAGATAGACCTCTTAAGAAGGATTCCGATTTCGAAAAGTTTAAGGGAGAGCTCGTGGAAGTTAAGGTTTATAAACCTATAGATGGTAGGAAGGTTTTTGAGGGAGAGTTAATCGGACTTATAGACAATAAGATTATAATTAAGATAGATGACGAGAATACTGAGTTTGAAAAAGACCAGGTGGCGGTGGTCAGAAGAGTTATTAAATTTTAGTGGAAATAGGGCTTAAGGTGATTCCAAAAAAATAACTGGTCAATAGCCATTTCAAAAAATCTGATTTGATGGGCTTTGTGACTTAAATATGTATAGGTTATTTTTTGAAATGGCCTAATAGGGTATTTGAAATCCGAAAACAGAATAGGAGGTTCTTAAATGAGTTCAGATTTGATTCATGCGTTAGAACAATTAGAGAAGGAAAAGGGAATAGAGAAAGATATTATTATTGAGGCGATAGAGGCAGCTCTTATTTCTGCATACAAGAGAAATTTCGGCTCTTCGCAAAACGTCCGAGTATCTATAGATCGTCAAACAGGTGATTTTAAGGTGTATGCTATAAAAAGGGTTACAAGTAATCCACAAAATGATTTTATGGATATATCTATTGAAAATGCCAAAAAGATAAATGCTGATCTAGATGAAGAAGATATGGCTGAGGTGGAGGTTACACCTAAGAAATTTGGAAGAATAGCTGCACAGACGGCAAAGCAGGTTGTTGTACAGAGACTTAGAGAGGCCGAAAGGGGAATTATATTTGACGAATTTTCCAATAAAGAGGCTGAAATAGTTACAGGTATTGTCCAAAGAACCGAAAAAAAGAATGTAATAATAGATCTTGGTAAGACTGAGGCTATGTTGGCACCTACAGAACAAATACCCGGGGAAGAATATAAATTTAATGACAGGATAAAAGTATATGTAATTGAGGTAAAAAGGACTACAAAAGGTCCCCAGATTATGGTTTCAAGGACACATCCAGGGTTGGTAAAGAGACTGTTTGAATTGGAAGTTCCTGAAATTCATGAGGGAGTTGTTGAAATAAAAAGCATTTCGAGAGAACCGGGATCAAGGACAAAAATTGCCGTATATTCCAAAGATGACAATGTGGATCCGGTTGGAGCATGTGTTGGGCAGAAAGGTACAAGAGTTCAGGCTATTGTTGATGAGCTTAGGGGAGAAAAGATAGATATAATTAAATGGAGCAATAATCCTAAGGAATATATCTCAAGCAGTTTGAGTCCTGCTAAAGTTGTACGTGTTGACGCCAATGAAGAGGAGAAAAGCGCAAAAGTTACCGTGCCTGACTTCCAGTTGTCGCTAGCGATAGGTAAGGAAGGTCAAAATGCAAGATTAGCAGCTAAGTTGACGGGCTGGAAAATTGATATTAAGAGTGAGTCGCAGCTTAGAGCAACTATTGAGCAGCAGCTTCTTAACTTTGATGGAGGTTTCCAATCGGCATTTGTTGAAGATGAGCCAGATGAAGACAATTTTGAATAAAAGTCAAAGAATAGCAATAGAGAGATGTACATGGATTGTCGAAAAGGAAGAAAGATGGAGTGTAAATATTGTCTGAGAAATATATAGACGTTCTTTATTAATATTTAAACTTGCAACTGGGGATGTGATTGATATTGAAGCAAAAGAAGGTTCCAATGCGTATGTGCCTTGGATGTCAGGAGATGAAGCCTAAGAAGGAACTTATTCGAGTAGTTAAAAACAAGGAGAATGAGATATCCGTTGATTTTACCGGAAAGAAAGCTGGCAGGGGGGCATACATTTGTAAGAATAAAGAGTGCTTTCAAAAAGCCAGAAAAGCCAAACGTTTTGAAAAAGCGTTTGAGACTTCAATAAGTTCAGAAGTATACTGTGCTCTCGAAAATGAATTGGAGGAAGGGAATGACGGATAAAATATATTCTTTCTTGGGGCTGGCAACAAAGGCAAGAAAGCTCATATCAGGTGATGAAACCTGTGAGAGAGCATTAAAGGGGTCTTTAGTCAGCTTAGTTATTGTGGCTGACGATGCTTCGCACAATACAAAAAAGAAATTTACAGATGCCTGTAATTATAGAAATATAGAAATAAGGATATTCGGACAAAAAGATATGCTGGGGAAGTTTACCGGTAAAAATATAAGGTCGGTGGTAGCGATATTGGATAAAAGTTTTTCAAAACGGTTGAAAGAAATGATTGATTTAAGTGTCAATAATGGATGCGGGGGTGAAAATATTGACAAAAATTAGAGTATATGAACTCGCTAAAGAAATGAATACAACCAGTAAAAGGCTTATGGAAAAATTGGCTGAAATAAATATTGTCGTTAAAAATCATATGAGTTTACTGGAAGAACGTGAGCTTGAAGCTCTATATGATCATATTGGTGTTATAAAGCATAAGGAAGAAAGTGATGAAAAGAAGCTATTGCAGATGATAAACGCCAATGAGGGTATTAAGGAAGCAAGGAAAGAAGCAAAAAATGCACCAAGAATTATAAGAACAACGGAGATAATAGTGGACTCGGATAACGAGGTGAGGAGTACAAATCCGGATAGAAACAATAACAATCCGGCAAAAAAAGTTGACAACCATGATTATTCAAAAAAGAAGAGAAATGATTATGTTAAGGTTTCAACTTCAAATTCAGGGTTAAGACCTGGGTTTGTCAGAGATCCTAAACCTGAATTCAAGAGGCCTCTAGAAGTAGAAAAGAAACAGGAGGTTACGAAAATAGTAAATTCACATGAAAAAAGTGATACTCATAAAGAAGTATCAAAGGAACTTCATAAAGAAGCAGCTGTTGAGCAAAGGCAGCAACATAAAACATCAACGTTTAGTAATGAGGAAGTAAAGGCATCAATTGTAAATGTTGATGAAAAACCTGTTTCTCAATTAGAGTCAGAAACAAAAGGTTTTGAAGTAATAAGTAGTGAAGAGGCTCAAAATCAGGAAGCTAACTCACAAAATAAAGATGAAGTTAAAATGGAAACCAAACCCGAGATGAAAACGTCGGAAAGTGCGGTCCAGAATAATAGCACAAATAATAGGGATAATAAAAACAATAGTTTTCAAAACCCTAGAAATAATGACAGGTATAACAATAACCGTAGGGATAATAACCAGCAAAGGAATTTTGACAATCGCAATACAACAGATGTCAAAACTGGAAATAACCGACCTGCATATGGTGATAGGCAGCCACAAAATCAAAATAACAGGCCTGCATATGGTGATAGACAGCCACAGAATCAAAATAATAGGCCGTATAATCAAAGCAACAGACCGGCCTATAATCAAAATAATAAGCCATATAATCAAAACCCAAACAATCAAAATAATCAAAACAGGCAGGGACAGGGCGGAAGACCATTTAATGATAAGGATAGGAATTTTTCGTCGAATAGACAAGGGGGCTCACAAAACAGGTCTAATTATGCAGCTAATAAGCCTCTAGACATTCCAAAGGTTGATCCTGCAGCTAAGAAAGAAGAAGTGACCTCTCAAAGAAGTGAAATCAGAAGAGAGTTTTCCAATAAGGATATGGCTAAAGATACAAAGAGAGAACTTAAAAAAGAAGTTCCAAAGACAAGCATAGCCAAAGGTAGTAACGTAAAAAGCAATAAAAATACCAAACCCATTAAGAATGTATTTACCGGTAAGAAAGAGGTATCTCAGGTATTATCCGATGACTTTATTCTTCAGGAGTTCTATGTAGACGATGTTAAGAAAACAAAGAAACCGAGAAAGGAAGTTAAAAAGGAGGAAAAGTATATTCCACCGAGAGCAGTACTAACCTCAATAAAAATACCTGAAGCCTTAACTGTTAAAGAACTTGCTGAATCACTGAAAAAGGCAGCAGCAGAAGTTATAAAGAAGTTGATGGGTTTGGGAATATTAGCCACTTTAAATCAGGAAATTGATTTTGATACTGCTGCTATTATAGCTGATGAGTTTGGAGTTAAGGCAGAAAAAGAAGTAGTTGTACATGAGGAAGATATTTTATTTGATGACGAAGAGGAAGAAGACACGTCTCAACATGAGCCGAGACCACCAGTTGTTGTTGTTATGGGTCACGTTGACCATGGTAAGACTTCACTTCTTGATGCTATTAAGTCAACCCATGTAAGTGAAAGTGAAGCAGGTGGTATAACACAGCATATAGGCGCTTATATGGTCAGGCTCAATAATAGGAATATTACATTCCTAGATACACCGGGGCACGAAGCTTTTACTGCTATGAGAGCAAGAGGAGCACAGGTTACAGACGTTGCAATTCTAGTTGTAGCCGCCGATGATGGTGTTATGCCTCAGACAATTGAAGCAATAAACCATGCAAAGGCTGCTAATGTTACAATAATTGTTGCTATTAACAAGGTAGACAAACCGGGTGCAAATCCCGATAGAGTTAAACAGGAACTTACAGAGCATGGCCTTGTCTCAGAAGAATGGGGTGGAGACACCATATGTGTTGAAGTTTCAGCTAAGCAGAGAACTAATATAGATACTCTTTTGGAAATGGTACTGTTAGCTGCTGATATGCTTGAACTTAAAGCTAATCCAAACAAACAGGCAAAAGGTACTGTGATTGAAGCAAAGCTTGACAAGGATAAAGGACCTACAGCTACAATACTTGTACAGAGAGGTACTTTAAATATTGGGGATTCAATTGTAACCGGAACTATAGTTGGTAGAATAAGAGCTATGGTGGATGATAAGGGGCACAAGATTAAAAAAGCGGGACCTTCTACTCCTGTTGAAATTTTGGGTCTACCTGAAGTGCCGGAAGCAGGGGAAATATTCTATGCTATAACCGATGAGAAAATAGCTAAGCAGTTGGCAGAGAAGAGAAAACTCAAACAAAGGGAGCAGAGTTTGAAATCCTCGGCAAGAGTATCACTCGATGACTTGTTTAATCAGATTAAAGAGGGTAAGGTAAAAGATCTCAACATAATTGTTAAGGCGGATGTTCAAGGTTCTGTTGAAGCTGTTAAACAATCCTTGGAAAAACTCAGCGATGAGGAAGTAAGGGTTAAGATAATTCACGGTGGAGTTGGAGCTATAACAGAGTCTGATGTTACTTTGGCTCAGGTTTCAAATGCCATAATTATAGGATTTAATGTAAGACCGGCAACAAATGTTACAGAAATAGCAAAAGATGCCGGAGTTGACTTAAGACTTTATAGAATAATATATAATGCGATAGAAGATATTCAGGCAGCTATGAAAGGTATGCTTGAACCGACCTTCAAAGAAGTCGTAACAGGTCATATTGAAGTAAGGCAGATATTTAAAGTATCAGGAATAGGTACCATTGGCGGTGGATATGTTATTGACGGAAAAGTTGCAAGGAACTCAGAAATTAGATTGGTTAGAGATGGGATTGTTGTACATGAAGGCAAACTTGCTTCATTAAAACGATTCAAGGATGATATTAAGGAAGTAGCACAAGGATTTGAATGCGGTCTTTCTATTGAAAAGTTCAATGACCTTAAAGAGGGAGATGTTGTAGAAGCTTTTGCAATGGAAGAGGTTAAAAGATAGTCCTAATGTGACAAAACAGGAGTGGTTTTATGGATAGAACAGTAAGAATCTCAGAAGAGATGAGGAGAGAAATAAGTGCAATAATACAGAGTGAGCTTAAAGATCCAAGACTTTCTCGTCTGATAAGTGTAACTAGCGTAAATGTTACTAAGGATTTGCGTTATGCGAAAGTTTATGTAAGCATAATGGGAAATGATGAGGAAAAGAAGAATGCACTCGAAGGATTGAAAAGTGCTGCTGGATTTATTAGGCGTGAAGTTGGGCATAGAATTCAGTTGAGATATACTCCGGAAGTTCAGTTTGAGTTAGACAATTCAATCGAGCATGGGGCTTATATATCAAAGCTTATAAACGATGCTGTCAAGCATGAAGATTAGTGCCCCGGAGTTTTTAACATTGTATTTATTTAATCTTGTAAGGTTGGGGATGTTTCCTCAACCTTACAATAATATGCACCATTTTTAGTTGAGAGGTATGAATATGATAGAAAAGAGAATTATCCAAACCATAGAAAGTGCAGAACGTATTGCGGTTTTGCCCCATGTTTTTGCTGATGGAGATGCATTGGGCTCAAGTATTGCTTTAGCGTTAGCTCTAAGTAAGATAGGAAAGTATGTTAGAGTGTATATAGAAGAAGAAATTCCGTACACCTATGATTTTTTGCCGGGAAAAGAACATGTTGAAGTTTTTAAAGACCGGAAAGAGGAATATGATTTGGTAATAGCGCTCGATACCGGTGATCTCGCAAGGCTTGGAAAGCGGATTAAGATATTTGAAAGTAAGGATTATACTATAAATATTGATCATCATACCACAAATACCGAGTTTGCTTTAGTAAACCTTGTAAAAACCAGTGCAGCAGCTACTGGGGAAATAATATACCAGTTGACTAAAAGGATGGGAATAAGTCTTGATGAAAGTATTTCAACTTGTCTTTATGTGGCGATAGCTACAGATACAGGGGGATTTCGATATAGCAATACAACACCTATAACTCATCAGATTACTGCTGATCTAATTAATAATGGTGTAAATGTATCGAAGATTTCGCAGTTAGTTTTTGAAACAGTACCATATAAGAAGGTCATACTTATGGGCTTAGCTATAGATACTATTGAAATTACAGAGGGTGGAAAATCAGCCTTTATAACTGTAACTAATGAAATGCTAAAAAAAGCTGATGCTTCCGAGGAAGATTGTGATGGCTTGGTAAATATTGCTAGGAATATTGAAGGTGTTGAAGTAGCTGTTTTGATAAGGCAGAGAAATGAGGATGAATTTAAAATTAATTTTCGTTCTCAAAACTATGTGGATGTATCCGCTATTGCACATAAGTACTCTGGAGGAGGCCATAAAAAAGCGGCAGGATGCACTTTGAGAGGAAGTATGGCACAAATAAAAGAAATGCTCAAAAATGATATAAGGGAAGTTTTGTAATGATGGATGGAATATTAAATGTACTTAAACCACCAGGTATGACTTCATTTGATGTGGTTGCATATTTGAGAGGTCTATTAAAGGAAAAAAAAATCGGTCATACGGGAACACTAGACCCAGGTGCAGTTGGAGTTTTGCCAGTGTGTATTGGAAAGGCTACAAAGACTATTGAGTATTTGGTAGACAAGGATAAGGTATACCGAGCAGAACTCACTCTTGGGACTTCAACAGATACCCAGGATAACTATGGTACTGTTTTGAAGGTCTGTGAAGTAGATTTTACGCGAGAACAAATATATAGTGCAATAATGAGTTTTGTCGGAAGTTACAGCCAGGTACCACCTATGTACTCGGCTGTTAAGGTTGAGGGAAAGAAGCTTTACGAACTTGCAAGAGATGGCATTACCATAGAGAGAAAACCTAGGAAGGTTACTATATTCTCAATAGATATTATAGAAATAAAGGGTAATAAGGCTATATTTGATGTGGTGTGTTCTAAAGGTACTTATATAAGAACTTTGTGTTCTGATATTGGAGAGAAGCTTGGCTGTGGAGGACACATGTCGTTTCTTGTCAGGACGAGAGCTGGACGTTTTGAACTGTCAGATTCGCTTACTCTTGAAGAAATATTGGAGTTCTCTATGGACAACTCTATAAATTGTAAACTTTCTACAATAGAAGATGTTTTCGATGATTTCGATAGGATAGATTTAAACAGTTCTGAAACTAAGAAATTGGTAAATGGTGCTTATGTTGAATTGAAGAGGGAAAGCCTTAAAAAAGGTATTATGCTTAGGGCATATGATATAAATGGAAACTTTGCCGGTATAAGTGAGGTTTTATTGATAAAGGGAAGTTTGTTTTTAAAAATGAAAAAGCAGTTCTGATAAGGCTATAGGATAACGAATAATAAAAATAATACCTTAGCTGTAGAAAATAATTAACGCTTTATATAAACAGAAGATTTTATAAAACGCAATAAAGGAATAGAGTATGAAAGTAATATATGGTAAGTATCAAAAAATTGAATTGACAAAACCAACTGGTATAGGATTAGGTAATTTTGACGGCTTGCATATTGCACACATGGCATTGATAAACACTTTAATAAGTGAATCAAAGGAAAGGGAGCTTGAATCGGTTTTATATAGTTTTAACAAGCATCCTGAAAATATCATTAGAAAAAAGTTGTTTACACCTCTAATTACTTCTATGAATAAAAAAAACAAGCTACTTGAGCTTACTCAGCTTGACTATACCTATTTTGAGGAATTTGACGAGGCTTTTTCAAGAATGAGTCCTGAGGTGTTTGTAAAAGATATACTTGTGGGTAAATTTGGTATGAAATTAGCGGTCACAGGGTATGACTACAGGTTTGGTTATAAGGGGCAGGGAGATGTTGCCTATTTAAAAGAGCTCGGACAAAAGTACAAATACAGAGTAATAACCATCCCCTCAATAAAAGTAGGTGATGATATAGTAAGTAGCACGCTTATTAGAACGCATGTCAAAAAAGGCGATATGGACAGTGCATTTAAACTGCTAGGTAGGCATTATTCAATCACCGGCATTGTTGAAAAAGGGAAAAGGATAGGGAATACAATGGGCTTTCCGACTGCTAATATATATCCTGAAGAATACCTTTTAATGCCGACGGATGGCGTATATGTTACACGAACATTTCTGAACGGCAAGATATATAACAGTATAACCAATATTGGAAATAACCCGACTTTCGAAGGTCAGAAAAAGTCTATTGAGACTTATATTTTTGATTACAGTGAAGATATTTATGGAAAGGACATCGAAGTTTATTTTCTCAAAAAAATTAGAGGTGAAAAGAAGTTCAGCGGAAAAGAAGAGTTGGTTGATCAAATAATAAAGGATATTGAGAGTGCGAGGCAATATTTTAAATCTTCAGTGATAACTTAGAATATAAGCTTTAGATTCTGCAAAAAGTACTATCGCTTTATCACGATAGTACTTTTTATCAACATCTGCTTCTTTTCCACATATATCCTAAGAACATGCCGTTTGCGAAACTGAAGGCTAAAATTCCAACAGCTGCCAGTGCGCTTAAGTTTAGTATATTTTCTTCATTCTCGCTGTTAGTTTTAACATGGCTTCTCGGGTGTTTTCTATAATATTTGTTCTGACTCATTTACATCCCTCCAATATTATTATTTTCAAATAGATTTCATTTTATGTTTACAAGCATGTTTTATTTTTGTTATACTTGTGCTATTTTTAGAATAAATAGTATATAGCACAATATAAAGCGAGTACTAAAGAATAACTGTTCAATAGCCACTTCAACAAATTAAATTGACATTTTTTGGTGGCTGCTATAAATTAAAAGTTTATTGCGGATAATACAAAATTATGGTAGCATGAAGTAATCGGCTAAGTAGATAAAAACTTGATGCAAGGAGAATTGTAATATGGCAAGGTTTGAAAATTTAAGTGAGTTGCTAAAGAGATATGTGGAAAATGGTCTGCCTGGATGCGGATGTGCTGTTGCAAAAGATGGAGAGGTTTTATATCAAGGGTATTTCGGTTATGCTGATTTGGAGGAAAAAAGAAAGATTACAGAAGATACTGTATACCGAATGTTTTCAATGACAAAAGTAGTTATATGTACAGCAGCTATGATATTGTTTGAAAGAGGAGAATTTCTTTTAAACGAGCCGATTTACGAATATTTTCCGGAATATAGGGATACACAGGTATTTGTATCAGATCTTAACGGGAATATTAATGTAAAAAAAGCTAAAAACGATATGTTAATCAAACATGCGTTTAATATGTCTGTTGGTATACCCTATCCCGATATGGATTCACCGACAGCAAAGGAAATGGCACGAGTAAGAAATGAATTGGAGAAAAAGCATGGTAAATTTGATATTGTGACTGAGGTAAAAGCAATGGGAGCTGTTCCGGTTGCATTTGAGCCGGGTTCCCACTGGTTATATGGATATGGACATGATATTATTGCAGCTTTAATACAGATCATTTCAGGAAAAACCGTGGGGGAATTTTTGCAGGATGAAATATTTGGACCTTTGGGTATGAAAGATACAGGTTACCGCTACTATGGCGATATGGAGTCTAGAATGGTTTCCCATTACAAAAAAAATAGTAAAGGGGAACTGATAAAAATTTCTGGTCCTCTAGATCAATTTCATAAGCCGGATGCACTTTATGAAGCTGGAGGTGCAGGGCTCTTTTCCACCGTTAATGATTACCTCAAATTTTCACAAATGTTGGCAAATGGAGGGGTTTTTAATGGAGAAAGAATTATTGGCAGAAAGACTATAGACCTTATGAGAACAAATCACTTAAGTGCTGAACAGTTGCTGGATTATAGAAATTCATATTTAGATGGGTATGGATATGGTTTAGGAGTCAGAACACTGATGGATACAGCACAAGCTCATTCTAACGGTTCGATTGGTGAGTTTGGATGGACTGGTATGCTGGGAACTTATGTAAGTATTGATCCGAAAGAGCGGTTTTCTGTTGTATATATGCATCAAATGTACCCTAATATGGAAGAGTACTATCACCTCCGTGTAAGAGCGGTTGCAAATGGATGCATGGATTAAAAGCTTTTTATAAAGAAACTTTTAGGTATAGGTTAGGTATGCCAAATATAATTGGTTTGCCTAACCTATTACATTGACAACCTATTCTAAAGTTTCTATGCAATTTTCTTAACATAATTTTGCTTTACATTTATTAAAAGTTCCCATTTCGACATTTCGACCAAAAACATTGAAAAGGCACAGAAAACATGATAAAATAAAAAGTATATATCATAAGTCTCTATCATAATTTTTTATCTTTCTAGTCTAAGTTTAAAACTTCAACAACGGAGGCGTGTTTATGAACAATTCAAAGCCGCACACATCCGGTAAGAGCATAATGAAGTCTGTTGTTTTTTTTCTAATAATTTTTTTATTTCTGTTTCTTATATTTGAAGTATCAGTTTTACTTTTTGATTTTATGTCTGAATTTTTATCTAGAACTGGCCTTGTTGTGTTATTAGCTGGAGAAATTATTCTAATAATTACACTGTTTATTATTTTATTGAAGATTTTTAAGTCAATTGATACAATTAATCACAAAGCTGAATTGCTTGCCCAGGGTGAATTAAATATAAATGATATATTACGTGAAGATGCTCGTGGACTTGAGGTGCTGACTATAGCTTTTAATGATATGAAGTACAACCTGTTGAGCTTCATTGAGTCGACAAAAGTTAATATCGTAACCATTTCTGACGCTATTGAAAGTGTATCTAAGAGCATGGATAACAGTTACTTAAGTAACGAGCAAATTGCGGCCAGTATGGGAAATGTAGCGGGAAAAGCACAGGAGCAATCCAAGCTTATGATTGATACTACATATAGAATTGGTGAAGTAGGAAACAGGATAGAAAATATAACAATTAGTATTGGGGAGGTAGAGCAATCGGTTGAAAAAACTGTACAGGCAACAGCTGTAGGTGCACAGCATTTAGATGATTACTATCAACAGGTTAATATTATTTCCGATAATTTGAATAATACTTCAGAATATATAAAAAAGCTGAATGAAGATATTACTCAAATAGATCAAATTGGCAAGTTTATTATAAAAATCAGTGAGCAGTTAAAGCTTTTAGGACTTAATGCCTCTGTTGAAGCTGCCAAAGCAGGTGAATCAGGCAAGGGCTTTGCCGTCGTAGCTCATGAAATGAATTCATTGGCAGCAGCAACCAAAAAAAGCATTGGTAAAATAAACGCTATATTGGAAAATATAAATTCCAGTAGTGAGTTTGTTGGTAACAGCATTGATAGTTGCGTGGTAAATTATGACATTACTAGAGATATATTTAAATCTATAAAAGAATCCTTTGATATTATCAACAAAAATACAAATTTACTTGAGTTGGATATGAAAACGGTATATAAAGATGTATCTTTAATTAATTCAAGTACTCACGAAATAAATCAAAAAAGCCTTCTGCTTCACAAAGCCTCAAAAGATATATCAAACAAAACACAGGAAGTTGCAGCAGTTACTCAGCAAGAATTGGCCGAACTGCAAGAGATAAAAGCAAGTGCATCATCGCTTCAAGACATACTAGCAGGAATAGAAAAACTTGTGAGGAAATACCGAACAACAGTTATTCCTGTTAAAGCGGATAGCAAAAGACAATTAAGTATCACTTTCGTTAGCCCTTTAGATCATGAATTCTGGTATGCTGTGCGTCAGGGTGTCCTGTATGCCATTAAGGAATTATCTGAAAAAAATGTAGTAATAGACTATCTTGGATTTAAAGAAGATGTGGGTGACCAAATCAAAAACTCAATAAAGGAAGCCATAGAAAATGACGTTAGTGGAATTATTGCACCTGGTTTTGATGCTGATATTGCTGAGATAATTGAAAAGGCATATCAAAAAAATATACCAGTTATGTTATATAACATTGACTTACCGTTTAAATCTAAACGTACAGCATATGTAGGTCCTGAGATTACTTCGTCCAATGTTGTTGGTGTACGTCTGATGGCAAAAGCACTCGAGGGAAAAGGTGATGTGGCTATAATTACAGGTGATCTTAACGTATTTGTAAATAGCATTGGAAGAGAGATTAGTTTAGCTGAACTCAAGAAATACAGAGGTATAAAAGTTGTTGCTGAGTCTCAGTGTGCTGATAGCTTTGAGCTTTCATATAATACTATAAAAGATATGCTCAGGAAGAACAGTAATATTCACGGTTTGTTTATTAATGGAGTTGGTGTGTTTGGTGCTGCCAAAGCTATCGAAGACCTTGGACATACAGGGAAAACTTTTATTATATGCTTTGATTATAATCCGGAAATTTCTGAATATATTAAAAAAGGGATTATTTATGCGGCAATTAGACATGATCCCTTTGGTCAGGGGCATGATCCAATTATTTACCTCTATAATATGCTAGCTACCGGACAAAAGTTAGAAAAAGAAGTTATTTGGACACGTATAGAGGTTGTAGATAAAAACAATGTTAATGACTTACTTTAGGATTTTCTGTAATTTTTCAAGCTTTGGGCTATTCTAAAAAATAACCCATTCAAAATTTAAGTCAAAAAACCCCACAAATCAGATTTTTGAAATGGCAATTGACTAGTTATTTTTTGGAATCACCTTGTTTAATACATTACACAATATTTTATTCCTGCGCTTTAAAATTCTTTCACTGCATCATATAAGAATTTACATTTGAATTCCAAACTTATCATTCTTATTCCAAGTGCTATTGATAATGTATTACTTACCATTTCTTAAACACACTTGAATAACCTATAGTATTACTAAATGCTCTAATTATTATTGTGCATTTTACAATATTATGCTAGTATTTATGTAATTGGTTTACTATACCGGTTTCTTAATGAAAGACTAATACCTATCATTGGAAGAGATTATGCTTCAGGGGGTGTTGTATAGATCTTAAATTTAAGGTTTATATTTAAATGACTTATTGTGGCATGGTTATGAATGAAATACTATTAAGCAAAAGGGGGGGAGTAATGATTTGATTTTTGAAGAATTATTCATGGTACACATAGAAATCAAAGAAGAAATTTCATTAAATAACCTTTACGGTGATAGTGTTGTGATGATTCCTTTTACAGGTAGTGTTACAGGTAAGTGTTTTACAGGGGAAGTGCTTCCTGGAGGAATTGATACTCAGATTATAGAAAAGCATGGAGATAGGCATATTATATCCGCAAGGTATATGCTTGAAGGGAAAGATTATACAGGGGAAAGCTGTAAAATTTATATTGAGAATAATGGTTATGCAATAAAAGAATCGAATAATGTGTTGTTCAGAACATACCCTAAAATTATCACAGACAGTAAGGCCTTGAATTTTTTAAATCAGGATTTATTGGTAGGGGAAGTGGTTTATACGGATATGGGGCTGAAAGTAAAGCTGTATAGGGCGGGATGATATCCCTTAACGTGCATTTTCAATTTAGGTGATTCCTAAAAAATAACTGGTCAATGGGTGTTTCAAAAAAGTTGATTTTATTGGGTTGGAACTATATATATTGACTAATGAATTTTTTTGAAACATCTTAGATGTTTATTTATATAAAGAAAAGGGGAAAACTAATGGCTAGAATGATATTGAATGCAGATATTAAAAAAGGAAAAATAAATAAAAATATATACGGACATTTCTCGGAGCATCTCGGAAGGTGTATATACGAGGGTATATGGGTTGGAGAAGATTCTGAGATTCCAAATATAAAAGGATACCGTAAAGATGTAATGGAAGCATTGAAAGAGTTGGAGATTCCTGTACTAAGATGGCCGGGCGGATGTTTTGCTGATGAATATCACTGGATGGATGGAATCGGTCCGAAAGAGAAAAGACCTTATATGATTAATACTCATTGGGGTGGTGTGGTTGAAAATAATCATTTTGGTACCCATGAATTTTTAGAATTTTGTGAAATGATCGGTGCTGAGCCCTATATATGCGGTAATGTAGGAAGCGGAACTGTCCATGAAATGCAGCAGTGGGTAGAATATATGACCTTTGATGGTAAATCTCCCATGGCTGATTTGAGAAGGCAAAATGGAAAAGAAGAACCCTGGAAGTTGAAATATTTTGGAGTAGGAAATGAAAACTGGGGCTGCGGTGGAAATATGAGACCTGAGTATTATGCAGACCTTTACAGAAGATATTCAACATACGTGCGAAACTATGGAGACAATACAATATATAAGGTTGCATGTGGAGCTAACACTGCTGACTATCACTGGACGGAAGTTTTGATGAGGGAAGCTGGAAATTTAATGGATGCAATAAGCTTGCATTACTATACCGTACCACATGATTTCTTTACTGGGAAGGGTTCAGCTACTGAATTTGATGAAGAAGAATGGTTCAAAACATTCCAAAAAGCACTGTATATGGAGGAGCTGGTTAATAAGCATACTACCATAATGGATAAATATGACCCAGAAAAGAAGGTTGACTTGATAGTTGATGAATGGGGGGCATGGTACGATGTGGAACCTGGCACGAATCCAGGCTTTTTGTACCAGCAGAATACATTGAGAGATGCTTTGATAGCAGGTATTAGCCTGAATATTTTCAATAACTATTGTGAAAGAGTACAAATGGCAAATATAGCTCAGACGGTAAATGTACTTCAAGCAATGATTTTAACCCAAGGGGATAAAATGCTTTTAACACCCACATACCATATCTTTGATATGTATAAGGTGCATAAGGATGCACAGCTTTTATCTCTTGAAGTTGAAAATATTGAGTATTCCTGTAATGGGGAAAAAATACCTCAGATAAGTGTTTCAGCATCACAGAATAAGGAAGGAAAAATACATGTTTCAATTTGTAACCTCAATCCTGTACAAGATATTGAAGTTGACATTGATATAAGGGGTACAACAGTACAAAGTATAGGTGGAAAGGTTCTCACAGCTCAGGCAATGAATGCGATGAACACCTTTGAAGATAGTAATGAAGTGAAAATTGATGTGTTTAAAGAAGCCAAAATAGAAGATAATTATGCGAAATGTAAAATTCCATCAAAATCTGTGGTTGTCTTGGAGATAAATTAGTTTTTGACTTTTTATGAATCAGGCAATTGCAAAAACATATTGCAATTGCCGTTTTAAAAAAAACTCAGTTATTTATATTGTGTAGCAAAAGAATGTTCATAGGTTCTGAAACTTAAATGCTTCCATAATGTATAGGTTATATTTGAACTACTATACAGAAAAATATGCTATTAAGCTTATTTAGGTGGTTTATTATGATAGAGCAAAAATGTAAAAGCTGTTCGGAAAATGTGATGGTAAGGGCACAAATTTCCCAGGCTCAAATCAATGATGCAATTGATAAACTCGCAAAAAATAAACGGATCAAGTTTGTTAGAGATGAGGTTTATGAGTTTAGATTGTTGCAATGTAGTAAATGTAAATATCTTGATTATAGTTCCACTTGTCTGCAGTGCGGATGTTTTGTTCAAATTCGAGCAAAGCTCGAAGATGCGCGATGCCCACTTTCAAAAAATAACAAATGGGTTTCTGAATAACAAATTTCGTCATTCAAGTTTTTTAAGGATATGTGAGAATATATTTATATTTATGATAATTAGGTGTTACAAAAAAATCATTAGTTAGTATATAGTTTTATCCCATTAAAATCAACTTTTTTGAAGCACCAAGGATCAATTATTTTTTAGAATCACCTTATTAAAAAAACAGGAGGTTTAACATGGTAAAGAAGATTGAAGTGCCTGTATCGGGTAAGCCTTTCAAAAATTATGCAAATTATTGTGTTGGTACCGGTAGGATGGGGTTGGCGTTGCAAAAAGAGTATATTGATCATTTGAAAATGGTTCAAGAGACTCTGCGCTTTCGATACATCCGCGGCCATGGGCTGTTTTGTGATGATGTAGGTATATACCGTGAGTGTGAAATGGACGGTAAAACTAGTACATTTTACAATTTTACTTATCTGGATCAAATAATGGACACTTATATGGAGAATGGTATACGACCATTCCTTGAACTTGGTTTCATGCCTGAAAAACTTAAGACTGGCGAACAAACTGTATTTTACTGGAAGGGCAACGTTACACCCCCCGTATCTTATGAAAAATGGTCAGAACTTGTAATAAACACCCTAAACCATCTGATTGACAGGTATGGCAGGGATGAGGTGATCACTTGGCCGATTGAAGTGTGGAATGAACCAAATATTCCTTTTTGGGCAGGCACTATGGAAGAGTATTTTAAGCTCTACGAGTACTCAGCTGCGGCTGTAAAAAGTGTGGATGCACGTATCCAGATTGGTGGACCTGCAATTTGTGGCGTTGACACCGAACGCTGGTTGAGAGGTTTTTTTGAATATTGTGTAAAGAATAATACGCCTTTGGACTTTATAACCCGTCATTGCTATACGGCAAATGATCCAACTACTCGTGGACATTATATATACCATACCATGCGTGAACCGACGCGGATGATTGAAGAACTTAAGGAAACCCGCCAGATTATGGCTGATTACCCACGAATTGCGAATATGCCCTTGCATATAACAGAATTTAACACCTCTTATATGCCTATTTGCCCGATACATGATACGGATTTTAATGCGGCGTTCATTGCACGGATACTTAGTGAAGCTGGAGAATATGCAGATTCTTATTCCTATTGGACTTTCAGTGACGTATTTGAGGAGATGGATGTTCCGAAGTCGGTATTTCACGGAGGGTTTGGCTTGGTTGCGCTGAACTCCATAAAAAAACCGACCTATTATACTTTTGAATTTTTCTCAAACGCAGGCAAAGAATTGCTTTACCGGGATGATAATTTAATTGTGACTAAAAGTGACAACAAGTATGTAATCATTGGCTGGAACTGGCATGACATGCGCGATCACAAACCGTCTCCTGATATAGACTATGTAATTACAGTACCATCTATAGGTAAACAGGCTCTGTTATTAAAAAAGGATGTAGGAGGAGCACATGCTAACCCTATGAAGACCTGGAGCAATCTTGGCAAGCCACGTAGTTTGAACAAGGAGCAGTTGAAGATACTTAAGGCTTCTGCTGAGCCGCTCCAAACCGATGAAAAACTGCTTGAACAGAATGGAACGTATGAGGTAAAAGTGGCAATCCCATGTAATCACCTTTGCATGTTGGAAATTACTGCTGTAAATGATATAACAGACACTTATCTAGGCTATGATCCTGATGAATTTTACGGCATTGAATAACTAAAATAGGGCTACCAAAGGAGGACAGGTAATAATGGTGAAAAATCAAGGTTTCAATCCATATCTTCCATCATGGGAATACATTCCCGATGGTGAACCGTATGTTTTTAACAACAGAGTGTATGTTTACGGATCGCATGATCGATTTAACGGACATGCCTATTGCTTAAACGATTATGTATGCTGGTCGGCACCCGTTGATGATTTGGCTGACTGGAGATATGAAGGCGTGATTTACAATAAAACAGATGACCCGCTTAATCATGACGGCAGCATGTGTCTTTATGCACCGGACATCACAGTCGGGCTGGATGGAAAGTATTATTTATATTATGTTCTTGATAAGGTTTCAATTGTGTCGGTAGCTGTTTGCGATAAGCCAGCAGGTAAGTTTGAATTCTATGGATATGTACATTATTCCAATGGGATACGACTAGGAGAAAGAGAGGGTGACCAGCCTCAATTTGATCCAGGAGTATTGACAGAAGGAGAGATAACATATCTGTATACCGGCTTTTGTTCAGTTGGTGATAAGTCAAGAAAAGGTCCCATGGTAACAGTCCTTGGGTCGGATATGCTCACTATTGTGGAAGAACCCACGTTTATAGCTCCTAGTGAACCTTATAGCAAGGGCAGCGGATTTGAAGGACATGAATTTTTTGAGGCTCCTTCTATAAGAAAGAGAGGGGATACCTATTACTTTGTCTATTCCTCAATTGTTTACCATGAACTATGTTATGCTACCAGCCAATATCCAACAAAAGGTTTTAAATATCAAGGAGTTATTGTGAGCAATAACGATCTTCATATTGATTCTTACAAACCGGCGAATAAACCTATGTACTATGGTGGTAACAATCATGGCAGTATTGTAGAAATCAACGGAAAATGGTATATATTTTATCATAGGCACACTAATGGAACAAATTTCAGCCGACAGGGTTGTATTGAGCAGATTGAATTTAGTGAGGATGGAACTATTCCACAAGTAGAGATGACATCTTGTGGTTCTAATGGAGGTCCACTTGCAGGACGTGGTGAGTATCCGGCATATATAGCATGTAATTTATTCTGCAAGCACGAAGAAAAGTATACGGGTGCTCCGGGTGAGTGGATGGACACTCGATTCCCAAAGATAACTCAGGATGGAAAAGATGGTGATGAAGAAATCGGTTATGTAGCCAATCTGAGAGACAGTGCTGCAGCCGGATTTAAATATTTTGATTGTAAGGGAGTAAAAAAGATCAAGATTAAGGTACGCGGATATTGTCGTGGGAACTTTTTAGTTAAGACATCTTGGGACGGTAAAGAGCTTGCAAAGATACCCGTTGAATTTTCGAACATATGGAAGGAATATTCTGCTGATATTGCCATACCTGATGGTATACATGCGATGTATTTTGTGTATGCAGGTGAGGGGGGCGCAAGCTTAGCATCTTTTTCACTGGAGTAAACTTAGGGAATAATGAAAAAATAACTTCCTAATCACATATTCTGAGAACATTATCAAATTGAGTTTTTTCTTTATCTCCTGAGTTAGGACTTGTATTTCATTCGTTCCTAATACAAAAATTCGTCCTGATTTAACTAAAAAAAGACATGGTTTAGGCGGATTTTCTTGATAAAAACTTATTGTCTTTGTTTGGAATTTATGATATCATGAAAGTAACCGATTTAGTAAACCGGTTACTTATCTTTTTGTTGTTCTTATATTTATACTTGCATTACTATCTAGTATTTACTATTTACTATTTACTATTTACTATCTTATATATACTGACTATTACTTATATTTTTTGTATGATTACTCTAATATATTTAGAGTTCATTATAATAAAAATATTTAATATTGGAAGGAAGGGGATTGGTGGCTGGAATAAAGATTCGAAGAGATGGCAAATTTGGAAATTAAAAAATTGTAAAAAAGGAAAGGGGAGCGAAAAATGAAAAAAAGATTGAAAGTGATTTTTTCAACTTTCATGTGTTTTACCTTCTTGTTTAGCATGTTTCCAAAGAATGTACAAGCAGGTCCAACGCTTAATAACAACGCAACGGGTAAGATTGATGGTTATGACTATGAATATTGGAAAGACCATGGAACTGGAACAATGACTCTTAATGGAGGCGGTACATTCAGTTGTTCATGGAGTAATATTGGTAATATATTATTCCGTACAGGTAAAAAGCTTGGTTCAACACAGAATTACCAATCATATGGAAATATTGTTATGGATTACGCATGTGACTACAGGCCAAACGGAAATTCATATTTGTCTGTATATGGTTGGACGCAAAATCCGCTTGTAGAGTATTACATAATTGAGAGTTACGGTACCTGGAAGCCACCAGGAAGTAATAATCCAAAGGGCACATTTTCTGCCAATGGTGGTACATATGAAATATATGAGACAACAAGAAATCAGCAACCTTCCATTGAAGGTACTTCAACTTTCCAACAGTATTGGAGTGTTCGTACACAAAAACGTTCAAGCGGAACTATATCAATCCATGAACACTTTAAGCATTGGGAATCTAGAGGCATGAGAATGGGTAGGTTGTACGAAGTTACCATGGTTGTAGAGGGATATCAAAGTAGTGGTCAAGCTAATATGACAAAAATGAATATTACCATGGGTGGAAGTGATGGCGGCAATACCGGTGGCGGAAACACTGGTGGCGATACCGGAGGTAATCTTGCTAGTAAAACCGGAGTAGCTGTTACTGAAAGAAGTGCTTTTACAGCATTACAAGCAGAAGAATATAACACATTAAGTTCTTCTACAATGGAAAAAATAGGAACTGATAATGGAGGAAATGGTTTAGGGTATATTGAAAACGGAGATTATCTTGTATTTAATAAAACTAACTTTGGCTCCGGAGCATCATCTTTTAAAGCTCGTGTTGCTTACGGTGGTGACGCTAGCACAACTATTCAATTAAGGTTGGGCAGTCCTACAGGTACTCTTATAGGTTCTTTGAGTGTACCTTCAACTGGCGGTTGGGATGCTTATAAGGAATTATCTACTACCGTTAGTGGTGCTTCAAGTACACAAGATTTGTATCTTTGCTTTAATGGACCGGTAAATATTGATTCCTTCTCCTTTGGTTCAGGAAGCACTGGTGGAAATACTGGTGGAAATACTGGTGGAAATACCGGTGGCAATACTGGTGGTAATACTAGTCCAACAGAAACAGTCACTGAAAATAAGACAGGACAACATGGCGGTTATGACTACGAGTACTGGAAAGATAATGGAACAGGAACAATGATTTTAAAAGATGCTGGTGCTTTTAGTTGTGAGTGGAGTAATATCAACAACATATTATTCCGTAAAGGTATTAAGTACAATGAGACCCAGACACACCAACAAATTGGTACAATGACAATGGAATATGCTTGTAATTACTCACCAAACGGTAATTCATATTTGTCTGTATATGGTTGGA
>JAEZUI010000099.1 GCA_023421115.1 Bacillota bacterium | reverse complement strand
CTTTTTTCGTATTCTTCAATTAACTCTTTCCATTGATTATGTGACATAAAACACCTCCAGGTTTTTGGTGTATTATCTCATACTAATTAATTGATTAACATACGGGTTCAATTATACGCTTACCTTTATGCTAAAAAGTCAAGTACCCAAGATAGCAGAATATATTTATCATTTACTCTTCCGCAAATATCATCAACAGATTACGTTACAAGCTCTTTTTTAAAAATATATTATAATACATCCTCAAATAATTCTTCGAATTACTTGTCTGCGCATGAAGTTTTATCATCTTGGAATGAAAATACATTAACATGGAATAATAAACCGGCAGCTAGAGATATTAGTGAGGATTATGTTAATGTTTCGACAGATGGTTATAGGACTTTTGATTTAACAAGGTTGACGCAAAATTGGTATAATCTTGGTGATAATTATGGGGTAATGCTCAAAGCAAATGCTATTGGTGCTGACGAAAGTGCAATAATATATTCAGGTGAATACATTAACTATTTTTGCCAACCTACACTAGTAGTTTATTATTCTAGCGCAAACGGATTGGAAGACTATTGGACATACCACACCCAAACTTTGGGCAGAGCTGGAAATGGATATATAAACGATTTTAATGGAAATGTAACGTTTATTCATGACGATATACAAATGAATGGAAATCGTATGCCAGTAAGCATCAGTCATGTATTTAATAGTATTGAAGATGATTATGTTGATTACTGCGGTCAGGGTTGGAGATTAAACTTAAGTCAAACAATTGAATATCAAGAAATCGCTGGAGCTGATTACTATGTTTATAAAGACGGAGATGGAACAAATCACTATTTTAAGTACACTTCTAATAAATACATTGATGAATCTGGATTAGATTTAGAACTTGAATTTATTGATTATAATACTAAGTGGAGGATTAAAGATAAAAAAGGAAACTCACTTGAATTTGTTCCTAATGGTGATATAGCATATCTTAAATCAATTAAAGATAATAACAATAATTCACTGACGATTAACTACACTTCTGATTATAAGATATCAAATGTAGTGGATGGTGCTAGTAGGTCATATACGTTCGTTTATGAAAATTCATATTTAAAGAAGATTAAAGATTCTTTAAATAGAGAATTAGTCACATATAATTATGTAAATGGCCGGTTGGATAATATTGCATATATAGATACAAAAAGTTCTAGCTACACTTATAATACAAGCGGTAAACTCCAATCTATTACAAATAATGATGGATATAAAATTACTTACCAGTATTATGATACAGCTCCTTATAGGGTTTGGAAAGTAACAGAATCAAATATAGATGGTACAACAGGTAATCATTTGACGCTTAAATATGGTCAGAATACTACACAATTTACTGATTGTGACGGAAATAAATATAATTACTTTTTTAACAACTATGGAAATACAATCAGTGTAAATGACCCACAAGGCAATGCTGCATATTATAAATATTATAATAGTGGAATTAACAAAAATAAAATAAAACTACAATCAAGATTGCAAGGTACTGTCGTAAATAAGATTCCAAACCATGGTTTTGAAGATGGTACAACTGGATGGATAGTTGGGTGGTCTAGTGGTTATACTACAGCTGTTTCTAAGGATATAAAAATGTTTGGAAGTAGTTCAATGAAAATTAATAGTACTAGCACCAATTCTTTTAGTAGCGGGGGTGTTTACCGAACCGTTGATGTTGCTAAAGCTGGAAAGTATACTTTATCGGCTTATGTTAAAACAGATAATGTATCTTCTTTGTATGAAGGAGCATACATACATTGTCAATATCAAAATAATTCAGGAGATTACTGCCGTTATAAGTCTAAGTATATAACAGGGACAAATGATTGGCAAAAGATAGAAGTATCTTTTGACATACCTTATGGGAATTTAGATAAAAATGTATACGTTTTTGGCGATTTAAATGGTTCAACCGGAACGGTATATTTTGATGGATTTCAACTTGAGGAAGGTGTAAGTAATAGATACAACATTATTGAAAACAGTGATTTTAGTGATGGAATACAAAATTGGCAAGCATCGGGATACGTAAATCCACTTGATGATATTATTGAGGTTACTACAGATACTGATCATCCGATGATATTGGATAGTAACTGTGTTACTATTACAGGCGAGGCAAACAAAATAAAAAGTCGAACTCAGTATATGGAATATATGTCAGGCGGAGCTGGTGAAAAATATGTTTTAGGTGGCTGGGCACGTGCAAATTCCACTCCAAAAGGTTTATTTCAAGCCGAAGTTGTATTTAGAAAAGCAGGTGTTACTTCTTGGGATAGCACAGAAAATCAAAAGCTAATAGTTCCATTTAGTAAGGATCCAGATATATGGAATTATGTGTGCGACAGTATAGAAACTATTAACGCCTATGATGGAATCGCTGTTACTATAAAATATGGTAATAATTTAAACAAGGCTTGGTTTGATGGATTGCAGCTTTATAGAGAAGAATTCGGTTCAAGCTATACATATTCTTCAGATGGCAATTTGTCGACAATTAATTCAACTGATGCACAAGAAAGGCAAGTTCAGTATAATACAAGTAATGATGTGGAAAAGGTTGTAAATACAAATACTAATCATTATGACGTATATTCTACATATGAAAATCATAATCTAAAAACTACTACTACAGAAGAAAATGTAAAGAGTAACATAACATATGATTTACATGGAAATCCTGATTCTATTACAGTTGGAGATGATTTGAAATTTATAAAGAGTTCGGCAACATATACTACCAATGGGAACTATTTAGAAACAAGTACAGATCCCTTAGGAAATACAGTGACTTATAATTTTAATGAGTCAAAAGGAACATTGGATAGCTTTACTGATGCAAAAAATAAAACAACATCATATAGTTATGATAATTTAGATAGGTTAACAGATGTATACAAGAATGTTTCTGATATAGGAGAGGTGAGGAATAAATATAGTTACAAAGATGATAAAATAAAAACAATTGAACACAATAACTTCAATTACAATTTTGATTACGATTCTTTAGGTAACGTTAAGGAAATATCTTTAAGACTACCAACATCAACTCCTAATGCTTCTGCGACACCTATACCATCTGCAACACCTATAGCTTTGGTTAACTATGGTTATACAACAGATTCTAAATTAGATTGGATTTCATATGCAAATGGTAAGAGTCTTGGTTTTGACTATGACAATTCAAATAGACTAACTTCTGTTACGACACAAATTGATACAGACCATGGCCCTGAAATTGTAGGCATGTATTCATATGTATACGATGCTAATGGAAATCTTGCAAGAGTAGCGGATTTATTCGACAATATGGATTATTATTACAAATACGACGAAGCAGATAGATTAGTGAAGTCTGAAACTTCAGATAAAAATTCTACAGAATTCAATTATGATTCTGAAGGTAATATTGATAATACGATAGATAAAATTACACTAAAAAATTCAAGGGATTTGCCTGAAAAAAAATCTTTTGAAACCGGATATATTTATGATAATGACAATAGACTAAATACTGTTTCTTTGCATAATAGCAAAATTGTTGATTATGATTATGACACATTAGGAAGACTTGATTCTAATGTTATCAATTTGGACGCAGGGCAGTATACTACAAACTATTTTTATAAAACAGGAAATGACGGCTCTCAATCTACTACTTATCAGCTTTCGAAGATACAAAATAACGGAAATTCAATAGATTATACATATGACCAGAATGGAAATATTGATACAATAACTCAGAATGGAAAAATTATAAAGTACTATTATAATGAGTTAAATTCACTAATAAGAGAGGATAATCAAGTTTCAAACAGAACCATCGTATATATCTATGATAAAGGCGGAAATATTCTAACAGAGAAAACATATAAGTATACAACAGATCCTAATTTGGAAAATTACACTCCTATTTATACTGATAACTATGAGTATAATGACCCTATCTGGAAAGATAAGTTGACTAGCTTTGGGGGAGATGCCGTTGAATACGATGGACTGGGAAATATAGTTAAATGTGGTTCGACAGAATACACCTGGGATTGCAACGGACATCTTATTTGTGAAACCTCATATGGTAAGGATGTTACCCTTAAGTATAATGATCAAGGTATTAGAACTGAAAAACATTGGCGTGATGGGAAAAGCCATGAATATTACTATTCAGTAGGAGATAAAGTAAGATGTGAGGAGCACTATCATGAAGAATGGGGATCCTATGATGGTAGAACTACTGACGAATACACTAAAATGTACTTTTCATATGATAATAGTGGTAATTTGATAAGTATAAATTATCAGGAAATTGTGTATGATTCAGAGTTAGGCTCCATTTTATATCAAAGTGAACCGGAAGAATTTTATTATGTAAAGAATGGTCAAGGAGATATAATTGCTTTAGTTGACGAAAATGGTTATCAAGTGGTAACCTATAAGTATGATACTTGGGGATCATTAAACAGTTATTCTGCAACAAATACTCATTTAGCTGTCGATAATCCTTACATGTATAGAGGTTACAGGTTTGACACTGAATTAGGGCTGTATTATCTTAATTCGCGCTATTATAATCCATATATGCATAGGTTTATTAGTGCGGATAAACTCATTGGTGCTCCAGGTAACTTACTTGGGCATAACTTATTTGCTTACTGTGAAAATGACCCCGTTAATTACTATGATTCAACTGGATTTTCTAAAGAGAAAACTTGGAGACCAAATACTAAATTTAAAGACCTTTCTGATGAAGAAGTATCTAAAGGTGCTAGAGACAAATCTTTATCTGGTAAAGAGCGAAAAGAATATCAAGAAGAAGAAAAAGGAAGGGGACTTCGAAACAAACAAAAACGGGAAAAAGAGGGTAAAAACAAAGGTAAAAATAAAGCTGATATAGGAACTGCTATATTAGGCGGAATAGTAACATTTGGTGGAGCTATGATGAATTTACTAGATAAAATCGACAAAAGAGTATGTCCAATAATATTACCTGTTGTGCCTTCCTATAATCAACACATGGAGGATAATGGTTACTGGTCATTATTTGGATCCGAAACGAAGTCCATCTGAATTGCAATGATAATAAAGGAATGTATATTTTGAAATGAGTACTTAAAATGGTCAACATTAAATGACTTTGATGTATGACAAAATATCAAAATCTATATAGATTGTTCAGAAACATTTAATGCTAACCATAACAACAAGTGATTCAAAAAAGGGGGGGAATACCATGTTAAATAGCCTTTCAGAACGTTCACTTAAAAATATAAGCACAGATGAAAAGTTAGATTTTATTGATAGAGTAGAAGAAAACGATTATTTTGCAAAAGGCGACTTAAAAACACTTGACGTTCTTTCACAAGATGGAGATGACGAGGTTAGATCAAGAGTAGCAGAGGTTTTAGTATTTTCAAATACAGTAGAAGCAGAAAAAATCCTTATTAGATTACTTAATGATAAAGAAGAATTAGTAAGGATCAATGCCTGCGATTCACTATGTACTAGCACTTCTAAGGATGTAATTACACTACTGATTGAGAAAGCAAAAAAAGATAAAAGCTCCTTAGTAAGAGCCTACGCAGTAATGTCAGCAACCGATATTTCCAAAAATATTGGTTGCAAAGAAGAGACTTTAGAACTAATAATGTATTTATTTAGTAAGGAAAAAGTAAATATTACAAAAATCAGTTACTATAGATCATTCCTATTACTTGGTCAAAAGTGTTACTTATCACAATTTCTCGAACACATTAATGATAGATTTTATAGAAACCGGTGCACTGTTGCTAATCTGCTAAAAGATTTAATTACTGATAAAATATTTTCGAAATTTGAATTAGCAAAAGTAAAAAACGCGCTTGAAAGCAGATTGAAAATTGAAACATCTTTGGCAGTTAAAAATAGTATAGAAAAAACAATATATATGTTGCCAAAAGAAATTCTTGAGTAATTGCATGGTCTTTGCTAATGCAAAGAAAAAACGAAAATTCTCGGTGAAACTGCCGAGAATTTCGTTTTATAATATTATAACATAAATTAAACTTCTCCCTCTAAGGGAAAGGGTTTTCCATATAATAGAGATTGCCAACCATTACATGTAAAAATTTAACTCTTGGAAATTATCTTTGTAAATTTACATTCATCAACCTTTACCATATAATCCCTCGCTAGATTAATATCTTTTTGAGCAGCTTTTGCATTTCCTAATTTAACATTAAGAACGTATCTTGCCAAATAGCCTTTAGCAGCTTCATAATCAGACTCCATTTGGTGGGATAATGTTATTGACTCATTTAAGATATCCATCGCCACCTTCTCTTCACCTGTTTTTTCCAATATATCTGCCTTAAGCCTTAGAGTCTTTAGTTTCCTCATGTCACTCTTTATCTCGTGTGAAATTGAAATTGCCTTTTCGCAATCCTCCATAGCTTTTTCAAGCTCTCCATTCAGCATTTTATAAAGGGATTTATACCTGTAGTAATCGCTTATATATGCCATTTCATCTGCTTGAGCGAATATATCAAACGCAGCCTTTAATAGCCCCGATACTTTCTCATATTTCCCCTCTTCAATAAAAAGTCTTGCAATGCTTATATAGTTAATGCCCTCACCAATAGGTATATTTATTTCCTTAACTATTGCAAGGGATTGGTCATAATATTCAAGTGCTTTATCAACATAACCCCTTTCATACATAATATCACCTAAATTAGTAAGTATAATGCTTTCATTGAGCTTTGAATTTATCTCCTTTGAAATATTGAGTGCCTCGTTAAAAAGAATTTCCGCTTGATTAAACAATCCTTTGTCCATATAAAGTATCCCAAGATTTATACAACCGGCAATATATCCTTGCTGGTCAGATATCTTTTTTGATATATGGATGGACTTGTTAAAGTATTCCTGGGCTTTTGAAATCATTCCTGTAGCATGGTAAATGGCACCTAGATTGCCCGAAACCTTTGACATAATAGCAAGATTGTTTATCTTTTCGGCACTTTTATAGGATTTGTCCAGACAGAGCAAAGAATTTCCAATGTCTCCCTTTGTATAATATATAATACCAGCTTGATTCATTATCTCTGAAAAATTTTCAAAATCCATAGTTTTCACAAGAAGCTTCTCTGCTTTTTTGACAATATTCAAAGCTTCAGGATTACCCATTATTCTATAAATATTGCACTTCATCTGCAAAAGCTTTCCGTAAAGCATATTCTCACGCTTTAGTTTAGGTTCGATATCCTCAAGAATGCCCAAAGCATTTTCATAAGCATCCTGTTCCTTATATAAATCTGCAATCATAAGCTTAATCGCATAAATATCATCATAAAGTTTTGCTCTTTGTAGGGCTTTATTAAAATTATCAAGCGCCTTTTCATATTCAGCTGCCACAAAGTTGATATATCCCATATTCTGATATGCCTGAAGGATCCTTTTGTCATCAATATCCTTTTTCTTTACAGTCAATTCAAGAAACCTGTCGTAATATTCTAAAGAACTTGCCATATCGAAAATATTCCTATATTTCACAGCTGTCTTAAAGGCATATTGTGCCGCCTTATTTACATGATTTGCTCTGCTGTAGTGGGTATACAACATTTCATAGTAGTCCTCAATTTCCTTCTTACAGCTTGCTTCAATTATTTCCCCGATTTTTTTATGGTATTCCCTTTTTTCCTTGTTCAAAATATTATTATATATAGCATCTCTCTCGGTATCCTGATTAAACATAAAGACCTTTTCAACTAACCCATAAGCTGTAAATGAGGTCTTTAAAGAAATAATATTCATATGCAAAGGAAGGCGTAATGCTTCAAAAGCATCCTCAAAACTTAGCTCTAGCAATTCACATACAATAGATAACCTAAACTCCTTACCAATAACCGACGCCGTCTGCAGCATGTTTCTAGCCTTGTCATCCAATTCAGACATATTAGCAAGTATCAAACTTTGAATGTTGGCCGGAATAGATGCAGCTTCTAAAGGATCTACTTCAGCAACACCCTCAACTATTTTAAAAGAGTCAGCCCTTCTTATCCTTTGAATAAATTCACTCATATAAAGAGGATTTCCATTAGTATACTTTATCACAATATCGAAAAGGGCCTTATCAAGGTCGTTGCAGTTAAGAAGTTTGCAGGTCAGTTCCTTTATAAGTTTTTTATTTAATTTACCCACCTTCAAAGTTCTATACCTTTTAGGGTCAAGCTGCTTAAACTCTTCTAAATTGTATCTTGAAGATAAAATTAAAGTTATGCTAACATGTGACAACATACTAATCAGTTCACCTATTACAGCAATTGAGTTAGAATCGGCACAATGAATGTCATCAACAATAATAACCAGCTTATACCTCTTTGACAATTCAACAAAAAAGATATATAACTGTTTTACAATTTCTTTTCTAACGCTGTCAAAACTCATGGAATTCAATATATTTTGAAAATCGTTATCTCTCGAGAGGCCTAAAACCAGCCCTATAAAGTCAGTATTTCTCTTTATTTCCTCTTCCGTCTTATCTTTGAGTATAAAATCCAAAAATGATACCAACCTGTGTTGCTTCACACTTGTACTTTCTCCAGTGTTTATATTCATAATATTCATTAATATATTTGAAATTGTATAATACACTCTGTTTTGGTATATGGAACTACAATCTACCCATACTTTTTTTACATCGCTTCCCAACCTTTTTGAGAACTCCTTTATAATGCTTGTCTTGCCCAACCCAGCGTTTCCGATAAGGTTGACACATTGAGTACCGGAATTCTGAATACTGTTGTAGGTTGTAACTAGTTCATTTAGTTCCTTTGCTCTGCCTACAAATACAGTTCTGTTATCATAATAGTATTCATCCTTAAGCTTCAAAGGATTATAACACTTTACAGGGTGTGCCTTGTTTTTAACCTTTATTTCAGTAGAGTTAGAATAGCTGACCACGTCTTTTGTCTCTATGTATACCGACTCTGAAACGAGAATATTGCCGCACTGAGCATTTGATTGAAGCCTCTGTGCCGTGTTAACTATATCCCCCATAACTGTATAGTCTTTATCAAAAGTGTTTCCTATACTGCCCGTCACAACAAGGCCATAGTTTATTCCAATAGAAAGGTTCAAAGAAATATTCTTTGCTGAAAGTCTCTCTTCCGAAAACTCACTAATAAGTCTCATCATCTCCATACAGCATAAAACAGCCCTTTTCGCATCATCAGCGTGTATATACTTTGCACCAAAAAGAATCATTACACAGTCACCTATGTACTTATCAATAGTGCCTTCCATCTCATACACAGGTTTTGTAATATAGTTGAAGCAATCATTTATAAGTTCTCTTACCTCTTCAGGATCCATCTTTTCAGAAAGTGCTGTAAATCCAGAAATATCTGCAAATATAACAGCTACATTCCTTCTGTTTTCAGATAATGTTTCAAAATTTTGCACACTGCTCCTATTTTCAATACTCTCAAGCTTTGTACCACAGTTAGTGCAAAATTTCCCCTGACTTGGATTAGGGTAAAAACAAGCACAGCAATAGGAAGCAAATTTTACTCCGCACAATTGACATTCTTTTGCATCCTGACTTTTTAGTTTTATTCCACAATTAAAGCAAATCATAAAAACCCTCACCCTTTAAAATGATAAATTGAAAAAACCTATGTTTTGTTGTATAATATATATATCTTTCATAATTATATTGATTATTGCTAAAAGGTAGTTTTTCAAAAATTCGTTTCATATAACTCTTGCTTAATGTATTAGTGTCTATAACATAATTAATTCAAAAATAACGAAATATAAATAGAGAATCTTTTTTATAGTTTATGTCAAAAAATAAGGAGTCATAATATGCTAAGCGAAAATGTATTTTATCTAGGCAGTTCAATTAGTACCTATGATGATTTTATCGGTTTTCTAAACAATACATTTTGCCAAATCAATTGTTCTACACACTGTAGTGATTTTATTCGAACCCTTGAAAGCTTTTTATCTGATACTCATGCAGTTGATGTTAATCCTATAGTATTGTTTGTTGAATATCCATCCTTAAACTATATTAGCAACTTTCTGAGTAGTCGTTTGGAAGATTCAAACTATATACTTGTCGGCTTTTATCATGAAGATCAAAACTATATAGGTAATTTCGGCAATATTTTTGATTTTATTAATACAGTAAAACTCAATCAACAATTTCTTATAAACAAACTTACAAATGAAATAAATAATAGAAAAAAAATTCTATCTTTAAAATATGAGGTTAGAGAATTTTATGAAATCGGCAAATCCCTATCTTCACAAAAGGATACTGTTAAGCTTTTAGAAATGATTGTAACAAGCAGTATCAGATTAACATCTTCCGATGCTGCTACAATATACCTTGTAATAGATAAAGATTCTTACAATTGGACCTCAATTAAGGGTAACAATTATGAAGATAAACTCCTGAAGTTTATAATCTCCAGAAACACCAGTATAGATATTGACCTTGAGGCCCATACTTCCACAATTACAAAGGACAGTATTTTCGGTTACTCAGTTATAACAGGTGAACCCCTAAGAATTGATGATGCCTACAAATTAGATACAAATGTTGAATACCGCCATAACAACTCCTTCGATTTACGTACAGGCTATGTAACAAAATCCATTCTTACAATACCTATGAAGGATCATGAAAATAATATTTTAGGTGTAATTCAATTAATCAATAAGAAAAAAAATTTGACTGAAAAAATAGATTATAAAAACCCTTCAGGTATTAATAGTATAATTCCTTACAGCTATTCCGATGAACTTATAATGAGTTCACTTGGGGGACAGGCTGCTGTAGTACTTGAAAACAATCTATTGTACAACAATATGCAAATACTTCTTAAAAACTTAAAAAAGCAAAATATTGAGCTTGATATATTAAGTAAAAGAATACTTAAGGCCCATGAAGAAGAAAGAAAGCGCATAGCCAGGGAAATACATGACGGTCCTGCACAAGCTGTGGTAAACCTTTCACTTAAGCTTGAACTTGCCCGTAAGTATTTTCAAAATGACATGACCGAAAAAGGCTTTCAAGAGCTTAATGCATTAAATATAAATGTAAAATCCACCTCAAAAGAAATAAGAGCTATTCTTTACGACCTAAAGCCCTCCTACCTTGATGATGGACTTACAAAAGCTCTTGAAAACAGATTACAAATTCTAGAGGAAAATACCGGACTTAATGTCAAATTCGTTGTTTCTGGTGACGATTCTACAATTGAACACTATATTGTATATGCCCTATACCGAATGGTACAGGAGACACTGACAAATATTCAAAAACATGCTCAGGCAAATAATGTAACCGTTGATTTAAGGATATATGAAAACGGTATTTCAATTCAGATAACCGATGATGGAATAGGTTTTGATGTTAAAACACAATCAAAAAAACATCACACTATAAACGGTGGATTTGGGCTATCAGGACTTAAAGAGCGTGTAGAATTGTTAAAAGGAAGATTTGATTTACAATCCACACCGGGGAAAGGGACGGACATTATAATTTACATTCCTTTATAACAAGCACTTATGAGCTGCTTAGTGTATGGATGGACAGGTTTAACAAGTATATCCTCACAGCTCCCTGTTTCTATAATTCTGCCTTTATACATGACCGCAATTCTGTCACAAATATGGGCTAACAACTTTATATCATGGCTTATAAATAGATACCCCATTTTATTTTCAACCTTAAGCCTTCTAAACAGCTCTAAAATCTGAGTCTGCGAAACTGTATCCAAACACGAGGTTGGCTCATCTAAAACTATCAACTCCGGTTTCATTATCAGTGCTCTTGCAATACTTACTCTCTGGCATTGACCACCGCTTAGCTGATAAGAATATCGTGTGCTTGTTTCACCCTCTAAACCAACCATTTCCAGATAAAGCTTAATCAAATCCAAAGCTTCTTTTTTGCGTAAATACTTCTTTTGGACACCTTCTATTACTATATCCCCTACCTTCATATGGGGATCGAGAGATAAAAAAGGATTTTGGAAGATCATCTGGACCTTTTGGGGATAATTTACGCTTTCAAATACGTCTTCATTTCTATACAGGATTTTCCCAGCCGATGGCTTTGTAATTCTTGCAATGAGCCGGGCAAGAGTTGATTTGCCACATCCGCTTTCTCCTACTAATCCCACCGTTTCTCCTTTATATAAATTCAACGAAACATCCGTAAGTACATTGCGGGTTTTATTAGAATAATATTTGTCCACTGCTGCAATTCTAATAAGTATATCTTTATCTTCATATATTTTTTTACTATTAAATTTACCTATATTTTTAAACACTGAAGCAGTCAATCTAGATGCCGCCTCGCTTTTGGGATTTATAAACACCTCTTTTGTTTTACCTTCCTCAGCAACCCTTCCCTTGCTTAATACAATAACTCTTTCGGATATTCTATCTGCCAAGCTAAGATCATGAGTTATAAATATAACTGAAATTCCAAAATCACAGGACATACTTTTTAGAAGGTCTGTTATTGATTTCTGGGTTATTGAATCTAGTGAACTGGTCGGTTCATCGGCAATTATTATCTTTGGCAGACACGAAGCCGTTGATGCAAGCATGCCTCTTTGAGCCATTCCACCGCTCAACTCATGGGGATACTTATTTAAGTAATCTTTAAGGTCGTTAATTTTCAACTTATCGAGCAGTAGTTTAAGTTTTTCTACCGCTTCTTTATAGTTCATTTCACAATGCTTTGTGAGAGGTTCTGTCAACTGTTTTCCAACCCTCATTGTAGGATTCAGGTATGAAAGAGGTTCCTGGAATATCATGCCTATACTTTTTCCTCTTATTTTAAGCATCTGATCTTCCGGTAAAGCTTCTATGCTTTTCCCTTCTAGCAAAATCCTACCTTCTCTTCTGAAATGTTTACCTTTTACTATATTTAAAATGGATTTTGCAAGCATAGTCTTACCACTGCCCGATTCCCCTACCACTGAAACAATCTCTCCTCTTCCAATACAGAGGTTTATAGCATCTAGAATTTTATTTTCCTTTATATACAATGAAAAATCTGATACTTCAAGAAGCTTTTCCATTTATCCTCCTAGTGCATCCTTTATTGTGTCCCCCAGGATATAGAAACATATCATTACAACTGCTATAAAGCTTAAAGGAATTAAAACTAACCAGGGGTATGAAGAGGCATATACAAACCCCTCACTTGCAAGGGTACCCCAACTTGCCTTAGGAATTTCTATTCCAAGTCCTAAAAAACTTAAAAAGGCTTCGGCAAAAATTGCCGCCGGTATACTTAACATCATATTTACAAGAATAGGCCCCATGCTGTTGGGGATTATATGCTTTGTAATAATTCTTAAATTTCCAACACCTAGTACCTTAGCACTCTGTACATACTCCATTTCTTTTAGTAAAAGCGTCTGTCCCCGCATGACTCTGGCCATACCTGTCCAATCAGTTATTGATAACGCAATAATAATTGTCAGTTCATTGCGCCCCATAAAAACTGTTAAAAGAATAACTATAATTAAACTTGGGATTGAGTGAAACACATCAACAATCCTCATCATTATTTCGTCGATTATTCCTCCGTAAACACCTGACAAGCACCCATATATTATACCTGTTAAGGTCTGAATAAGTGCAGCTGCCAAACCTATTTTAAAAGATATTTTGGCACCTTCACATACTCTCACAAATAAATCCCTTCCGAAATTATCTGTGCCAAAAACGTGTTTTCCCCTAAAAGGAGGTAAAAAAGCATTATCAAGATCATGAGCATAATAGTTATATTCCGAAAGAAGAGGCCAAATAACCGTGACAACAGAAACCAGCCCTAAGAAAAGCAACGCGGTTACAGCAATTCTATTTTGAACTATAGCTTTTACAGCTTTGCCTATAAACATGGTAATCACCTGTTATTATAAATCACTTAAGTTGGACTCTTGGGTCCATTATGGAATATAAAATATCAGTTATAGTGTTGACCAAGATTACAATCAATGAAGTAAAAAGGGATAATCCTATAACCATAGTATAATCCTTTTCCTGAACACTTGTAACAAGATAGTGTCCAAGACCTGGAATAGAAAAAATCTTTTCAATAGCAAAAGAACCAAAAAGAATGGATACTGTTAGAGGCCCAAGTACCGATACTATAGGGAATAAAGCATTTTTTATTCCATGCCTTGTTACTATTTCTCTTGAAGATAGCCCCTTCGCCTTTGCATTTATAATGTAATTGAGTTCTAAGACATCTAGAAGACTCGATCTCATCATTCTTATTATAATTGCCATTGCACCAAACGCCAGAACTGCTGATGGAACCAGTGTATAGCTAAAACCTTTCCAACCGCTCACTGGAAAAAGTCTAAAGCTACTTCCGGTCACACGAGATAAAAACCCAGAAAATTTATAGCACAACAAATATTGCGACAGAGTTCCAAGTACAAAGCCCGGTACAGCTACACCAATTACACTTATAAAAAGCGTAATATCATCTAAAGGTTTATTTTTGTTAAGTGCTGCTATAATTCCTAAGATTATTCCCATGAAAAGTGCTATAAAAAGAGCTCTTAGTCCTAAATCCATAGATACAGGGAATGCTTTGGAAATTATTGAATTTACACTTTTGTTTGTGTACTTCATAGATATTCCCAAATCTCCTCTTACTACATTACCAAAATATATGAAGTACTGTTCAAGCTTAGGCCTGTCGAGACCGTATTTTTGAGTTATATTTTCCAGTACCTGAGGTGGCACAGCCTTTTTGACTACAAAAGGTTGTCCAGGCATATGGTGCATAAGCAAAAATGTAAACGTAACTACCATCCACACAGTAACAAGTGATAGAATTACTCTCCTACATATAAATCGGAACACCTTATGCCTTCACCTTCCTATACCACCTTATACAAACAATATTAAGGTACATTATTCCAAATAGGTCCAATAAAAATCCATATCCTGAATTGCACTACTCCCTCTGATTAAACCTTTTACTTCAGGTTTTACTGCATAACTATTGTGTACATAGTACAGAGGGCATATAGGCATAAATTTAAACAACAATTCTTCTGCTTCACTAAGCAAACTCATTCTCTTTTTCTCGTCATTCTCTTCCCTGACTTTACTCATCAGACTGTCATACTCTGAATTATTGAAACCTACTATATTAAAATAATTTTCAGTTTCAAATATCTCCAAAAATGAGGTTGGGTCATTGTAATCGCCGGACCATCTCAGAAGTGCCATTTGGTAATCCTTTTGCATCATTCTTTCCTGAATAGATTCAAAAGACATCGTCTCTATTTCTACTTCAATTCCTAAGTTTTTTCTCCACATTTCCTGTATAGCTTGAGCATCCCTTTTTGAAGTCTCCATATCATCCACCAACATGGTCAATTTAGGCATATCTGAAAGTTTAAGTTCAACAAGGGATTTTAATGCAAAGCTTTCGGCTTCTGCTGTATTATCTCTTCTTACAAGATCTCCGGTCTCCTCCCGGAAGGATTTTTTTGTACCTCTTACAACCGGATTTACAAAAGCATAAGCTTCTTTTGAACCATCCTTTACTACTTTATTCACAAGGCTGTCCCGTTCAACGCCATATACTAAGGCTTTCCTTAAATTCACATTTTTAAGATACCTGTCCTCATTGTTAATTGAAACATACTGCGTACCGCCTGTATTATAGCTTTCTACCTTATCCCCTTTTGCTTTCAATTCATCCCTCTGATGAGCCTCTGAAATCTCTACAACATCAAGTTCTCCTGCTTTAAAAGATGTAATTGCAGATGAATTATCCAGAATAATCCTGAAATTAACTGTACTAAGCTTTATATTTTCTGCATTCCAATAGTTTGGATTTTTTTCAAGAACGATATCTACATTGTGATTCCATTCCTTTAAAATATACGGGCCATTTCCTAAGATATATTCTACATCTGCTCCATATTTACTCATCCCTCGAACTAAAGGCTGCTTTGAATAAAACTCCCTATTTATAGGCATAGCCACACTATTGCATACAATCTGAAGAAAATACGGGGTAGGCTTAGCTAGCTTTACCACCAATGTTTTTTCATCCTTAGCTTCAATGCCAACATCTTCTTTGCTGCCTTCACCGTATAAATAATTTTCAGCTCCTTTTATGCACATAAGCAAATATCCCATTAGTGCCGGTTGATGATCCTCGGGATTCGGATCAAGTGCCCTCAGCCAGGCATCCTTAAAATCCTTTGCAGTAATTTGTGTTCCGTCTGACCATACTGCCTCTCTTAAATGAAAAGTGTAGGTGAGCTTATCTTCACTAATATCCCAGGATTTTGCAACGCCAGGTCTTGGAACACCCTTTTCGTCATTCCGGCACAAGCCTTCAAACACTGCATTTATCACGCGCATAGGATAAACATCAATCGCTAGTTGCGGATCTAGCACTTCAGGTTCTCCACCAATACTAATATTTAGGGAGCTCTTCTTTAAAACTGCTTTTTGTTTTCTAAAATCATCACAACCGGCAAAGATCAAGCTAAAGCATATTAAACATATTGTAAGGAAAATTCCTTTACTAAATCTCATGTCAGCAATTCCTCCTTGTAAGTTTTCACAACAGCTAACTGCTTAGGCCATTTTTAAAAATAACCTATCCAATTTTTTAGAAATAGAAATCGACCAGTTATTTTTTGTAACAACCTTAAAAGGTAAAAATGCACTTTCTCTATTCTATATAAAGGTCAAAAAGTTTATTACATTAAATCTTTATATCTTTGAAATAGTCTAATATGCTACAAGATGTCCGATTAAAAAACGATAGGAAGTGTATTTTGAAGGTATAACTTAGAAGTGATTCTTAATATATGAATTTGCCAATTTGTGTGATTACCTTAGAAGTAGAGGAGCACACGCTAATATTATTTAATAACGTATATCAAGGTCCTCCACACTTCCACCTAGCCTATGGATAGAAGACTTTATTTCTAAAAAAGTCTCATAGTCTATTGCCTTCTTGTTCTTTTCAACAAAACCTCGAAGAACTTGTATTGCCCTTCCATCCCCAAAGTTCCCAAGACAGATCGCTCCAAAAAGCTTATTTTCCATTTTATTAAAGGTAGTCTTTATTGATTTATATATCAAATCATATAAGATTCTATCTTTTACTGCAACTCCAATCTTTACCAAAGTATCCAATAGATATTCTTCCAAATTTCCAATATTACTACTTTCATTTAATATTTCCATAATACGATTTGCAGCACTTTGCCCTATTTGAACCATAGCACTTAAGATTTCCTCAATTACTATTTCATTTTCTTCATTAATTTCAAACATTAGTTTGATTAATGATTCTAGGGAACTGACAGACTTCCATTTCCCAATTGTTCTGATTGCCATTAACGATATTATTTGCTCGTCATCATCGCAGAGAAGTTTATTATCTGCTGCTAGACTCAACAAGCGATCTAAAGCATCACCATTAAAAGTTTGCAACCTGTTCAAAAGCGGATCAGGTATATCACTGTCACACAACTTTGCTGCCATTTTAAACAATTCAATAAGCTGTTCTAAATCGGCTACTTTTTCACAATAATCTATAGGACTAATTCCACCTATATCTGCATTAGGTGTATTTGCCCAACTTTCAAGATCTTCTTCAAGATGCTGCCTTATTTTCTCATCTTCTATATTTAATAATTCATATGACTTATTGCTCATAAAAATTTTATTATAGCTCTCCTCTACAGCCATGTTGTAGCTTTCAAAGAGAATTTGTGCATTTTCCAATTCTTACTCCTCCAATTGAATCCCTAGTGCATTTAATTCCCGATTTTCCATAGAGTCAAAAATGCACTTCCTCTAAACTAAACCTCTAACACTACTTAAAATCAAACCTATTACGAGGCGCTAATGCTTTATCTCATTACTAAACTTTTCTTCTGTCTTTCACATAAGTACTTCCGGGTAATGATTTCGCCTTTTTCTTAATTTCTGCTGCTATTTCTGCAACTTGTATATGGCTTATCAATTCTCTAGATTCATTTGTTACCACTGCAAGAGAAATTGATATAAGTGGAAACTTCATAATTTGTCCTTGTCGGTTACTTGTAACAATATAACCTCTTTGAACATCTTCATCGCAGTAAAGGGATTTAATCTTGTCGTCAAAATCACTTATTACTCCTCTACATACAGCTTCAGCTTTGTCAGGTGTAGTGATAATGACAAAATCATCTCCACCAATATGTCCGATAAAATCTCCCTGATTTCCACTGGTGTGAACATTATCAACAATTATATCCGCTGTAAGCTTAATTGCTCTATCTCCACTCGCAAATCCATAAACATCATTATAGGCTTTAAAATTATCCAAATCACCATATATTACCGCAAAAAGCATGCGTTTTGCTATCCTCTGGTTAATTTCAGTCTGAATTTCTATATTTCCCTGAAGACCGGTAAGAGGATTTGCCCACCTATTTCTGTCAATGCGCTTTAAAGTATTTCGTACACGGCTGACAAGCTCTCGACCGTTAAAAGGCTTGATAATGTAATCATCAGCTCCTATTTCAAGTCCGGCAAGCTTATCATCTTCATTATCCTGCGCAGTCAACATAATAATAGGCATCAAATTATTGCTCTCGTCATCCCTTAGTGTTTTACAAACTTCAAAACCGTCCATACCGGGCATAACTACATCAAGTATCACAAGGTCTGGCTTTTCTTCCCGCACCTTCTGAACCCCCTGCATACCGTTTGAAGCAACAACTACTTCATAATCTGCAGCTTTTAGTATATCCGTAATTAACTTTGTCATAAACTCGGTATCATCAATTATTAGAATCTTTTTTTTAAACATGAATCACGAACTCCCATTGAACTATAATAGTGAAGCTACTGTAATATATATCGGAAAACCAGTATTAAATCATTATAATTATATATTAATTTATTTATTTTGAAAAGCTATCCTTAAGTATTCTTTTTTAAAAAAGTTTTGATAGACCCTTATTAGAAATATGCCCAGTACTGTAAACCTTACTTATTTGTAACATCTCATAGTCAAAAAGCAAATACACCTATATGATATTTAAAGCACTAAGACCATAAAATCAAATCTTCCAAACATAATTGTATAGTTCTTGAGCCCACCTTATATTATATTCCTTCATATCAAAATCAGATTCATATTTTACATTAAGAATTTATTTCAACTAATAAAAGCATGTTTTTTGTAAATCCTTTCTGCAATAACCTAAAACAATTATTAGCAAATTAATAACTAAAAATTGTTGTTTTGTGTTATACTTATATATATAAGGGAGTGATATTATTGGCAGAATTTTGTACATGTGGTTCACTAATGCTAGATGGTTCGTGCACGAACAAAAATTGCGTTAACAAGTCAGCTGGCAAAAGTGCATCTGCAGCAAAGAAGACTAAAGCAAAAAAAGACACTTTAGAAAGCAAACCTAAAACAACTAGAACAAGAAAAGCATCAAAATGTATTACTTATAATTTATATGAACCCAAAGAAGAGAATTCTATTTAGAATTCTCCTCTTTTTTTTACATATTCAATTCCGATACATCTTTCCAAAACCCATAAAACAATACATTAATCGGGCTCACTTACAATACCACCCAGTAAGATTTGTGTTTATTTCAAACCAAGTTTCTTCCTTTTACCGATAATATGTGCCTCTATGTTATCTGCTACTTGCTTTGGATCATTTCCGAGAGCAATTTTCCCTCCTGTCAAACCTTCAACATCTTCCGTAAGAAGCTTTACAAGCTGTGGCGCACCTGTAACAAAAGGAGTAGGTGATAAATGCGTATATGCACCATAGGCTACAGCAAAAACACCATCAATAGTAGCTTTTTGTTCCATCCATTCCGGTGCTGTAACTGCAATCGGCAAATCCGGTACATCTACATCCAAATGGTCCGCCAATGCTGTAACAAGCATTGATATACGCCCGGTGTCCGTACAGGTACCAAAACTCAAAACAGGAGGAATTTTTAGCAACTCACATACTTCTTTAAGTCCCGTACCTGCCATCTCTCTTGCTTCAAGGCTACACAGTCCTGCAACCTCCAATCCGTGGTTGCCACACCCCCCACTTACAACCAAAATATCCTTTTTAATCAATTCTTTTGTAATGTTGATGGTATTCCAATCTTGCGGTCCGTTTCTTAAGCTCGAACAGTTTACAAGTGCAACTACTCCTTTAATTTTACCCGCCGATATAACATCTACCAATGGGTCAAGTTTATTTCCAAGTGCACCTAAGACAGCCTCTGTAGAAAATCCAGCGATTGCTTTTTGAACCCTCTGCGGGACCTTAGGAATTATCTTTCCTTTTCTCTTTTTAAAGTTTTCTATTCCGAGCTGAATCAACCTTTCGACCATGCCATCAACCTCCTGAGGGTTGTAGGGCATTTGATTCTGAAGTCCCGGAACACCTATAATAGTACTTATACTTACCAAAGTTATTTGGTATTTTTCAGCATATTGGTCTATTGCGGGTGGTGAGCAATTTTCCTCCATAGCCATAACGTCAATTGTTCCTGTGGCCAACATAGGTTCAATTGTCAGCCAATTACCCATAAGTCCAACAAATACATCATCTACATCAAACCTCTGCAAAAGTTCCTGGCCTGTCTCAATGGAGCCTATTACCCTCAAACCTTTTGCACCGGCGTCCCTTGCCCTTTTTTGTATTTCCTCGGTTCTTGCTTTTTGTATGGTTGCAGCACCTACCCATGGTTGATGACCATTAAACGCAATGTTAATGTATTCTGGGCTTAATATTCCCAAATCAGTGTTTACTTCATGAGGCTTAGGTGTTCCGTACAATATATCCTGAACCATTTCAAGACCGATTTGTGCAGTATATATTGTGGCCAATCCAAGCCTTAAAGCCTTTTTAGCCAACGATACATAGTCACCGTCGACATTAGTAAGGCAGCTAGCAACACAATTTTGTTCTTCATGTACAACTCCCGATGGATAGATATTGAGCTTTTTCCATACTTCCTTTCTCTTTTTCGGTGCAAAAGCCTCAACCATAATGCCTGGTTTTTCAGGATCTTTTGCCATTTCACTCTCTAAAAG
Source organism: Bacillota bacterium (assembly GCA_023421115.1). Classification (GTDB taxonomy): domain Bacteria; phylum Bacillota; class Clostridia; order Acetivibrionales; family Acetivibrionaceae; genus Acetivibrio. Next base: position 13,950 of record JAEZUI010000099.1, on the reverse strand, counting down.
ATCTGCCAATTCCACAGCCATACTGTTTATATCTTTATTAGTAGCTATTCCAACTTTTTCACACATCCATCTCAATTTATTCTCATCTGAGATTTTAAAAGGTGTTTTACCTTGAGCTGTTGCCCTTAAAGTTCGATAGGCCTCATAAGCATGGTGACTGTATGTACCTGCACCCATTATATTTTGAAGCAATAATTCTCTCATTGCCATTGCGTCGGCACCAATTCCACATACTCCTTTAGTCTGTCCCCCTTTTTCACTTATTCTGCAGGGTCCTTGCGAGCATAATTTGCAGCTTAATCCTTCCAAACAAAACTTACATCGAATTTTCTCCTGAAGTGTCCATCGATCAAATACATTTGACATTCCATCTTCTCTGATGCGTATCAGCATTTCTTCGACAGAATCATGGTAACTTACTCTTCCCTCTGTTTTTTCTAATACTGTTTCACTCATAATCATTCCTCCAAAAAAATTATATACAAGAAGTTTTTACTTGTAATCCAATAAATATGTATACACAATGTTTCCAACTCTTACGTTTTACTTACATATTTTTGCGCTTCTTTAATACTTTTACCACTTCGCAATAGTTATGACATTAATACCCAATAATATTATTTGCTTGTATCTATCGAAAAAGTGCCGTTGTTTTTGTAGAATTTTGTAGAATATTTTGTTATATTAAGTTATTTTATAGCACTATATGATATAATACATTACAAATAGATTAATTTGGGGAGGGCTAGAAATATGTCACAAAACAAAAAAGAGTGTGTCGATTTCCTGTTTATCCATGTACCTAAGTTTTCTAGTTATTACAAGCCGTTGGATGAATTTATGTTTATCAATTATATTCCAATGGGAGTCTTTGCTTTATGCGATATCCTAAACAAAAACGGAATAGTTTCAAAAATTAAGCACCTAGGTCTTGAGTATATCAAAAACAATAATTTTTCCATTACAGAATACGTCAAAGACAATAACATTAAGGTGGTTGCTCTGTCTTTGCACTGGCATTATCAGGCCTATGATGTAATAGAAGTAGCAAGAAAGATAAAGGAAGTTTCAAAAGAAACACAAATTATTCTCGGAGGAATTACAGCAAGCTTATTTACAAATGAAATAATGCAAAGTTACAGTCACGTCGACTTTATCATTGCAGGAGATGGTGAAAAAGGTATATTGGAACTTGCAAAATTGTTGAAAGAAGGTAGGAATGACTTCCAAAATGTTTCAAACTGCCTTTACAGAAAAAACGGTGAAATTATTGATAACGGTATTACATATCTAGCTGTCCACAACGAATCTGATGATGTTGATTATGCAAACTTAAGCTACCTTGATTATTATGAGGAATATAGAGATTATTTTAAGATACCGATGTACTGGTCACTTAATTCAAGTGTTCAACATAATCTAAAGAAACGGGTTAGTGGTGCAACTTCTACTTTTCCCCTTATGGTTGGCAGAGGTTGCGCTGTAAATTGCAGTTTTTGCGGGGGTGGAAGAAACGCACAGATAAAAATATGCAACCGCTCAAAACCAATATTTCGCCCTGTTAAAAAGGTTGTTGATACAATAGAACAAGCTCTAGGTTATGGTTATGAATCTTTCTTAGTGTGTTTTGATCCTCACCCTAACGATGATAGCTACTTTGTGGAGCTTTTCGAAGAAATAAGAGAAAGAAAACTATATTTCGGAATGGGCTTTGAATGTTGGGGACTGCCCACAAAAAGATTTATAGAGGGATTCGGAAAGACTTTTGACAAAAAGACTTCCTATATTGCTTTATCCCCCGAAAGTTATTCGGAAAAAGTCAGAAAAATGAACAAAGGATTTTTCTATACAAATGATGAAATGTATACAGCAATGCAGTACATTGATGAAAATGAAATTCCAATGCTTATATACTTGTCTATGGGGCTTCCCGGGGAATCCTCCAAGGATTTAAATGACACTGAAATTATGACAAAAGACTTGAGATCAAAGTTTAAACACCTTATGTCGGTTATTGTTATCCCGATACAACTCGAACCTGGCTCTCCATTGTTTGATGAACCTCAGAAATACCAAGCAGTAACCGAACGCAAGACCTTCAGTGATTTTTATGAATATCATAAAAAACCCGATTCAAATCCATATTCTTATTTAGGTTATGCAACACAATCCCTTGAAGAAGCAGAATGTAATATTGAAAAATTTGGTGAATATATTTTTAATGAACGGTGTAAAAAGTTTTGCACATATTATGTAAACCTTTTTGGCAAATTTGATGTACCTGCTTTAGCAAGGATTAAATGCAATCTAATACATAAAAAGTGGCTGAAGTCGGGATATGGGAAACCTCCGACAGAACGAAGAACTTTCAAATAGTACATCTTAAATTTTAGTTCGACATATAAAACTCAAATAAAGCAAGCACTTGCCGTCAATGACAAGTGCTTGTCCCTAAAATAACAAACTCTATAACATTATCAGCGCTTAATGAGCCACGTAACTTCAAATCACATTAAATATATCCGCTAATACTCTATCTTCATAAATAACTTTTTTTGCCTTTTCTCTGTTCTCTTGAATATGTATATAGGTCATCCTGTTTGGTTTAATGGCTGGTGCCATATCTATAGCCTTTACATAATCTCCCGGATTAAGTTTAAGTGTTTTCACAAAATTGAAAAACCCTGTGTCCGAAAGAAATTTTCTTACTCTCTCATATCGGTGATTCTGGACCAAGCTCATTATGTAGGTTGCAATGCCTACTTGTATGCCATGCAGTTGAGGCTTTGAAGTCATTTTATCAAGAGAATGAGATATAAGGTGCTCACTTCCGCTTGCGGGGGAACTGTTGCCAGCTATCTCCATAGCAATTCCACTCATAGTCAGAGAATCCACAAGCTCCTTTATAAAAAAATCTTCCTTGATATCGCTATAAGGCATTCTTACTATGCTGTTTACCGATTTTTTTGCTATCATTACCGCTAAATCATCTACTCTTGTCACACCTTTTTCTTCCTCAAAAAGCCAATCAAATACAGCTGTTACCTTTGACACAATATCACCAATACCAGAATATATGAACTTTTCCGGGGACTTCTTAATAACTGCTGTATCAACAATAATCCCATAAGGCATACGAGCGTGCACAGAAGTCCTATGCTCATTTATGTAAAGCGAGCACCCAGAACTTGTAAAACCGTCATGAGCCGTAGACGTAGGAACACTAATAAAGGGAAGATCGCTAAGAAAAGCTATATATTTAGCAACATCAAGAACTTTTCCTCCACCTATTCCTACAATAGCCTCCGTGTCGGCAGGAATTGAAAAGGCCTTTCCTGTTATATATTCCATGGTATTTTCATCGCAATCATTATCTTCCATTACTTTAAGCCCTTTATTTCTATTTAGAGCTCCAAATATTATGTTGCCAAATAAACCTCTTATCCCCTCCCCAATAAATAATGTTATTTTCCTTATTCCTACTTTTGTTATATATCTATCGAGTTCACCAAGTTTATCAGGCCCAACTTCCATAATGACAGGAATAGATATTCTGTGTATTTGTGGCTTCATATCAAAATCCTCTTTTCCACCAAATCTTTTTCTATTTGCTTAAATTCCGAAAAAGCAGTAAAATCAACATTCTCTTTGTGCAACAATTCAGCCAGTTCTCCTCTAGCATACACCAAGTCGGCTGTTTTTGCCGCTTCTAGGTCTGGTTCACTGTCCCCGGCAAAAATAATGTAGTCATAATCCTTTTTTATACTTTCAACAACTTTTCGTTTATCCAGTCCAAAAACTTCAGAAAAAAACTCACTGTTTGAATCGGGGGTTATTTTAATTCCCCCATTTGAATAAGCACCTTCCATGGATATTACCGGCACATCCTTTATCCCGAGGTGCTCGAGCAGGATTTTTATATAATACGAGGTCCCTGCACTTACAATGTAAAAATCTCCACCGTTTTTTCTAACATTATCTATAAAGTCTTTAGCATATTTATCAAGGGGTATTTGAATAATTTCATCAAATATCTCCCTTTCACTTAAATTAACAGCTCCAAATATTTTATTGAGAAACTCGACATTTATCTTTTTGGTCTTTTTCCATTCATTATAGAGCTCTTTACCTTCATTTCCCATGTACTTTTCAATAATGATATGATAGAAATCCTTTGAAGAAAGGGTTCCATCAAAATCCGAAACAAACGCAAAATTTTTCATCAGATAACCTCCCAAAATTTTTAGAAATGTTCATTTAATATCAAATACCCATGTTCCTGCTATAACTATATTAAACCACTTCCAATTCAATATCTATAATTCCAATTGTCTCACACCGGATATAATATACCCAATTGAGTATTTATATAAACGCTATTCCTTTAATTTTCATGTTATAGGTAATAATAGAGACTAGTGCTTTTTAACATTACTAATTTCTAGTCATCCAAAATGTTAAAAATGCACCTCCTCTGTTTGTGCCCCGCAACTCTAGAAATTAATTCTGCTACGGGGCACTAGAAACAAAATTTATATTACGGGTCTGACTTAGTCTATTAACTTCTGCAGAAGATTTTTTGTAACACTTCTTATGAATCCTCATAAACTAATACTGTAAAAACTAATCAGGGAGGTTTTAGCTATGTCTGAAGATAGGTGTGGTTTTGTAGGTTTTGGGTTTGGTTCTAATTGGATCTGGATAATAATTATTGCTATTATCCTGATATGCTGCTGTGGTAATGGCTTTGGAGGGTTCGATAATTCCTGTAACAAGTTGTGCTAATAAAAGCAAAGGGGCATCGTGCCCCTTTGTTTCTGCCTCTTTCGTTTTGTTCGAAAGATTCGCTTCGAGGCTAGTATGAATACCCAAAATGAGCACCTCATGCTAACTTAGCCGACATAAAATATGACCATCTTATGCTATTCATTATGTCAATTATCTTTCAAATATCTTCAAAAGTCTCAGATAGTGATTGGCTTCACGCAATGTATGGTCGCCTAATAATGGAATAATAATTGATTTAATCTTGCATTCAATCAGCCCTTGTGTTCCTTGGGCTTTGAAATTCCTAATTGCGTTAGTTGCTTTAAGGCTGTCAGATGTAACTTTTTCTACAGATATGGTCTTATCCATGGCAGCTATTGCTTCTGCTGTCAATTGGTCAAACTCATTACCGAAATTGTTGGCTGTATTTATCAAGTCATTTTCAATAGGATCAAGCAAACCACGAATAAATTTAGAATGTTCTGCCATTATTCTATTCCAAAATGCCTCCTGTTCTAAGACTTCTCTTTCAATATTTATGATTTCCCTGTTTTGAAGCTTTTGAACCATTCGCAAGTACAATTTCGCTTCCCTCATAATATGGTCTATTAATAATGGATAATTAACAGTAAACATCCTACAGGATAAAACATTAGATAAGATGGTGGCCTTAAACTGTATTAACCCAGATATTAAGCAGATAGCCCTCTGATTTATCAGAGATACTCTCTGCTCAAGCATTGGACTCACTGCCATTATGCCCCCACCCATCAATCCCGCTTCTGCCTGTGTTAATTCCGTTGCTATCCTTACCCCCGTAAAATACGATGAAACCATTTCTGCTTTTAGAGTATACTGGGTGATTACCTCGCCTGACTGAAGTACCCCCGGGCTTACAACTCCATTAGAAAAAGATACAACCTCAGCCAAAAGTGTATCAAACTCTCTTCGAAATTCGTCTGCCCGTTGGGTAAAGTTAGTATCCTTAGGTGTAAACCCCGCTTCAAGAAAAAATGAGTGTTCCTTCATTATTCTTGCAAAAAACAGATGTAGCTCAAGTGATTGCCGTACAAAATCCAAGCTCGAAAGCATAGCATATTCCTCCTCAAAAAATTCATACTTCGTTACATTTTATGTGTATGTCACATAATGTGCTACACTTTCTATTCAAGAAAATGCCAAAATATGAGGACTACATAGTATTCTTTTTCTCGAAATCTGTTTACATAAATTACATACATACTTTGCTAAATCAACTACTTATCCAGTTGCTCATTTATAAATCAAGTCCGCAACAACAGTTTCACCCTTCAGTTTTTTATATCAGAAAGTAACAACTTCCACATAGTAAACATAATATATATCGAGGTGATTTTTATGCAAAACAGATTGCACAGTCATAGATTTATGGGAAGAACTACTCTTAATGACGGCCATATTCATGGATATTCAGGTGTAACCAGTGTAAATCCCGATAGTCCCGGTCACACTCATTATATGACAGGTGAAACCACCTTTGAAGATGGCCATATACATCGTTATAACTTACAAACAAGTCCTAGCATACCCGTTAGCGGCGGACACACACACTATTACCAGGCTGCAACCTCTTTTGAGGATGGTCATATTCACTATTTGTATGGATACACAAGTATCTATAACCAATAGCATGGCTTTAAAACTTGATTATGTAATTGGAGGTATTATATATGCTCAGCTTCTCTGAAAGAATACATTTCTGGTCGGGCATTATGCGGGATCACTGTGAGTTTTTTCTTATTTCACTATCTCATCGGGAAACAGAATTAATAAATATAGCTCTATTTTATAAAAATGCATTTATCAATATACTCTACGAATCAAAAGCATTGTCTGAAGTACAATCACCGATAGAAACTACAGACTTGACAAACAAGGTTTTACCCTTATTGCTAAACTTTATAAATTTTAAAAGGCTTGCTTTGAGAAGATTGCTCAAATGTGATATTGAACTAAATCTTACTCCTTCATTTATAAATCATATGATAAATGAAGCCATGGAGTTCTATAGAGATATCTGTACAATAAATACATCTATACCTGTTGATCCTACCGTCCAAAACATTATGCTTCATAAAATATGGCTCCCCGATGCTTCTGGCCATGCCGCTTCAATATCTACACAGCTCGATCCTACTGAAACTTCACTGATAAAAGAGGCTGATAATTTTAAAAAGGCCTTTGATAATTTATATATAAAAGCAGTAGAATTAGGCCAGATGCTTGAAAGAGCATGCCTTGCTAATGGCTCATTGGAATGGTTGAATACGGAAGTAGAAACGAAAATCAATGAATTTATCTGTTTTCTTGATAAAGTCCGTAAATTAAGAGTGTGTTGTAAAGCTTTAGGTTCACTAAAACCACTTATTCCCGATCATATGATTAGAGAGGAAAAATACTATTTAGCTAATATTCAAAGTCATAAATCAAAGCGATAAATTAGAGTTTTATTATATAATTCTAGATGAGAGTTTCTGATATATGGAAAACTGTGACTATCATTATATGATCTACAGTTTTCCATATGAATGTTGACATAGATTGCGGCTTAAAAAACAGGTGCGATAAATAGCAGCAATGATTGAATCATAAGCAGGAACAGGCTAATGTAGATTTGTCAACAGCCTGTTCCTATATATTATCGGATATATCTGATCGGAGATGATGTAGATTCTGTTGTAAAGGAGCTTAGCCACAAAGTGCCTATTTCTCATGTGAAAGCAACCGGATTTTTAGGAAACTCTTATCTTGGATATGAATTGTTTTTAGAATTTTAGGCGACAAACTTGGTTTTGCCGGAGATTTGTTAGTTGTGGCGGATAGTTCAAACGCTGTAGGTATTACAAAATATCTTGATGAACTGAGAAAAGATGTTCCTCATTATTGCAAGATACCTTCATAAGACTTCCACATACCCAGATAGATAAGTCTGTTTTTGCCTCAAATGCAAGGCAAAGGACTGAATTTTCAAACTCTATAAGGTCAAGTTTTAACTATCCAATTGCTTCTCAATAGTAAATATTTGCTGTTTTAATATTTGAATTTGCTGGCGAATATGATCAGCTTGAGAATTGTTACTTTGAAGCATCTGACCTTGAGCAGCTGACGTCAGAATAGCCTGACCTACATTGACAATAAAATTCCCTAGTGCGTTTTGTTGGTCCAAATCAAGATTATCTATTAAAAGAATTCCAAGCAATGAAGACAGTAACGAAAACTGCTTTGGCGGTAACGAAAAAAAACACTTTGTTAGTAAATTATCACAGTTACTGTAATTGTTTATATTATCACATTGGTTTTTGCAATTCTTGTTATTATCGCTCATAATATTTTTCCTTTCATTATTGCTTATATTAAGCTTATCTGTATATTACAATCTTATATACTTATCAATATATGTCCTTTGCTTAAAAGGTAAATACATCCTACTTCAATTTTATAGAATTTTGCTTATCATAGAGCAAACTGCAGACCTAAAGCATGAAAAGTTCTGCAGTTATAACCATGCATGTTAGTATATAGTTAAAACTCCGATTAAGGCTAGCCTATTCCCTGCACCCGTTTTGTGAATACAAAAAATTGTATAATATTCCGTGCCTGATCTCATCGGTGATAATTCCCGTAAGGATATTGATTTGCACCCTATCCTGCAACGCATAGAGTATCCTTCTGTATTTTCTCACAGCATTTTGTTCTCCTTTAAGAGCTCTTTTTATACCTTCACAGTAGGATGCAGGCTTCTCAAAGGTTACATCCTGCGGTGGAGGGAGCATCTGTCCTGTCAAAAGGTAATAAACCTGCCTGAAAAGGCTAAAATGACGAATTTCATCATCACGAATTCCTGTGATTATTTCTTTGTCCTCTTCAGAAGGTGCATTTTCAATCAGATATTGATAAAACATTCTATCTTCCATTTCCCCGGCAACAGCTTCCTGGATTAATTTTAATGCTCCAGGAACGTTTTGAGGATATGTGTATTCTTCCAACCCAGCTATGTTTTGGGGGTTATTCGGCATTTGACATTGGACAGGCATCATCATTTACGGTGATGTTTGTGGCATCATATATTGTTTTTGCATCATGCAAGGTGGCATATAGGGTATACTGCTATAACTCTGCATAAAAATCCTCCTCGTTATAACTTTTCATAATATATTATGCAGCGCAAATTAAAAGGGTTCTTAGGACGGATGCCGGGATGTTTACTGCCACATAAGCAGGACTCCTATAAATCTATTAAATTGTATTGAATAAATATTCGTTTTATTAAAATGTGAAGTATAAACAAATACAAACTATGCTATTATTAGGGAACTCTTTTATAGCATCCATTTCAAGGCAAATGTCCATGAAGGATCGGCTCAGGCTTTTCGAGTAGATATGGTAGGTGAACTGGAATACATTATTGGCTAAGAGGCTCAAACTAATAAGCAACAAATAAACTCAGTCGACATAAAATATTACTATGAGTATGTTTTTACTTTTTACGGATTCGAGGTTGATACATTCTGAAAGCTTTAATTATTATATTTTTAGGCCGCAACCTCAAACATATGATAAAAGAAAGGGCTACAATTTTAGGTCTGAGTATCCCTGAATATTTGAAATACATAGCTGTAAAAATATAGAAGAAGCAGAGAAAAAAAATAGTTTATTCATAATAATTGTGTAAGGGCGGCTTAATTACCGCCCTTACACATATTCGTATAAAACTAAAGTAGCAATCTTATCTTAAGAAAAAGCACATCATTTTTACGCCTAAAAAGCAATGAAAGCCCTTGAGATCAAGGACTTTTCATTATTTTAAAATTTGGGTTATTATTTGGAGGCGCCACCCAGATTTGAACTGGGGAATAAAGGTTTTGCAGTTGTTGCAGCAAGTTTACAGCATATATTACCATTTACCACCATTATCTACTGTTGGCTTCGTCTTGCATGTTCAACCTTTACTTGTGTCCTTTGAGCCGGATTCACAGTAATTTTCTTACATTTAACACGAGATACTCTTCCCCGAACCAGTTTTTTCAATCCCAAATGAATTTTCTCATCCGGTTTTAGTAATTCCTGAATAGTTTTTACTTTATGAAACGGCGCATATTCTCCATACACCTTAATAACAGTATCGAAACTAACTCCGGTGAGCATACCAAGTTGGTAATCGCTGTTCCTGTTTTCTTTCATCATCCGGACAGCCTCTTTCTTATCAATTTCCATAATCTTTGTTGCGTTAGTTCCTGTTTTTCTTGCAAAAATGTATGTTTTCATGTTACTCACCCTCCTTATAAACCGATTGAAGCATGGTATACAAATAATCTTCATAACTCATAATTTCCTCTGGTTTATCCGGCATTTGTTCAATCCAATTTCTCAAGGCCAAAGGATAATTTATTATATGCTCCTGCTTGAAGTTCTGCTTATATATTACTTCATGTGTATATTTATTCAACAACCAATCCTTGCGAGTCCAAAACTGTATTTCCACAGGATAGCAATTGGGATTATTCCTGAAATACAAGTGAATTCCCCTATATCCATCATCTCTGCTTTTTGGGTTTTCATAAAAGTTAACCACATCAACTTTATACCCATTAACTGTATTAATTATATTGTCTATTTCAATTTCTAAATCTCTTTGATTTAAGCATGTAATTATTCTTATACCCAAAATATCATTACATACTTCCCGAAACTGCTTTGCCATCTCAATATTTTTATTCCACTTTGCTTTCATCGAAGCTTCAGCCTTGGAACGCATAACAGCATCATTGTTTTTTATTATGTTTTCCTCAAAATACTTTTCCAATTCTTCTATGTAGTCTATACTGAATTCCATAAAGTTGAGGATATCTGTATAAACATCTGTAAAATTAAAATTCCTGATTGTCTTCTTCAATGATGGAAAGCTTTTATTAACATTATAACTGTTAATCTTCTGTAAAATACCCCACAATCCGTCACCATCATCTGTAAATATAATACTCATTCCTCACCCCAGTAAAAGTTTGCTTACTTAAAGTATAACACAAAAAATAGGTTACGACAATTAGGTAGAATAGTTAACATCAAATATAACCGTTTACGATGTACCTTAATTATTAGTATGCAACCCAACAATCCTAATAACTTCTACCTGTAGTAAAACAATACAAAGGTTTTGAGACAGCAAAAAAGAAGCCTGACTGTTAGCCCTCTGACAAGTTACAGTTAAGCTTCTTTTAACATTTTGGAGGCGCCACCCAGATTTGAACTGGGGAATAAAGGTTTTGCAGAACTTTATTAGTGGTTTTGTCTACTTAAAAGCCATCTCAAAACCGTGTATTTTAAAGGTTTTTCATTGGCAGTCTATATATTGGATGTAATATTATTGGGTACAATTTTATATGAGTAGTACCCAAATAGTACCCAATAATCAGTACAACCTGCAATCCTTAAGTATTTTCTCAATTGCCTCCCAAATAGCCAGAGACGGATTTTCTTTATAATACTTATATCCTTTATACTGATGGAGAGTATAATTATTATCTTGGTTCCTTTGCATAATATCCTTTGCACGATTAACGGCATCAATGACATTGGAAAGCTGTAATTTACCAAGGCATCTCTTAAAATTATCCTCATGCTTATATTCATCCATACTTTCAAAGTCCTCTTTGTAAGCACGGTTAATATGAGTTATGTAATTCTTCCTGTGTGAAACAGACCCATTGCAATCTGCCTTATGCAAAATAATCCACAAATCGAAAGTCAAGTTGCTGTACCCAAACTTGTAATTAATAAATTTACCTGCCTCATTTGCCTTTTTCATATTATCCATTGTTTCGGTGAATTGCTGTACATGGACTGGCTCATCACTTTCATAATCAGCAAGATGATAAATATCAACTTTTTTGTTTTCTGTTTTTAGAACAATGAAAGTTTTTGCCCGCTTGTATGGATTTTTCTGTACAGGGCAGTCAAAGGAAACCTTGTACTTCGATTCCTCAGTATCGTTAATTACATCCTGCAACCATTTCAAATACCACTGCTCTGTTTCACCTTCAACGCTAAAGTAATACTTATTAGTTGATTTGCGTTTAGCCATATTCACACCTCACCTTCATTTGCAAGGATTTCCTCAAAAATTGGTGTGAAGTCAATATCCTTAATCGCTCCGTATTGGCTAATGAAGTAATTCTTCATATAGTCCTCATGCTTACGGACACCCTTTTCCCCGGTGGTTCCAAAATCAGATAACGCATATAGCGTGCTATAATGGCTCTCATCATCACGCTCTACAAACTTGATTTCATCTCTCCTGAAAAGATTAGAGTTCAGGAAAATAGGATTGTGAGTATTAAAAATAAGCTGTGCATGATGTATATTAACATCATCATTATGGAAAACATTGATTATACTCATAAGTGCCATCGGGTGAATAGAGGCATCAAATTCATCAACTACCAGTGTACCGCCGGTTTGTATTGCACGGATAACTAATGGAAACATATTTATGAAACGAATTGTACCGTATGACTCAAATAACTCAGCCGCCAGAGCGGCACTTTTTTTATCTTTTACATTCTTAAAGATAGAATACAACTTTGCATCTGAATCATCATCACTATATACATATCCAACAGAATTTGAATTGATTCCGAATAGCTTTGCGGCTTTATCAGTCGTTCTCTCAATGTAAACAGCTTTCTTCTGCGGGTCTGCAAACCTCGCAATGAACTGCATTGAATCAGCACGATAAATAATCATGAACTTATTTGCAAACCAATCAGTCATCATTTTGACAAAGGACTGCGAAAAAATTAGTTTGAAACCATTCGTCAAAAATAACTCTTCCCGATTTAAGCTGTTCCTTGCAATCTCTATGGCACCTTCTGCTTTCTGCTCCATCGAACTCGAGAGATATTCTTTGATGACTTTTAAGTTATCAAAGGTTAAACCATCTTTACGACTAAAAACGCTATTTCCGTTAACAGCCAAATCTTCAGAAATGATTTTTCTCTTATATCCGTCTTCAAGAAACAACCCTAAGTCAATGCAAATGCTATATTGAATGCGAAGTCCATTTTCAATAAAGTCAACACTAAACTCCACTGGCTGCGGTGTGAACATTTTGTTGTTTGGAATGAGTTCTAAAGCTACCGCTGCATGGTTGGGTGATGTCTGTTCTTCAGAATTTCTTACATTACCACGTAAAACAATGGCACGAAACACATCCATAGCACCGATGATATTTGTTTTACCCGATGCATTCGGTCCGTAAATTACTGAAGAACATAATCCTTTGATTATCGTTTTTTTTATTTTTTTGTTCAACAGACTATAATCAAGTCCTGACTGTTTTGGAGCAGCAGTCATCGAAAACTTTGCTTCCTCAACAAAAGACTTGTAATTCTTTGTCTTAAACTCAAGCAGCACAGCTTACCCCTCCATTCTGCAACAAAATCGCAAAATCATACTATGATTATACGCTAACTATGCCCAAAAGACAATAATTTTATTCTCTATTTGCAATTCTTCTGCAAAACAGTTTTGTGCAGTAAAGTTAATGTCAACAATTTTGAATTTTTTAGAGTAGGCAGTCACTCACAGACACGTAAGCCAAAATTGCTCAAAATGATCAGATAAAGTATTTTTGTTATTAAATAGTACTCCATCTAATCCACTTCTCTATTGTCTAATATTTCCTATGAATATTCGTCCGCAATTTTATTGTAATAGGAGTTAAGAAGATAGGGTATGTGTTTCCTACTCATCTTCAGCAACTTTAGCATACCCAAAGTTCTTATCTTGCGCATATATAACTGATTGTTTTATGTCCTCATATTGTTTATCAAGCTCTAAGAACAAATCCCACACAAGCACATCAGGTTTCTTCGTATTTACATATTCCTCAATACATTCAAAGCCAGTATTTGCATACTGCTCAGCGAGCTTATACACATCACCCTTCTTGGTAATCTCGTCAAGTTCATTTTCAGGATCGGAAAGCTGTGATATGTACTGCGCATACATGGCAGCTTTTGTCTTAGCGTCTATAGACTTGTCAAGGACAAGACCACCAGGATAGGTGTTCTTTATTTCTGTAGGAGATTTGCTCTCAACCCCAAGTGCCATAGCAAAAAGAAAAATTTCTGAGCGGCTTACCCC
>JAEZUI010000253.1 GCA_023421115.1 Bacillota bacterium | reverse complement strand
GCTTGATAATTTTCGCACGCGTCTATGCGACATCCTGTCGCGAGACGCTAAAAATGCCATCCGTGGCATTTTTGCTTCAAATTATCAAGCTTTCGGCAACAGCTTCTAATGCTCAGGTCAAGTAATTACGTCATTTGACACTAAAACAGGCTTGCATCTTAATTAGGTTATTTTTTCGCTGTTTTATTGTCATAGCTGATTTAATATGAGTTTTTTCAAATTTTAAGAACTTTCTTGATTTCTCAATCATTGAGGAAATAACTGGACGTTTTAATAGCTACACAAAATATAGGAGAGTCAATTTTATAAACCTAAATTCCCGATGAAAATATCACATATAAAGTCAAGCTCTCTATTTGTAAGGGTTTTAAGATATTTGTAAAAACTGTATGTGATAATTTTTTACAACATGCAGTTTTCACAATGCAATATTACCAAGCATTTCAGCTGTATGTGATAAAAATTGCAGGAATTTAGGTGAGAACAGAATATGGTGATAAAAAAATAACTGGTCAATTGCCTTTTCAAAAAATTGATTTAACGGGCTTTTGACCAGAATTTTGTATAGTATTTTTTAAAATGACCTAATTGCTTACATTTTCGTTATTGAGTAAGTTACTTTAGAAGTTGAATCCATTGGAATATCTACAGTTTCTTCTTCAGAACCTTCTATAGAAGGAACAACAACACTCATTTTACCTGTCATCTGTTGAGTTATTTCACCCTCTGATAAAAATCCATTAGTGGTATCAATTCTTATAGTACCGGTCGTTTTTCCGGTCAAATCTGTGGTCATATCCATATCTATTCCCATTCCTGGATATTTGTGTGTTTTGGAACTATCGGTATTGAAGTCGGATTTGACTGAAATATGAGCAATTTTGTTTTCTATTTTGTCAAGAGTATAGGTGGTTTTTGTATTTATTTCTACTATAGAATTTATAGTGTTCTCGATAGTCCAAGTGTCTCCTATTTTTACATCATTTTCAGGTAAAACCCTAGTTGATTGTTGAATTAGGGTTTTTAGTGCATCGTCTCCAAAGCTCGACTGTAAGTAAGTTTTTGTCTCTTGAATATTGGCATCATCGCTAGTATCAAGCTCCATAGCATCTAACATAGAATTAATGAGATCATCAACACCTGATACTTCAGTAACTGCACCATGTTTTGTCATCTTAGTGTTAAAGCCTTTACCTATAATACTTTTATACACTTTTGAAAAATCATCGGTATCAGAATTGTTGCTTGAATCATAAGTTGTTTTTTCACCTTCAGCTTCAGATTCAAACTTTATATTGTCAAACATGTAGTTCATAGTGATATTTCCTTCAGAGTCAACACTATCGATTGTTACCTTAAAATCTGTGGTAGTATCTTGTGTTGTAGAAGTACTATTACCCATTATTTCTGTGTTGGAAGTTATACTTGTCAAGGTATGATATTTATATACATCACCGGATTTAACATTAATATACATTCCAAGATTACTGTTGCAAGCAGTCAGGGAAAAGACCATAGCAGCTATGAGAAGTGCAGTAAAAAAATTTCTTAACTTCAATATTATCATCTCCTAAAAATATAATAGAAATTTAATTATATAGTAACTTAATAATAAGTCAAGAATTTTACTTAGCTAAAAAGTTTTAAGCATATACAACTTAAGCATGTACAGGTTGATGGGTAATTTCGTATTAGGTGAATACAAAAAAATAACTGGTCAATGGGTGTTTCAGAAAAGCTGATTTTATTGGGTTGGAACTATATATATTGACAAATGAATTTTTTTGAAACAACCTTATGCCTTGCAATGAAGAATTTTTTATTGTATTATTCTAAATATGCTGTTCATCAAATTTTTTAAGATGGTGTTTAATTAATTATGAGAGTTAGTGAATTTTACTATGATTTACCTGAAGAGCTAATTGCTCAGGAGCCTTTAGAAGATAGAAAACAATCTAGATTAATGGTAGTTGATAAAGAAACGGGAATTATCGAACATAGGATATTTAAAGATATTATTGAGTATTTAAATCCCGGTGACTGCCTTGTTCTAAATGATACAAGGGTTATTCCGGCAAGACTTCTCGGTGAGAAGGAGGGTACAGGTGGAAAGATTGAATTTGTACTATTGAAAAATGCCGGAGGAGATATATGGGAAGTAATATTGAAGCCAGGCAAAAGAGCTAGGCCCGGTGCTAGATTTGTGTTTGGAAATGGGGAGCTAAAGGCTGAAATTATAGATGTAGTTGATGAAGGTAATAGACTTGTAAGATTTGAATATGACGGGATATTTGAGCACATACTTGACAAAGTCGGAATAATGCCTCTTCCCCCATATATAAGTAAAAAGCTTGAGGATAAGGAACGTTATCAGACGGTATATTCTAAGCACAAGGGTTCTGCTGCAGCACCTACAGCAGGTCTTCATTTTACGAGGGAGCTTTTGGAGCAAATTAAAGGAAAAGGCATAGAAATTGCTTATGTTACTTTGCACGTTGGCCTTGGGACTTTTAGACCTGTAAAGGTTGAAAATATTCTTGACCACAAAATGCACAGTGAGTATTATAGTATAAAAGAAGAGGATTGCAATAAAATCAACAATGCAAAGAAACAGGGTCGAAATGTCATAGCTGTTGGTACAACCAGTAGTAGGGTTGTTGAGACAATCGGAGATGAAGCAGGTTTTTTGAAACCTAAAAGTGGATGGACGGATATTTTCATTTATCCTGGGTATAATTTTAAGGTTGTTGATAAATTAATAACTAATTTTCATTTGCCGGAATCGACACTTTTGATGCTTGTAAGTGCTTTAGCCAGAAGAGACACAATTATGAAAGCGTATAGTGAAGCTGTAAAAGAAAAATATAGGTTCTTCAGTTTTGGAGATGCCATGTTTATAAAATAGATTAAGGAATATGGAGACAATGAGTGCAATTAGATATGAATTAATAAAAAAGTGTAAACAGACAGGGGCTAGATTGGGGAGAGTACATACTCCACATGGCTATTTTGATACGCCTGCATTTATGCCTGTGGGAACTCAGGCTACTGTTAAGGGAATGTCCCCCGAAGAGCTTAAGAGTATTGATGCCCAGATAATACTCAGCAATACATACCATCTTTATATGCGTCCCGGCAATGATATAGTAAAGGAAGCTGGAGGACTGCATAATTTTATGAATTGGGACAGACCCATTTTAACTGATAGTGGGGGTTTCCAAGTTTTCAGTCTGAGTGATTTGAGAAATATAAAGGAGGAAGGTGTTACTTTCAAGTCTCATATAGACGGTTCAAAACATTTCTTTACTCCTGAAATGGCAACAAAAGTACAAAATGATCTCGGAGCGGATATAATAATGGCTTTTGACGAGTGTATACCTTATCCGGCTGATTTTAACTATGCAAAGAATTCGTTAGAGAGAACAACAAGATGGGCAAAAAGATGTAAAGATACCCATAAAAATACCGATAAACAGGCGCTTTTCGGGATAGTACAGGGTGGGATGTACAAAGAACTCAGGGAGCAGAGTGCTTATGAACTTCTAGAACTTGATTTTCCGGGCTATGCAATTGGAGGATTAAGTGTCGGTGAACCGGCGGATGAAATGTATGCTATGCTTGACTGTACAGTACCTTTATTACCCCAAGATAAGCCAAGATATCTTATGGGAGTAGGAAGCCCTGATTATTTGATAGAAGGTGCGTTAAGAGGAATAGATATGTTTGATTGTGTACTTCCAACGCGTATAGGAAGGAACGGGACTGTTCTTACAAGTAAAGGGAAAGTAATAATACGAGATGCCGCTTACGCCAGGGATTATTCTACATTAGACCCAGAGTGTGATTGTTATTGTTGTAAGAATTTTTCCAGAGCTTATATAAGACATCTGATTAAAGCCGGTGAGGTCTTAGGAATAAGGCTTACAGCATGGCACAACTTAAGATTTTTATTAAAATTAATGGAAGATGTAAGGCAGGCTATAACGGAAGACAGACTCGGTGATTTCAGAAACGAGTTTTTCAATAAATTTGGTTATAAATAAATCAATATAAAGGTGAGGAGGTCTACTATGCCAGCAGGTAGTGAAGAGTTGTTAAGATTACTATTGTTTCCAGCGGCACTTTTTGTAATTATGTATTTCATGCTAATAAAGCCGCAAAAAAAGAAGGAAAAGGTAAGAAAAGAAATGCAGAGTTCCATCAAAGTAGGAGAAGAGGTTGTAACAATCGGTGGAATAATGGGTAAGGTTATAAATGTTAAAGATGACGAAATTACAATTGAAACAAGTGTAGAAAAAACACAAATTAAGATTTACAGATATGCAATTGATAGTGTTACATCATCTGAACAGAAATAAGCGCTTGATAATCAAGCGTTTTTTTTATGTTAAGGAAGTTATGGTTGTTTTATTAGTATTGAACTAAATAAGGTGATTCCAAAGAATAATTAATAAATATTTACAGTTCTGTTTATTGAATGCTATAATAAACAACAGTATAAGAACGAAATGTATATTTTTATTGAAGATATTTCTTCGAAGGTCAGACAAATATTTTTAAATTAAGCATTATGTAATATAAGTAATTTGTGATTGGTATAAAAACTTTACATTAAAGAGGCAAATACCTGATTCGAATTTCTTTGTCAGGTATTTTTTGTTCAAAAATGAAAGTTGAAGTGGCAAAAAGAGCACAATGCTCTAGAGTTATTTAATATAGAGACTGATAAGAAAAAGGGGAGAGAATGTAAATGAATAAAAATCAAAAAGTAATTTCACTAATCGTTTTTGCAGTATTTTTTGCACAAATTTTAGCAACAAATGTATTTTGGCCTTTTGAAACAGGAAAGGTGTATGCAGCAATGGAAGAAACATCAGCTTCCACAACTGAGTATTTCAGTGATGAATTACTCCTAAATCCAAGTTTTGATACTGGGACAACTAACTGGTCTTTTTATGTAGAAGCAGCAAGTGCTAAAGCCATTGGTATGAGGGATACGGTAGAATATGATACAGCACCTGCAAGCTATAAAATTGAAAGTGTTAATAAAGGAACTGCACAAAACCAAATACAGTTTTATACAGCTGGTCTTAATATTGAAGCTGGTAAAACATATAATTTTCAGTTTAGAGCAAAATCAACGGTGGATTGTAAAATACCCTCAGTATATCCGATGATGAAAGGTAGCCCTTACACAAGATATGCTACACCGGTTACAAATTTGTCTGTTACATCAGAGTGGAATAGCTATTCTATTAATTTTAAATCCAATACAACAGACAGCAATGCAAGAATTACATTTTTCCTTGGAGGAGCTCTACCGGAGGGAGAAATTTTATATATTGACTCACTTAGTTTTAAGGAAGTGGTAGTTGCAATACCGACAGTATTAGCAACGGAAACTCCACTTCCAACATCACCAACGGTAACAGCAACACCAACAGCAACACCAGAAGCGGCAACACCAGCAACACCAACACCAGCAACACCAACACCAACACCAACAACTCCAGAAGTAACGGAAACAGATATATCAACAGTAATACCAGTAGTAACGCCATCAGTAATTGTAACGCCGACACTAGTAGCAACACCAACAGAAACACCAACAGAAACATCACCAACACCAACAGCACCAGAAGTAACGGAAACAGCAATATCAACAGTAACACCATCAGTAATCGTAACACCAACAGCAACATTACAAATGTTGCCACCAGAACAAAATACATATGCGATACCTGTGATTGTTAATTCTGTAGTTACAAATTCATCGGTTTCTTTAACTTGGGAACCAATAAGTGGAGCTTCTGGCTATATTGTAGATATTGGTGGAGCAAAAATTGAAGTTGGGAATGTAACGACATATAAATATGAAGGTTTGCAACCAAATACATCGTATATTTTAACTCTTAGTGCTTTAGATGAAGCTGGAAATGTTGCTTCTGACAGTGAACCTCTTAGTGTACTTACTTTACCTCCTGTTGTATCAGGTATAACTAGCCAACTAACTGACACAACTATTTCTTTATCGTGGGATAAATTAAGTGGCGTGGATAGTTATGATATCGAAGCTGATGAAGTGTTAATTGAGGGACTAACGAGTGAGAAATATGTTCACTCTGATTTATTAGCAAATTCAAAGCATACATACAGAGTTAGGGCAAAAAATGCCGGAGGTAGTGGTGAATGGAGTGAGCTGATTTCAGGAACTACAATGCTTTCAAGTCCTAAAGTATCATCTACAATAATTGATAATAAATCCACTATCTCTTGGGAGCAGGTTGAAGGTGCGAGTGAATATGAAGTAGTAAGGGATGAAGTTGTTTTAGGAACAACAACTGAATTAAGTTATATAGATGAAGGATTGGTCAGCGGTGAAAGTTATATATATTATATTGTAGCCAAAAATGCTGAAGGTAATGTATCAGCTGGAAGTAGAATAAATGTATGTGTAGGCGATACGTATTTTAGAAGTGATACTGTTTTAATTGGAGATCGGACAGTAGGAAATATGTACATTACTGGAGGTAAGTTAAATTTAAATGGGTATACACTAACAGTAAAAGGAAATCTATTTCAAACAAGCGGAGTAATGAATATAAATGGAGGAAGGCTAGAGGTAGAAGGAGATTATATAATTGATAAAGAAAATAAAACATGCGAAGCATATCTGCAGATGACAAATGAAAATGACTATATAAGAGTAAATGGGAATTTTTACACAGAGTCATATTATAATCATACAGGCTATTTAACAGCAGGAGTGTTGGAGGTAAAAGGGAATTTTGCAGAAAAAGTAAATGGTTATTCTTATAACTTCGCTGCAAGTGGAACGCATAAGGTAATATTGAGCGGAGCTACCATTCAAGAAGTATACTTTGGTGATCCAACATATTCAGGGTTTAATATATTGGAAATAGAAAATGTAGAAGGAAAAGAAGTAAAGTTTACAAGTCCAATTTCACTAAATAAATTAGTAACAAATGGATGTAAAGTAGCATCACTTGAGTTTAAACATAGGCACTGGGCTTTGACAGGTGATGAACTGATAAATGGGGACTTATATTTATCAGGGTCAACAATTGATTTGAATGGCAACAAGCTGACAGTAAAAGGCAACCTTTATCAAACAGGTGGAAAGATGTATATAGGTGGAGGAAGATTGGAAGTAGAAGGAGATTATATAATAGATAAAAAAGATGAAACTTGTTTAGCATATCTGCAGATGACAAATGAAAATGACTATATAAGAGTAAATGGAAATTTTTATACAGAGTCATATTATAATCATACGGACTATTTAAAAGCAGGAGTGATGGAGGTAAAAGGGAATTTCACAGAAAAAGTAAATGGTTATTCCTATAACTTTGCTGCAAATGGAACACATAAGGTAATATTGAGCGGAGATACCATGCAAGAAGTATACTTTGGTGATCCAACATATTCAGGGTTTAGTATATTGGAAATAAAAAATGTAGAAGGAAAAGAAGTGAAGTTTACAAGTCCAATTTCATTAAATAAATTAGTAACAAATGGATGTAAAGTAATAACAGTTGAGTTTAAACATAGGAACTGGACTTTGACAGATGATGAATTGATAAATGGGGATTTATATCTATCAGGGTCAACAATTGATTTGAAGGGCAATAAGCTGACAGTAAAAGGAAACCTTTATC
>JAEZUI010000087.1 GCA_023421115.1 Bacillota bacterium | reverse complement strand
AGGCAAGTAGGTATATTTGTTGGAAAGCTGGGTGAATCGAAAGGTTCCGGCCCGGTTTGGGTGGGGGGAAAAGGCGGACGTGCATAGTACCAAGCCTTACCTATCCACATGTTGCAAGAGCACGCGTTTTCTCAAGTTGAAGCTTTGCAGTAGGTTTTATAAAGCATATTCACGAGGGATAATTTGTGGTATAATTTGATATGTAGATATAATTATTTATGAGAAGAGGGATTTTTTATGAGCATTATTAAAGATGAAGCAAAGAAGATGATTGATAGCTTACCAGAGCAGGCAACATGGGATGATATAATGTATCAATTTTATGTAAAGAAGAAAATTGCTGCTTCATTAAAGGCTGCTGAAGAAGGGAATGTTCTTTCTCATGATGATGTTAAAAAGAGGTTATTAATGAAATGAATATTCGATGGACAGAACCAGCAGTTTTAGACTTAGAGAGTATAAGAGATTATATTGCTAGAGATTCTGAGTACTATGCAACTGAGTTTATAGGAAGAATACTTGATGCAGTTGAAAAACTATATATGTTACCAAGTATGGGAAGAAAAGTACCGGAAGCATATGATGATAACATAAGGGAAATTATATTTTATAATTATCGTATTATGTACATGATTAAAAGAGCAGATAGTATTCTTGTTCTAGCAGTGATTCATGCAGCAAGAGATTTAAATAGTATTAATCCATGTCCTTGGGAAGTTACTTAATTTTACAAGGGCATTTTTATTTAGAAAGGCTTCGCGGGGCGTGCTCCAACAACTAACAATAGGTATGTGTAAAGGTGCGGGCAAGCAAATCACGAAGATAAGCTTCGTAAGTCATCCCATGAAGAATGCCGCACCACAGTCCTTCATCGGGAACAGTTCGCCGCGTTGCGGCATAAGTTCGGAGTAGCAACCTGAACAAAAAGCAAGCCAGTCTAAATGACTGAACTGTTCTGACAAATTCAAGGGTGAAATTCCCTTGCAGTGTAGAGTCAATACCGTTAGAACCGCAGCGGTTGCGGGAGGTATCACTAGACTAATACTCCCCTATGCCTGGGACATCTGTCAATGAAACAGGTATAATGTGTGGGTGAAGTCGTAGCCTGAAACACCTAAACCAAGGTAACTTGGCATGGTTTGATAGATGGAGCGGGCTTCCTGAGAGCATGGTGAAGAACATAAATCTGCTATGATGCCTCGTTAGTGAGGGCTGGCAAAAGCCAGAATTTATAGGAGTTAAGTATAATATTTGTGCCTTAATATACTTGTTTGAATATGAAATGATTCAGAAAGATGTCAAGCAACTGTGACTCAAATGACATCAAGCTCCTAGGGGTATAGCAGGCACCTAAACTTTCAACAAAAGGATAGTCAGAATGGAACACGGGATGTCATGTGGTCAATAGATTCTTTAACATTTTTGATGTTATCCCTAATATCTTGTTTATCAATGTCCGGCTGTTCTATAGACATATAAATATTTTGCATACACATTCCTATTTTAAAAAGCTCATTTTTTAAGGCATGATTAAGAATTGAAGTTCCAGAAGTTATTGCTTTAACAGTATTATCCAAAACTTGTTTTTCAAACTCAACTTTATTCCTAAAAATCCATCTTTAATTAAAAATGCAACAAAAAGCAGAAACAAAATACTAATTGCCATCTTTAATATGCAATATGTACAAACAATCTAACATAACATTTAGTAAAGGGGAGGTGCTACATATGGAGAAAAAATCATCAAATAATTCTACCATAAGAATAACGCATCATCTTGCCAATGGAGAAATCAGAGAATCTATGAAAGGTTATAAAGTACCTATTAATGACAGAACTATAGTAGCCTACCAGATTCTAGCCAAGTACGAAAAGATTAAGGCATAATTTTTTTAGCTCAAAGCTGTACAACTCCAAAATAAAACTGTTCCGGCTTTGAAACCTTAATTATGCAGGAGATTATAATGAAAAGAGTTGCTTGTTATGTTAGGGTTAGTACCGATAACCAGATAGAAAACTATAGTATAGAAGAACAAACAGAACGTCTAAAAGCATATTGCAAAGCAAAAGACTGGCATGTTTATAAATTCTATACCGATGCCGGATATTCCGGCGGAAATACAAACCGACCAGCTTTAAAGCAAGTGTTAAATGACATTGACCAGAAATTGATTGACATGGTTGTTGTTTATAAACTTGACCGATTGAGCAGATCTCAAAAAGATACACTAACCTTAATTGAAGATGAATTCTTTAAAAAAAATATAGACTTCGTCTCTATGAGCGAAAATTTTGATACCTCTACCCCATTTGGCCGTGCAATGATTGGGATTTTGTCCGTATTTGCACAACTGGAAAAAGACCAAATCACAGAACGCTTTACTATGGGAAGAATCGGCCGTGCAAAAAACGGTTATTATCATGGAGGCCCAACACCACCAACAGGGTACAATTACGTTGATGGTAATCTAGTTGTAAATGAGTATGAGTCCATGCAAGTAAGAGAGGTATTTGAAAGATTTCTAAAAGGTCAAAGCATTAATTCTATAAGAGCCTATATGAGTGAGCATTATACAAATAAGTACGGCAATTGGAAAAGCCATACCCTTGTTTTAAATATTCTTAGGAACTGTACTTATATTGGAAAAGTAAAATTTAAAGGCGCTGAGTATAATGGAAATCACAAACCGATTATTTCAGAAGAAACCTTTTATTCAGCTCAGAAACTCCTCAATAGCTCTGATAGAGAAAACTCAAAAACTACGCCTCAAAAAAATCCTTTTAGATCAAATAATTTGCTTACTGGTCTTCTTATATGCGGTATGTGCGGTGCAGGTTTTTGTGGTAATCATGGTTTTTATACATGCTATTCCCGTGGAAAAACAGACAAAAGAAAAATCAAAGATCCCAACTGCAAAAACAATAAATGGCCAATAAAGGAACTTGATAAGCTGGTAAGGGATGAAATCTTAAACTTTGATTTTGATAAAGCCTTTTTCATAAGCGAGAAAGATAACGAACCATTACCCGATCCTGATGCAATCAATCAACGCATTAATGAAATTGACAGACAAATTAACAGAATTATAGACCTTTATCAAATCGGGAACCTTACAATAGATCAGATTTCCGAAAGAATAGATAACCTCAAAAAAGAACGGGATGCACTTTCGAAGACTCCCGATGATACAATAACTAAGGTTAGTATTGAAGAAGTCAGAGATATGTTTTCACATTCAAAATATGTATTTACAAAAGGAACACTTGATGAACAACGACTTCTTGTCAGATCTCTTATTGATTACATTTCTATAAATGACGACGTATTAGACTTCCAATGGAGCTTCTTATAGCATCGTTTTAGTCTTTACATTTTCTGTTTGACCATGTGCATGGGATTTGGATGCAATGCTGCAGGAGTTATCGGTTGCAGGATCATTGATTCTCCAAGGGAAAGGTTAATTGCCACCCTTACTAATGTTTTTGTTCCCTGTAATGGTCGTTTCCCTACACTAATTACCATTGGCACTATTTTTATTGGAGGAACTGCAGGTGGTGCCTTCAAATCATTAGCTTCCACCCTTGCTTTAACAGGAGTAGTTTTATTTGGTATACTTATGACTTTACTGGTGTCCTACATACTTTCAAAAACAATATTGAAAGGGATACCCTCTTCCTTTACACTAGAACTACCTCCCTATCGCAAACCACAAATTGGTAAAATTATTGTCCGCTCAGTATTAGATAGGACACTTTTCGTCCTAGGTCGCGCTGTTGCTATTGCAGCTCCTGCCGGTTTGGTAATTTGGCTCATGGCTAATATAACTATTAGCAACATAAGTCTATTAACTTATGCTGCCAACTTCCTTGATCCCTTCGGAAGACTATTAGGAATGGATGGATACATTTTGATGGCGTTCATACTCGGATTACCAGCCAATGAAATTGTTGTTCCCATTATTATTATGAGTTATATGGCATCGGGATCACTACTTGAACTAGAGAAACTCGAAGACTTACAACAACTTTTGGTATCTAATGGCTGGACTTGGCTTACCGGAGTTTGCGTAATGCTGTTTTCACTTATGCACTTTCCTTGCGGTACAACCTTGTGGACAATTCGCAAGGAAACACAAAGCATAAAATGGACACTTGCTTCCTTTGCCATACCCACTGCGGCAGGGATTATTGTATGCTTTGTTGTTGCCAATGTAGTACGTCTTCTAGGGTTGGCATGATTTGATATTATTGAGAAAGCAAAGAAAGGATAACCTTATCCCGAGATTATCCTTTCTTGAAGTTCTTAATTTAAATACTATTCAATAGTGGCATTATGTTATTGTCCATAATCTATAATATCCTTTCTTTTACATAAACATCACCTTTAGCTAATTTGACGCTTTTTTTATAAACACTTTTGAGGCAGAAATCAAACTATATTGTTTGATTTTT
This sequence comes from Bacillota bacterium, assembly GCA_023421115.1. GTDB lineage: Bacteria > Bacillota > Clostridia > Acetivibrionales > Acetivibrionaceae > Acetivibrio. Next base: position 19,312 of record JAEZUI010000087.1, on the reverse strand, counting down.
GAATAATATATTTTTACTTCGTCATTATTATGCAGTATCATCCACCCATTACCAGTAGAATCAATTATTGAAGCATCTTTTATATATATATCATGAAATGTGTTTTCATTATCTTTAATAACACATGATATATTGTGGCCACTCGCTTCTGATTTTATGGATACTATAGTGCCTACAATGTAATTTTCTCGACTTTTATCCATGTTGCTCTCAACAATATTTGCAACAATTGAATCAATTTTAGTTGCCTCTTCATATTTCATTTCATATGTAAATTTACCTTCTTCCATAAAAAACATATTGCCTATATGATTGAATACTCTTTCACTGCTATCTTTAAATTGAATTTTAATAAAGTATCCGCCCCCCCTATAATCTTTAGGGTTTAATTTTGTTTCAACTGGGTTTATTGAAATTAGATAGTCAACAATATTCGAAATTTGGTTGACATCAGTTATATTTAAATCTTCAAATCGCTTTGGAAAAGCAGATATATAAATTTTCTGTATTTGACTTTTATCAATATTTATTTTGCTGTTCATGTAGTGTTCACTCTTATGAATATTTGATTCCCTATTCGTGTTATTTTGTTCAAGATTATTTAAAGCACATGCTGATGTAATAAAGCAAATTACTAATAGAATAACCAACTTTCTAAACATACTTTTCCTCCTCTTAACTAATCCTTCTTTGTAATGGCATTTTTATAATCAAATGGTTGATTTTCTTTATGAATACCTTAATATATTCGACTAAGTATCTATGACGAATCATAAATCAAAATGTTCCCTATATTGTAAATATTAATTCTTTATTCACACTATAGCGACTTTCTAATCAATTCTGATTTCTAATTTGATATAATGATATATATCTGTTTAATTAGGGTTAGTTTCTTTAACTAGGAAATAACTATTTATATAATCTTGAGAATGGATAAATTTGAGACTTGGAGAATAATCATTATGATTGAGATCGTATTTAGCGATAGTGCTTGTGGAAGCCTTAAAATTGCACAACACTACGGCGAGGGGAAATATCAAGGTGGAGGTATTAGCGTTATCGTAAGTCACACAGATGGAAGCAAGCCAACTAAAAAGGAAGTTGAAGTTGCTCAACAAGAAGCAGAGGAAAAAGCACGCTTGGCATGGAAAAGCGCTACCCCCTTGGGTGGAAATCCAGCAGACGTTTATGGCTTCAATTTGGTGCTGAGTATTGGAGATATTTCGGAGAATCCGCCCGGTATTAAGCGGAAGCACACATTGGAACACTTATTCAGCCTTTATCCGAATGGCGAGGGGCATAAGGCAGCTAAGGAACTATTTAAAATGGCCTTATAGAAATAGCTTAAAGGATTTGATTTTTTGGAATATTAATATATAATATTTACTACATAAGGTTCCTTCTTTGGAGCAATTCAAGCTGGAGATATGGCTCAAAGTGGAGACGGCATATCTATAAATGAAAAACTAGCTTTTGATCTTTATATAAAGGCACTCGAAAGCAAGGTACATGGCGTAGCATATGAACGATTAGCCTATTGTTATGAAAATGGTATAGGAACTGATATTGGTTTGCATTCTGGTGGGAATATCTATGACTTTATTCCAGTTGGAGGTAAGATTGTTCAGTTTTGGACACATGAAAAGGATAATAAGACTTACTGCTTAGCGTTAACAAGGAATGAACTTTTGTATACGCTGCATATATATCAAGTTAAAAGCAAAGAGCCTATACCTGTTTGCCATAGCATTCTATTTGATGAGGTTCAATCTATTGGAATAACATTTTCAGAATAACCGTTTTAGCTTAGGTGATTAATAACAAAGAAACTTTTTAGAATAATAAATAACGAAGTGAATAGTCATAATTCAGAAAAAGGAGAAAGAATATAGTGGAAGAACAATTGAAAAAGTTTAACAGAATTAAATATCTGAAGCTTATATTAGCAATTATCATAGATAGTGTGGGTTATGCATCCTATGCTATTCCTGGATTCGGTGAAGGAGGGGATACAATTTGGGGTCCTATTAGTGGTGTATTGATTTTCTTACTATTTCCGCACCGTAAAAAAATTGCCATTATGGGTGTTGCAGAAGAACTTATGCCATTTACCGATTTTGTTCCAACAGCATGTATAGCGTGGTTCCTTGAATACTTTAAGGACAACAAAAAAATCACTCCTTAGCTGGTTTTCACGTCTTGTTGTTTCAACTGTAATTCAATAGTATAGGAATTTGCATTTTGAAGTTCGCCCAAAGGGCGATAAGTTCAAACACCTTGAAAAAATTGAATTTGAAGTACCCTGATGTTGGAAATAAACAGTTAAAAATGCTTGAAGAAAGCAAGAAAATTTTTCTGAATGAGTAAATTCAATCCAGCAGTTCAAATTCTAGCATCTAATCAAGCATTTAATTAACTATTATTTAAGACCTTTTGAAGGTCTTTTTTGCTTTGGTTTTTTCCCGTAACTTGACTTTCCTTTATATGATGTAGATCTGCCAAATCTGGACTTTTCTTCGGATTTTTGTCCATAAGATCTAAACGGCTTCTTTGAACTGCCAGTTGCTGATTTTCTTACTTCCTGCGCTCCAAGTCTTGTGACACTCGCAGAACTTGACTTCTTTGCAGATAATTCATGGTTTTCTATCTTGCGCTTCTTTAAAGTTGTTTGAATTCCTTTTTCGATTAACAATAAGGACTCACGATCCTTGCTAGTAGCAAAAGTAATTGCTTTCCCTGTCTGCCCAGCTCTTCCAGTACGCCCAATGCGATGGATATAGCTTTGGGCATCCTCCGGAATGTCATAATTAAATATATGTGTCACGCCTTCAATATCAAGCCCTCTCGCAGCAATATCTGTAGCAATAAGGTACTGAAGTTTTAAACTTCTAAATAACTTCATAACCTTTTCTCTTTTTGATTGAGGCATATCCCCGTGAAGTTCATCGCAATTATGCATTTTTTCTTGCATAGCATTGTTCAGGGATATTGCACCCTGTTTTGTACGACAAAAAATGATTGCCATAAAGGGTTTTTCCTCTTCAATAATCTTAAAGAATACATCTAATTTTGCTCCCTCTGAAGTCTGAATAACAATTTGCTCAATTTCATCTAAAGTAATATTTTTATTTTGAATATGGACATGAACAGGATTTTTCAAATATTTAGAAGCTAATACTTTAACTCCTCTTGGTATAGTTGCAGAAAAGAGCATAGTTTGACGTACTTTAGATACATCACGCAAAATAAGTCCAATATCTTGAGAAAACCCCATATCCAACATTCTATCTGCTTCATCAAGCACAAGCATTTTTATTTTCTTAAAGCTAACACTGCCGCGTTTAATATGATCCATTATACGCCCGGGAGTCCCAATTACAATGTGAATAGAACCTTTTAATTTTCTAATTTGCTGTTCTACATCCTGCCCACCATATGCTGATAACACTCTTATTTCTGTATTTGTGATAAGTTTTTTGATTTCAGCTGTAATTTGAATTGCTAACTCCCTTGTGGGAGTCATAATCAGAGCTTGTACAAAAGAATCATCTATTTTTATTCGCTGAATAATTGGGAGTAAAAATGCAAGAGTTTTTCCGGTACCGGTTTGTGCCTGTGCAATTATATCATTCCCCTGAAGCAATTCAGGTATAGACTTTATTTGAACCGGTGTTGGCTCAGTTATTCCATTTTGCTTTAAAATATTTACTAATTCATTATTAACACCTAAAGTAGTGAAATTTTCATTCATATATGTTGCCTTCCTTGTTTTTATGACATTATAACACTATTTTATTCAATTAACCAGTTATTACTTCATACCTGTATATCTTTAATCATTTGCTCATATTCTAAAACATCGAATCCCATCTTTTTATAAAACTTTTTTGCTCGTGTATTTTCAGAGTCAACTTCTAACCTTAATCTCACAATTGAAGTATCCAGCATATCTTTAATAAATTCAAAAAACTCTTTACCTATACCTTGTGATTGATATTCATCCAGCACAAATAGTTCTTCAATCCAGAGAACTAAGCCCCCTGCTTCATGAGAATATTTTTTTGCGGTAATCGCATAACCAACAAGTCTTTCATCAAATTCAAAAATGTATCCCTCCAGATAAACATCAGAACGTATTATCTCATTAAAAGCATCAATATGGTAGCTTTGAGGTATAGGTTGAAGCACCGCATCCGATTGATAAAACATTTCGGTAAACATCAAAAACACATCCATATCTTCTCTCATCATTTTTCTTATCATAGCCAAAAGTCTCCTATATTTTAATTATTCACAACCTAGCAAATTTTTTAAAAAACAACCTCTGCAATCTATAGATTACCACACATCATTGAGGCATAAACAGTCACAAGCATAACAATGGATTAATATTATTAGAAGATATTGCAAAACTTCAAAAAATAGTCAATAATAATTAATATAGTCTATCAAAATTATTGAGTTTATACAAACTACATATACCAATTTTGTGCTTGTAAATTAAGTTGTATTCATAAAATATTGTACTTAATATAAATTTAAAGAAAGGGGCTTAGTACTTTAGAAAAGGTTGAAGGTAGAATTTCAAGATTAAATTTACAAAGACAGGAGCGTATAAATATGAAACAAAAAGTAAGGATAGTTTTTTCAGTATTAATGTGTTTTACCATCATATTAACCCTCTTTTCAACAAATATACATGCAGCAACATTTACAATAAACTCAAATCAAACTGGCATCCATGAATATTATTACTACGAATATTGTAAGGATGGCGGCAACGGAACTATGACACTCAATGATGATTGTGTGTTCAGTTGTGAGTGGGATAATATAAACAAAATAGCCTTCCGTAAAGGCTTCAAAACTGAACACCCTAAACTTCACAATACATTAGGTAATATAAGCATGGACTACTCCTGTATATATCAACCAAACGGAAATTCCATTTTAGCTGTTCATGGATGGCTAGTTGATCCTCTTATAGAATTTTACATTGTCGAGAGTTATGGTATTTTTAGACCCGTTCAAAATATACCTCCAAAGTGTATTTATAGTATTGATGGAGGAACTTATGAATTTTATGAAACCACAGCAACCAGACAAGCATCAACAAATGAAACTGAAACTTATACGCAGTATTGGAGTATTCGAGCTGGAAAACGCACAAAAGGAACTATCTCTATAAGAGAACACTTTAAAGCCTGGGAAGCTAAAGGTATGACTTCCACAGGAATTGCTGAAGTCTGTTTATCTGTTGAAGGTACTAAAAGCTCGGGTAAAGCTATTGTTAATCATATGAAACTTTTGGGTCTTCCACTTTCGGATTATAAAACTCCTACTCCTTACGTTACACCACCTAATATATTATATGGTGATGTAAACCAGGATAAACAAGTGAATGCACTGGATTTTGCTTATTACAGAACGTATTTGCTGGGAATTATAGATTACCTTCCTGCTGAAGGAGATATTGATCAAAATGGCAATATGAACTCAATTGATTTTGCTCTTTTGAGAAAATTATTATTAGGTATGCTTGTTATAGATTCATAAACTAGTTTGTTCAATTACTCCAAGACCTTAAACATATTAAGCCATTTCAAAAAATAACCTATACAAGATTCAGATCACAAAGACCATCAAATCAAATTTTTTGAAATGGCGATTGACCAGCTATTTTTTGGAATCACCTTAATAACTTAATTAATTTAAGAAAAGATCCCTAACCACTCTTTTAGAGTTAATTATGGATCTTTTTCATTTAATCTTAATGCTGCCAATATTAATTATGCACTCCTTTTAATTTTACCAACAACTTCGCCCATGCTGCTCTTTGACTTGTATATGTTTGCATATACACAACCTATTACCAAACCTCCAACAAGATTACCTAACGTCACAGGTATAAAATTGTAAACCATCCCACCTAGCTTTAGTTGGGAAAGAGCCTCCGACGAAACAACCGATAGCAGTTCATACTTACCACTCGCAGCTGCAATTAAACCCGCAGGAATATAGTACATGTTAGCAACTATATGCTCATAACCGCCCACAATAAACAGAACTATTGGAAACAAACATGCGAGCACTTTTCCTCCGGTATCCTTTGCAGAGTACATCATCCAGACTGCAAGTGAAACCAACAAGTTACAAAGTATACCCAATATAAAGGCTTGTAAAAAAGGGTACTCCATCTTATGTGCTGCTTTCAAAACCAGCTTTTGAGCTATGATACCATTCCCATTATTAAGAATCCCAGAGCCCTGTATTAGAAAAACAACAAATAATGCACCTGCCAAGTTACCAACAAAAGTAACAACAAGGTTCTTTAGCATCTTTAAAGAAGAAATTCTTTTTTGTAAAACCGCCAATATCAACAATACATTTCCTGTAAAGAGATCTCCCCCTGCAACTATTACCATTGTCAAACCAGCAGAAAATACAAGCCCCGCAACAAGGCTAGATATACTATAATTATCTATAGTACAAGAAGCAATTAAACTTCCTATAGCTGCAAGGGCTATAAACATGCCTCCCATAAAAGATAGCAAAAAACTTCTTTTAAAACCGCTCTCAGCCTTCTTTACCCCTGTTTCCACTGTATATTCTTTGATTTGTTCAGGACTCAAGTAACTCTCCATATCCAAAATCCACCCTCTTAATATACTATTGATGACCCTCTAGTCTCTTTCAAAATGTAAAATCAAATCATACCGTATCTGTCAAAAATATTCCTTACCCTATTTATAGAATCCTTTGTAGGCTCACGTGTACTGTCTAACATATATTGCAGCCCTATCTGCTTCCATTTGAATTCACCCATTTTATGGAAAGGTAGTATTTCAATTTTCTTTATAACCGAAAACCCACTTAAATATTTAGCCATTCTTTCTATATCCCCTTCATCATCAGTCAAACCCGGAACTAATACATACCTTATCCAAATGTCTTTGTTTTGTTTTTGACAATATTCGAGCATTGCCAAAGTATTTTCATTGCCCTGACCGGTTATTTCCTTACACTTTTCAGTATCTATATGCTTTATATCCATTAACAATAAATCCGCTTCATTAATAGCATTTTTACAAGCTTCAACCGGTATTATTCCTGAAGTGTCAATACATGTGTGTATTCCATTATCATGGCAAAGCTTTAAAAGCTCTGCTACAAAATCAGACTGCAAAAGAGGTTCACCGCCTGAAACGGTAACCCCTCCAGTTTTTATATAATTCTTATATTTCAGGATATCTGAAAAAACATCCATTGAAGACACTTTCTTGCCTTCGTGACACCCCCAGGTATCAGGATTATGGCAATATTTACACCTTAAAGGACAACCTTGAAGGAAAACAATATACCTTATGCCCGGTCCATCAAGCGTACCAAAGGTTTCAACCGAATGTACATATCCCATTATACTCATAACAACCACCTTTATTATCAAATTCGCTCATGGAAAGTCCTATTAATAACATCCATTTGCTGCTCTCTGGTCAGTTTTATAAAGTTTACTGCATAGCCTGAAACACGTATAGTTAATTGTGGATATTTTTCAGGGTGATCCATTGCATCTAAAAGCACTTCCTTATTAATTACATTCACATTAATATGGTGACCTTCGTCACTAAAGAAGCCATCCATTAAACTATATAGATTTTCGACACGCTCCTCTTCTCCCTTTCCAAGCGCGCCGGGAACAATTGAAAATGTGTAAGAAATACCATCTTCACTGTAATCAAACGGAAGTTTTGCCACGGAAGCCATTGATGCAACACATCCCTTTGTGTCTCTCTTATGCATCGGATTTGCCCCAGGCGCAAAAGGTTCACCATGTTTCCTACCGTCTGGTGTACTTCCAGTCTTCTTTCCATATACTACATTCGAAGTAATTGTCAGTACTGACATAGTAGGCTTACTGTTCCTATAGGTTTTATGTTTGCTTAGTTTATTCATAAACCCTTTTACAAGGTCTACTGCTATATCATCTACTAACGAGTCGTTATTTCCGTATTTAGGGAAATCTCCTTCAATTTCAAAATCCGTAATAAGACCCTTTTCATTTCTAATTGCCTTTACTTTTGCATATTTTATAGCTGAAAGAGAGTCAACTACAACAGACAGTCCAGCTATACCACAAGCAGAAGTCCTCAATATTTCTTCATCATGAAGAGCCATTTGTATCCTTTCGTAGCAGTACTTATCGTGCATATAGTGAATAATGTTCAAGGTATTTATATAAAGTTTGGATAGCCACTCCAACACAAAATCAAAACGTTTGACAACCTCATCATACTCAAGATACTCAGTAGTTATAGGTTCTGTTATGGGCCCTATCTGCTCCCCATATATCTCATCTTTTCCGCCATTTATAGCATACAACAAAGCTTTTGCAAGATTGGCTCTAGCACCGAAAAATTGCATCTGCTTTCCTATCCTCATAGCAGAAACACAACATGCAATACCATAGTCATCACCAAACTTTTCACGCATTAGATCATCATTTTCGTACTGTATAGATGAAGTTTGCACCGAGAGCTTAGAGCAATACTTCTTAAAATTCTCAGGCAAACGCACCGACCACAACACTGTCATATTAGGCTCCGGAGCCGGTCCGAGATTTGTTAGTGTGTGAAGGAAACGGTAAGCCATTTTAGTTACCATATGTCTTCCATCTAACCCGATTCCTGCAAGAGACTCAGTTATCCAGGTAGGATCCCCGGAAAAAAGCTCATCGTAGGATGGAGTTCTCAAAAATCTTACCATTCTAAGCTTCATTACAAAATGATCAACCATCTCTTGAATCTCTTCCTCAGAATATCTTCCTTCCTCTAAATCTCTTTGAGAGTATATATCGAGGAAGTTAGAAACACGCCCTAAACTCATAGCTGCACCATTTTGTTCCTTTATAGCGGCAAGATATCCGAAATAAAGCCACTGGATAGCTTCCTTTGTATCGTTGGCAGGTCTGCTGATATCCAAACCGTAATTTGAGGCCATCTGCTTTAATTCCTCAAGTGCACGTATCTGCTCACTTATTTCTTCCCTTTGTCTTATAACAGTCGAATCCATTATGTCAAATACATAATTCTTTTTTGCTTCCTTTTTCTTTTGAATCAAAAAGTCCACTCCATAGAGTGCAACCCTCCGATAGTCACCGATAATTCTGCCTCTCCCATAAGCATCGGGAAGTCCTGTTATAATTCCTGTATGTCGGGCTTTTTTCATTTCATCAGTATACGCATCAAACACACCATCATTATGAGTTTTTCTATATTTGAAAACATGATCCATCACAGGATCCATTTCACGCTCATAAGCCTTTAATGATGTGTGTACCATACGTATTCCACCAAAAGGCATTATTGCCCTCTTTAACGGCTGATCTGTCTGAAGACCTACAATAGTCTCAAGTTCCTTATCTATATAACCGGCTTGATGTGCATTAATTGTAGATATGATCTTAGTATCTATATCCAATACACCACCGCATTTTCGCTCGTTTTCTAAAAGAAGGCTTACTTTTTCCCATAGCTTTAGCGTTTTTTCCGTTGCACCTTTAAGAAAGCTCTCATCCCCATCATAAGGTGTATAGTTTTTTTGTATAAAATCTCTGACGTCGATTTCAGTATTCCATTTTCCTTGTTCAAAAATTCTACTCATTTAATTTACCTCCTTGTCGTACCTAATATTTTACTCTTAGACGTTTTTAAATACATTAGTCAATATTTATAGATTCTATCAATATGCTCCTTGAAATAACTTAATAATTGATTTCATAAACGTCCCTTTATATATTGCATACGCAATATATTGTGTATACAATATACATAATACCACAAAACCTTCTGAATAAACATATTATTTTTGTATTTAATCCTTTAAAATAATAACCTTTTCAGCAAATCAAACCCAAACTATCTATTTTTATCTATATACCTGAATTTTAAAAAAGCAAAAATAGGACTATAAAATTTGGGCAAATGAACACAAAACAAAATGAATTGTCCGAATATCTATCAAGACAAACAATAATTTTTATTTCTTTGCCATTAGTTTATCACTACTTTGTTAACCCACTCTATTAAGCTCACAAACACACAAGAATTTAACTATTTTATAAATTTTACAATAAAAAAGGAGGAGTTTAAGGTATAATTATAAATACTTATTGCTATTATGAATCTTTTGAGGGGAGGAATTGGGCGTTTGATAATGTGGAAATAACCTAAACTACTTTTTTTGAGAAAAATTGTATAAGAGTTTTAAATTTAGGAGGAAAGTTATCATGAGGATTAAAAATATCAAAAATGTAATAGTACTTTTTTTACTTGCTGCTTTTGCATGTGTTTCATTATTAACACCGGCTTTGCCTGTAAATAGTGCCGCAAGTGTGCCTTATAAATGGGATAATGTTAAAATTGACGGTGGTGGCGGGTTTGTTACCGGGATTATTTATAACCCAACCGAGAAAGGTCTTGTTTATGCACGTACCGATATGGGTGGCGCCTATATAAGAGATAAGCAGACCTTAGAATGGGAACCTATCACCGACTGGGTATACCCCGACGAATGGAATTTGCTCGGTTGTGAAAGTTTGGCTACTGACCCGGTGGATACAAACAGAGTCTACATTGCAGCCGGTACATATACAAATAGCTGGACTACAATGAATGGATATATTCTACGTTCAGAAGATTACGGCAAGACTTGGGAAAGAACCGAACTGCCTTTCAAATTTGGTGGAAATATGCCTGGTCGTTCGGTTGGTGAACGTTTGATGGTAGACCCGAACAGCAACAACATATTGTATTTTGCCGCAAGAGGCGGTAATGGTTTGTGGAAAAGTACAGACTATGGTAAGACCTGGGCAAAAGTAAGCAGTTTCACAAACGGAGGAAATTATGTTGAGGATCCTAATTTTGAGTATACATCTGATAATTTGGGATTATGCTTTGTAACTTTTGACTCGGACAAGGGTACTAAAGGTACACCAACAAAAGACATTTATGTAGGTGTTGCGGATAAAGAGAATCCTCTATATGTCAGTCATGATGCTGGTAAGACCTGGGAACCTCTTGAAGGACAGCCTACCGAGGCCACTTTCACAAGACACAACCCTGACGCTTTAACCATAGGAATTCCCCATCATGCGGTTATAAGTAAAAAAGGTATTCTATATGTTACATATGGCGACAGAGGTGGTCCTTATCAGTGTCAAGATGGAGCCGTTTATAAATATGATACAAATACAGGCGTGTGGACGGATATCACTCCTCCTAGCGGTTCCAACTGGGATGGTTCACCTAAATATGAAAACTATTACGGATTTGGTGGCTTAAGTGTGGATGCACAAAATCCGGATACCCTTATAGTGACATCCCTTGAGTGCTGGTGGCCGGATGACATTATCTTCCGTACAACCGACGCCGGTGAAACTTGGGATCCTATTTGGGAACATGGAGATTGGCCATCAAGGGAATTGAAATATACCTTGGATATATCAAAAGCACCTTGGCTTGCATGGGGTAAGACAACAAACGCTACAAAAGGTGGATTAATCACCGGTATGGAAATAATGGACACACCTTCACCAAAACTAGGTTGGATGATTGGTGATATAGAGATTGATCCTTTTAATTCGGATGAAATGATGTATGTTACAGGTGCTACTATTTATGGAACAAAAAATTTGACCGACTGGGATAAAGGTAAATATATAAATATTGAAGTTATGGGAATGGGAGTTGAACAAACTGCAGTTCTAAGTCTAATTTGTCCACCCGTTGACGGCGTAGAGCTTATAAGTGGCGTTGGTGATATATGCGGCTTTGTACATAAAGATTTAGAAAAAGGTCCCGACATGATGATGGAGAATCCTGTATTTACCAATACTACAGGTTTGGATTATGCAGAGCTTAATCCAAAGATTATTGTAAGAGTAGGTGCTAAGGATAAAGAGCAATACGAAATGATAAAAAAGACTGTTGCGATGTCAAAAGATGGCGGCACCACTTGGTCTGAAGTCCAACCAAACGTTAGCTACACCTTCCCTGCCACCTCCGAAGATGATATCGTGCAAGGTGGTACTGTAGCAGTAGCAGCTGACGGTTCAACTTTTGTATGGTCAACAAGTACTAGTCAGGGAGTTATATGTTATGTAACCGGAGGCTGGAAAGCTGTCAGTACTCTTCCTGCCGGTGCAAACGTTTGTTCCGACAGAGTTAATCCAAAAATATTCTATGCTTACGCAAAAAATACGTTCTATGTAAGTAATGATGGTGGTCTAACCTTTGAAGCTGTCAAAACAGGCCTTGATTCAGCTACTGCCAAAATCAAAGCCGTTCCTGGTAAAGAAGGACATGTATGGATCCCTGGTCCATCTACAGGTCTTTCATACACAACGGACGGTGGTAAAACAATAACTAATGTTGATGGAATTACCCGATGTGATGTAATTGGATTTGGTAAAGCTAAAGCCGGAGAAGATTATCTTGCTATTTATATGTGTGGTGAGACAGACGGGTTATACGCTGTTTATCGTTCCGATGATATGGCTAAAAGTTGGGTAAGAGTTAATGATGATCAGCATCAATATGGTTCTATAAATTACTCAATCACAGGTGATTTAAGAGTTTATGGACGTGTATTTGTAGCGACTAATGGAAGAGGTATTGTATATGGGGAACCTACATCTGGTACTGTAACAACACCAAAACCTACAATAACCCCAACCCCTACACTTACACCTACACCCACACCCACACCAACTACAAAGCCTTCTAGTAAAGGCGATATAATTATTGACGGAGAAATTAATTCTCTTGATTTTGCAGCATTAAGAATGTATCTTCTTGGTATGAGAACACTCACTACAGAACAATTAATCAATGCTGATGTAAATGATGATGGAGTCGTTAATGCTCTTGATTTAGCCTTTTTAAGAAGTTATTTATTAGGCTTCATCAAATCATTTTAAAGCCTGATTCAGAATAGTTAAAATTTTAATATTATGTGAAAGCCAGCGCCTAAATACGCTGGCTTTCTTTAATTAGCCCTCTTAACCTCCATAGCCAGTTGATTTGCAGCAATCATTCCACTTTGAAGTGCTCCCTGCATCCAACGGTGAACTGCCGATATGTGATCTCCTGCCATAAACACCCTGTTATCATATTCAGGCAAGGCCATCGCATAGGAGAACAGTTTTTTCTGCTCAGGCGTGTAAAAGGGCAATGCCCCTCTAGACCACAAATTTTCGTTCCAATTCATAGTCTTAAAGTCAACTGCTATACTGTCCAAGTCTCCTCTAGGGAGCCCATGGACTTCTTCCACCTCACGCTTGATTTCCTCATTGCGTAGTGTGGGGGTTAAATTTGCCAGTCTTGTAGAATCAAGGCTGTAATTATATGAAGCTATCATAACCCCAGGCTCCCTGACTAAGAGCTTTTGGTCTTTTTGTAATAAGTTCAAATTGCTATAAGGAAAGCTCCGCTGCATGCACTTAGTTTGTTTATCACAGTATTTGGAATGGTCTGACGGATACCACAAGGTAGTAATAGGAAGATCGGTATATGAACCACCTCCGATTATCTGCTCTCCTAGACCACCTTCCTCCCAAAAACGCCTGTTGCAGAGCATAAGAGTTTTTTGCGAGGCTATATAATTTACTTCTCTTATAGCCTGCATTTTTAGTCCACTGAATAGTGGATTTATATCAATTGTACGAAGAGTTGAAAAAGGTATGGCACAAATAACATAGTCAAAATCTTTATAAATGGGATTGGCTGTCTTTTTATTATTGTAAGCGAGTACTACTTTTCCTGTGCCTCTATCCCTGTATATTCCCGAAACCCAGTTTCCGATTTTTACAGTGACTTTTCCGAGGTTATGTAGCGGTATACCAGGATAATCTTTCGCCGGTTTTGGATTAATCAATGAATTATACATAGTATAGGGAAGTATTGACGTTCCCCCGGGGATTTCATAAAGAAACGAGAGATTTGCTGGGTAATTTGCTTGTGCTATATCAGTATAACTGTTATAAAGATTCTGTCCGGCTAATGGGGACATGCTTGAAATCAAATCAATTGCACCTTGGCTTAGTCCCAAAGACTCCATAATTTTTCTGTTACTTTGAAAATCCCAGTAGACAATGAAGTCATTATAGTATGGCTTTACCTGAAGCAACTCACTTCTTTGCTCCGGATTCGCAGGAAGGAGGGGACTTTCCAACCCGTAATATACCAACTGCTGCCAAGGAGTCCTTCTTTCCCATCCCGAAAGACAATACTTAGGATATATATATTTCATTACATTTTTGCCTTCTGCATCATTTCTTACACGTGTATCCTTAAGATATATAAAGGCATTTTCATTTGTTTGAATAAAGGGACTAGTGGGAATTTTAAATAGGTTTATGTAATGCCATACCGTCTCATGAGAAACAGGTATTCTCATCGCACCTAGTTCTCCGTATGATTTCTTGCTTTTGTCAAAATAATACGTGTAAACCCTTCCTCCAACACGGTTCTCTTCTGCCTCAAATACAGTTATGTCCGCACCTGTTTTTCTCAATTCAAAAGCTGATGCCAGTCCTGCCAACCCCGCACCAATTATCCCTATCCTTACTCCACGTAGTTCTCCATAGCTAGCAATTGTCGAAATATCCTGAGGCGGTGAAGTCAAATTCTTTATATATTCAAAATCTTCTGGCCTCCCCTTCTGGTATAGAGCAAACATTTCAAGCATATGTCTTTGAGTATCGGTTGGATTATCGGGCTGTTGCGGCATTTCAGGTAAATATTCATACAAATTCATATTTATTCACTCTCCTTAGTTAATAATATGAATTTGTGTTACATTCTGCTTATGTTCAGAATTATCAATTTATCTATATTTATCTATTATTTTTTCAATTCCTCAACTTCATATTTATTTAGTTTTTCTTTTTGAAGAAAGGTGGTAAAAAAAAGTTTTAATGAACCCTCATAGACCTTATCTATATGCTCTTCAGTTTGCTCACGCATTACTTGTTTCTGGTTAACTAGAACATTAACTATGTTTAACGCATTAAACCCATACAATCAATAATATCTCTAATACAGTGTAAATTTAGAAATTATGTTTAAAAAATGTAAACAGGTTAAATTTTATGACATAAAATAAAATCCATTATCGAAAATCTAATATATAAATTAAAACAGGTTAAATGTACAAAAAGACAACTTTATATAACAGCTTATTCATAGCAATTCTATCAGCATTTCTATATATAATTTATTGTCTATTCTTTCAGTGCTACATGAACATATTTTATGAATTCCACAAAAATTACTCAAAACATACTTTTATAGTAGTGATTTAGAATACAAACAGTAATGTATATTTTTGTACTAATGGTTAAATTTTTTGTCTTTACCAAGACAATATTATACATAATTCCCATTATCAAACACAGGAAATTACAGAGGAGGTATTTTAAAATGACTCAAAAGTTATCAAAAAAAGCTCGAGGAATTAAGTATTTCGTGAGTGCACTATTGCTCGCCACATTAGTAACAGGCTATATTGCTGGAACTCAAGCTGCAAGCAATAATACAGGCTCACAATCAACACCTGCACCAGATTGGTATTACTATTATGATGCAGCTCCAACCCCTACAGATGATCGGTATTACTATTACGATGCAACTCCAACCCCTACAGATGATTGGTACTACTATTACGATGCAACTCCAACCCCTGTAGATGATTGGTACTATTACGATGAAACTCCAACTCCTACAGACGATTTATATTATTATAATGAGGATATTATACTCGGTGACGTTAACCTTGACGGAATTGTAAACGCAATTGACTTTGCGCTTATGAGAAAGTCATTACTCGGAACAGCAGCTCCTTTTACTGGTAATGCAGCAACAGCAGCTGATGTAAACAAAGATGGCAAATTTAATGCAATTGACTTCGCAAAAGTAAGACAGTTTTTACTTGGACTTATCAAGAGTTTTAGTTAGAGCTCGTTATTACCAAAAACATGGGTTTAAGCTAATCACTTAAACCCATGTTTTTAATATTATGAAACCTATAAATAATGATTGGCACAGCCTATGCCGGTAATCTATTGATGATCCCTAACAGATATTGGCGCATAAGTGCAAAATCACTATTGTTTGCAAGGCCATCTCCATTCAAATCAGCCTTCTCCAAAGCCCCTTTATTTAAACTATTAATGCCAAGCAAGTACTCTCTCATTATTGCAAAATCTATGGAATCTATAGAATTATTGGCATTCAAATCACCCTTTGGTGTGCCACTCTCAACTTCTTCCTCTACAAAAACAGCAGTAATATTCATGTCTTCACTTGGGTCAAAAGTTATTGCAGAAGATTTTTTATCTGTAATCCCATCTCCTTTCCAATGATCGAATTTATACCCCTTCTCCGGTATAGCCTTTATAGATACAAAAACTCCTTTAAAATACGTTCCGATCCATGAATCCGGATTTGTAACACCAGGAGTTGACTCTTTAATTTCAACTGAATTAATTTTAATATATCCCTTGCTACTGTCACAATTCAGGCTTATTTTTGATGTCCCTGTAACGCCATTGTCCTTAAACTTATCTATTATAAAATTTCTCATGTTATCCGGTCTATTCTTTGCAAAGGTCTTAATCTGTTCAAGATTTGATTCCCAATCAGCAATCCCTTGCCAACGGTCTATATGTTCAGGTACAGCTGTTTCTATTTCAGTTTTCATTTCATCAACCATCTGATTTACCCTTTCCGAATTATAGGAGGTATTAATGTTGTCGGCAAAACGGTTTATAAATTCACTCCTAAATTCTGAATTCCTAAGCAATGTTTTTAGTAAAAACACAGCCCATTCAAAGTTTCTCCCCCTCCTAATACCCTTTTCAGTCTCTGTGGATGCATCAAGTGGCTCTGTGGCATAGCTCAATGTATCATGTGTTGCCTCCCACAAATATCCAAATCCCAAATCCGTATCCTTAATAACCCATCTCCATCTTCCATCCTGTCCTGTAGACGCTTCCGGATGATACCTTCCATCTTCAGTCTTGTACTTCCATACAACTACATTATTTCCTGGCCAGTCTGTATCAGCAAAATATATATGTGATAATTGATAATCAATAAAGTTATCTATATCCATCTTTGTCTTTATGTTCTCATAGACGCTTCTATCTGTTATAGAGTTTATTTTTACATATTCTATAACATCTTTTAAATAAGCGTCTTTATCATCCTCAGTCCCTTCATCAATTTCAATTGTCTCTGTTGAACTTAATTTCCATGAAAGTATAGCTAATTTATCTTTATCAAGGTCATAATGAGATTCAAAATAGTATTTATCAAAACGCTCACGAATATTGTGTATACCCCAAAATTCACCATTTAAGAACATCACAGCCGGTTTATACGCTTGAGTATCTACATTAAGGTGTGCTACAAGCCTCTGCATCAATCCATCTCTAAGCATTGTGCGCCCCCAGTCATTTCCTGAATTCCTGAGCAATAATCGCTTAAAGCTTTTTATGTTTTTTCCCGTTGCATCTTCTAATCCCGAAAATATATTATACTTAAATGTATCTTGCTCGTCATAATCATCACTAGCATATATTCTCAATGTTTTTTGCGGAAGTCTACTTGAAGATTGACCATGTATTTTTGCACCGGCATTCTGCGAGAACCATAAGGAACCATCTTTGCCATAAGCCTCAACGTGAATAGGCACTTGAGATGTATCTAAATTCCCTGTACTTTGTAAATATATCCCTTTCTTATCGTCAAAAAAATTGGATTTGTCAGTCACAACAGATATTATTGGAAGCTTATATCTATTAAAAATATCTGAATCTACAAAATAAGAATTTGTAATAACCTTACTGTATGCTCCTTCTGAATTAACTGCAACAGCTTTAACTGTCCAACCTTTGAAAACCTCACCCTTTGGCTCTTTCCATTTATCTGATGTAGAAATAATGGACAGTACATCGGGTTCACCCTTTCTGCTCTTTATAGGTATGCTTTGTGTGTATTTTATTGTTCCTACATCCCCCGGTACAGGATCTGAACCATCGAGGGTATAGTATATCTCATTACAAGTAGCCATGTCATCTATTGAATTATTTAGAGATTCACTTGTACTTAGGACAAGGCCAAAGGTCTCTGTATAAAGTCCACCTTTTTTTGAAAAAACAGGCGGTTGTACAAGTAATACCCCTTCACTATTTGCTTTCCCCGGGGTAGCTTTCGAAAATATAACATACTCGGAGGGCCCATCCAATTTAAAGCCATAGGACTCATTATCCGAAAGGCTTGTATATTTAACCGAATCGCAAACTCTTTCCTCAGGATTTATTAAAGTTATTGTCTCCCCGGAGGCATCAAGCTTAAAATTAGTATGTAATTGTCCATCATCAGCTACTTTATCCTTATCGGATGCCCAAATAATCAAATATCCGTTAGCGGGTACTATCCCCTTTGGAAATATCCATGTAGCCTTACTATCGGATATTTTATAACCTGTCAAATCAACTGCCTGTCCACTTGCGTTATATATCTCTATCCAATCGGAAAAACATCCTCCTTTGCCTCCATCATCTTTATCAAATAAGTCTCCATCCCTCAAAGCAGAAGTGTTTAATGCCATAATTTCATTTATGTATAAAGTGCTGTATTTATTTATTATAGCTGAAGCTTTTGCTTTTCCTGCTGGATAAACTATTAATATAATAACCAATGATGTCGATAGTAAAATGCCTAGTAATTTCCTCAATCTTTACTCACCCTCTCAAAAACAAAACTCCTAGACTTTATTCAATTACAAAAAACTGGAACAAATCCTTATATTAAATTTGTTCCAGTTCACAACTTATAGTAACTATCGTATTACTTAATAGAGATACTCGAAAAAATCACACATATCTGCGTGTTGAACAAAAAAGTCAAAAAGTCTTTATGTAATTACTAGTTGAGTTAAATATAATTTCAATGTTCTGGTTTTATTGCTGAGTTCATAATTTAATAATACCAATCATCTTCATTTTCATCTTCGTAGTACCAATCACCTTCATTTTCACCTTCGTAGTACCAATCATTATCCGGTTCTGCTGTTGTTGGTGCTGTTGTTGGTGCTGTTGTCGGCGCTGGCGTCGGTGCTAATGTTGCTGCTGATGTCGGTTTTGATGTCGATGCTGGTGTTGCTGCTGATGTCGGTACTGGCGTCGGTGCTGATGTTGCTACTGATGTTGCTGCTGGTGTTGCTGCTGGTGTTGGTGCTGATG
>JAEZUI010000174.1 GCA_023421115.1 Bacillota bacterium | reverse complement strand
ATGCTGAAGAAACCAATAACAGGTAAGCCGAATAACTTACCTAGTGATGCTTTGGTTGATAGGCTTTTAACATGTTTAATTAAAGAAATAGATAGGCTAAGTGTCGAAAAAAATCACCTAATACAGGCACAAAAAAGGGGACAGTTTTATAGAATGACATTAGATTCCAGCGGCGAACCTTCAGAGTTACAAGACCAGCTTTTAAATGAAATGGCGAAGTCAGTAGATGACAAACTGTTGCTTTATGAAACAGACGTATTAATAACAGATCAACTTAATCAAGATGACTTTATTATTAATGGAATTAGTACTATGGTTTTGGGTGAAAACGAATATACTGAATTAAAAAGCATTACAAGCGATTCTGTCGAAAAAATAAGAAAGAATTGCATTAAACCTAAAGTCATGAGACTTGTTGACAGACTAGCTGCCAAGGAGGAGTTAAATGATTAAAATTGTTGACCTGTGCTTAACGCACTATCAATATACACTTGATAACAGTATTCAAAACGATAATCTGATGTTTTATAAGAAAGCTGATAAAGCAATAGCAAGTTATTTCTTAATAAACCTTATTGATTGTACCAATTATGAAACCGATAGCGATAAAATGAAATCCGCCTTAAATGAATTAGAAATTAATTATGCTGGTCATCACGAAGATGCTGGCTTAAAAACTATAAAATTAGCAATTCAAGATTCCTTTGACAATAATCAAGAGGCTAGCCAAATAGATAAAAACACTTCGGCTATTTATTTAATTAAGTTTAATGATATTAGAAATTTAGAGATGCATCGCAATTTGGTCTACGCTATTGAAGAGTCTCCAAATTATTTCAAACGATATATCTTACCCTACACCGATAAACAAGTCGATGGGTTGCAAAAGATTATAGATGATCATAGTCCACGAAATATAAATGAGGTTTTAAGTGAAATTGTAAACGATGAAGATGAATATTACAAACTCATGGAAGGCAGGAACATGGGAAGTGTTTATGAGTTAGTGATACGCCTATTCTCCAAGGTTCCTTTTCTTCAATACCAATTCTCTGCTGGTGTTATGCCACAACCAATAGAAGAAGAAATAATGCAAAAGGCTAAAGATGTTGGATTAATAGGCTATCACAATGCAATAGAGATACAGGAATGTACCTTAGATAATTTATTAGAGATTGCATTGTTAAATAATAGTATTAGCGATAGACAGATAGAGCGTGAGATAAGTCGCTTACTTGGGGGAGCAGTCTAATGTCATATAGAATTGAACGCTTACGTGTTAAGAACTTTAAGTGCTTTGATAATAAGAAATATTATAGTTTTTTATTTAATGAAATATTATCTCCAATTATTTTATCTGGTCCAAACGGTTTTGGAAAAACAACTTTCTTTGATGCGGTAGAGTTAATATTCACTAAAAATATTACGCGTTTACACAATGATATTGAAGATCGCAGAATAAATCTAGGTAAAAACATTCTACTAAATGAAGCTGGTTGTGACGGGGTTTTAGTACTAAATCTCAAAGATGAAAGCACATCGATAAAAACAATAGTCACTGTAATTGATCATTCAAATGAAAAGCTACTAATAGGAGACGCGATAAAATATAGTGTAACCGATGAATCGCTGAATTCGGATGAAGAAGTAGAATCATTTTTGGTGACGCAACGCGAGTGGAGTTCCTGTTTATCTGATTGTATTAATCTAAAATATTCAACAGAACATTTTAATATATACTACTATGTATCACAGGCAGAATCCGTTCATTTTCTCAAAAAGTCAATTAAAGAGCGTAAAAGCAGTGTAAATGCATTACTCAATGCAGATATTATTGATAGCCATATAGAGTATATCGATAATATTTTGATTGGGGGTAGCAAGAGCAAAAATGGTGTTATTGTCAATGATGCTATTAGGTCATGCGAAGCCGTAATCAATGAAAAAGTATATTTAATTAAGTCTAAACTGAAAGAAGCCAATTTAAATATAAAAGATGCCGACTATGAACCACTTCTTAATTATCCTAAGAATATTTCTCCGTTTTTTTGGGATATTGAAGATGTTGCTTTTGAAGGCGAAAATGAAACATACAGTTTAAACCATATAATACAGGAAATACAGTCGTTGTACCATTTCGCGAATAATAGAAGCGATTATACTAAGTATTTGGAAAATAATAAATTGGCAAAATTAATAAATAATAAAGAGGGTATTAGCGACTTATTAAATTACCATTCCTTTATAGAAAGTGGAGCAATTAATATCAATGCAATCTTGCAAACAAGTTTAATAAATCGTCAAAAGGTAGAAATTTATAGTCATAGTGAGTTTTTTAGAAAAGAATTAGATATATCTATTTTCAAGAAAGAAGATCTAATAAAAATTAGAGAGATAGACAGGAGTCTTATCTCTTCTGACATTGATGAAATTTCAAATTATGTTAAGGAGATAATTAATACAAAAAAAGAACTATCAGATAATCAGAAACTACTTAGCGAATTAAGCCAAGCAAGAAAAGAACTACACAAATACATAAATACGCTTAATGATACTGGGATTTGTCCATTCTGCGCTCATCCATTCGGTAGTACTGATGAACTTGAAAAAGCTTTTTCAAGCCTATCTATTCGAATATCTGAAAAAAAGACTGGTGATTCGGAAAAAATTGATGAATTATTTCAAAAACTACAACTACTTTTATTTGACGACCGTAAGAGAGTCTTGGCTTATATCCAAGGTTTAGATGAAGAAAGGGTACAAAGTCTAAATCGTTCTGTCATTCAAGATCAGCAGTTTATTAATAATGCAGATAGAATCAAAATAGTTGAGAAAATAAATACCTATATACCTAATGACTCTTTGTTAACGCTAAATGAAACTGAGAGACTTCTTGCAATACAGCGCTATTTACAGGAAAAAGTTATGCCCTATAAAAACTCTAATTTTGAGAGTGAATGTAAGGAGTATAATTTTCAAAATGTTTCTGAAAAGTATAAAGATATACTATCATTAACACAAGATAGGCTTTCTCGAAAGGAATATATAGATAAAAAGATAAACTATATAAAATATAAGTACTCTCTATCCGAAAGCTTAGAAATAGAACGATTTAAAGCTGAACTGAAAAATGAAATTATTAGAAAGTATAGATTGGAATCCTTACGGAAAGATCTTGATCAATTAAAGGCTTTATATAAAAATTCTATAGAAGTTTATAAAAACCAAGTCATAAAAAAATTACGAATACCTCTTCTTGTTTATTCGGGAAAAATATTGCAAGACTATCAAAATGGTCTTGGTGTATTTATAAGTAGAGATGAGATGAGGTTTATCTCAAATGGTGATGCAAAACATGATATTTTGAATACCTTTAGCTCAGGTCAACTTTCTGGATTTGTGCTGTCTTTCCTTTTTGCTATGAATAAACAATATATAACAAGATCAAATGATGATATTGGCTTTATTCTCGTGGATGATCCTGTTCAAACAATGGATGATATCAATATTGCTTCATTTATTGAAGTATTGCGAAATGATTTTGCTAGAAAACAAATAATTCTCTCGACACATGAAACTGATAAGGAAAACTATATTCTTTATAAATTCTTGAAATATAATTTAAAAGGCCAGTCTTTTAATGTGAAGGAAAAACTCTATCTGTAATACTCTCATTATGTTTATTCTAACATGTCTATATAATGTATAAATAAAAATGGTAGTAATCAATCTTAAAATCGGACGTGTCCTATAAGGAGGCGTCTTTTTTAATTCAAGAAAGGAGTTGATGTATATGACCCAAACAGGAGATGCGGCAGAACAGGTCGTCAGCATGGCAACTAATCTGACCATAAAAGGAATTGAGGTGGCAACCAATCTCGCAGGCAAAGCCGCACTGTCACTCGCCACCTT
The DNA here is from genome assembly GCA_023421115.1 of Bacillota bacterium. Taxonomy (GTDB): domain Bacteria; phylum Bacillota; class Clostridia; order Acetivibrionales; family Acetivibrionaceae; genus Acetivibrio. Next base: position 449 of record JAEZUI010000174.1, on the reverse strand, counting down.
CCTCATTGCCGCACTGAAAGACCAGAAGCGTACCAAGGGCAAGACGAGGATGCAGGCGTTCAACGGAAAGCCGACCAAGGTGTTCGTCATCAAGACGAGCGAGCTCAAGCGCTTTGCGGAGGAAGCGCGCAAATACGGTGTGCTGTACGCTGCTGTGCTGAATCGCAAGCAACAGGACGGTCTGTGCGACATTGTGGTGAATGCAAACGATGCTGCCAAGGTCAACCGCATCGCGGAGCGCTTCGCCCTGTCCACAGTGGATGTGGAGAAAATCCGTGAGGACATCAAGAAAGCACGGGAAACCAAGGCAAAGCAGCCGGATGCCGAGAAGGAGCGCTCTGCTCCGCCGTCTGAAAAGACCGGACATACCATGGATGATAACCTGCTGGATGAGCTGCTGAATGGCCCGAAGAAAGCAGAACACAAGCAGCCCACAGACATGTCAAACC
>JAEZUI010000168.1 GCA_023421115.1 Bacillota bacterium | reverse complement strand
TATTCTTGTCTTTCTTTTCTTCTTCTGTTATCACTTTTATTCTTAAAAACTATAACCCGCCTTCTATCCATATATTCCACTTCATTTTATACAAATTTTGCAATCCAATCAACAATTTTATTTCTTTGACATATATTTTTTTACCTACTAAGACCAAAGGCTAAAATGCAAATTCCTATACTATTAAATTATTAAATTCATTAATATGTAAGCGCTGGAACACCATACGTAGTCTAAAAAAGGCAGCTCCACAGGTTAAAAATTTGGAGCTGCCTTTTAATAAAATCCTTCTTTTGCAATCTTTCTGATATAGTTATATTGCTTCCGTATCAACTTTTTAAATTCACCGTCTGATAACTCATGATACATGGCAACACCTTCTTCATAGAGACATTCATATATCAAATCACAATAATCATCATCTTCCCGGTGCATCTTGCGATATCGCTGATCCAGTTCATATGGAAAATCAAGAGTATAATCAATTACATCCATTTTTCCGCTGAGATATTCCTTTGTCATGTTCATCATATAATCAATATTAGGCTGTTTCACTACAATCCTCCTGTTTCTCACTCGTATTCTGTATTTTACATTCTAGCTGTACCTTTTCAGACCAAGGCAAATATTCGTCCAGTACAGGGTCATCTGGTGTAAATCTAAGGTCTGGCAGTTGGCGGAAGATATATTCGAGATATTTGTAGGTATCCAGATTGTTGGCCGATGCCGTATTTATGATACTGAATACAAGTGCAGATGCTTCTGCACCCTCAACCGAATCTGAAAACAGTGAGTTTTTTCTTGTTAGAGCCACGGGTTTCACTGCGATTTCGCTCAATAATCCTTATATAAGGATTATTGTCGTTATCCTCAGCTTTTTTTAATCCTCATGTTTTGCTGAAAGCAGCCTGAATCATACTCTTCTTACACAAAACATGAGGATTACCATATTATCTTAAACCACAAATTTTTGCCAATTCTTCTTCCTTTCCTTCCCATAAAGGTTTTTCATCCGGCACTTCATTCTGATTTTCCATGGCTTCCCGTAGCATTTCTACTGAAGGTGTAGCATAAATTCTGGTTGTCTGTGTTGAACTATGACCAAGTATTCTGGATACAAGTTCAAGTTCCACTCCATCCTGATATAGATTTGTTGCACGGGTTCTGCGTAGCATATGCGGGTAAACTTTTTTAGGCATTTCTGGATAGTGTGCTCGTACCTGATCACTATATTTTTTTAAAATCCTTTCTACATTACCCGGTGACATTGTGTTCCGATATCCTTTGATTACAGTATAAAATAACGATTGACTTCTGTCTGAAGTATCTGGATGATAATATTTCATATATAAAATCAGATGAGAAACAGTCTTGTCTGTAACTGTAACAATTCTCTCTTTATCACCTTTACCATGTATTCGCAGATATGGATTCTCTGATGCTATGTTAAGATCAGATAGCTTTAAACTTAGAAGCTCATCCAAGCGAATAGCAGAATCATACAGCGTCACCATGATGGTTCTATCTCGGATTCCTATCTTAGAGTTTTCCGGTGCAGACATCATGGCTGCTAGTGCATCATCTGGTACTATAGGCCGTGTCAGTTTCGGTTCTCTTAAAAAAGGAATTCTTGATATACTGAGCGTAATAGGTTGCAATAAAATATCTTCGTCCGATACATACCAAAGATAAGCTTTCAATGCTGATATGCGTTGATTACATGAACTTTCAACATAACCATTTTGTTTCATATATGCTATAAAATCTAGTACAAGTGATCTAGTACAATCTTCAAAATAGAATTTCATGATAGACAAACCTTTTTCATCATGTATATATCGTCGGAATATAGTCAATGCATCACGATAAGACTTTACTGTGTGAGAACTTTTGCCACATTGTACCGTAAGGTAATTATCAAGGTACTCTCTAGTTTTTGAAAAAAATAATGATTTATCTATCTTCTTATTCATTTTCAGGCACCTCCGGAATCACATTGGCAGATTTTTTATCTTTCTGACGTATAATACGGAATGCTGAATCCACCTGATGGTAATAATAAAAGCTTTCCTTCCTTCCTTTATGTCCAAGATATTTACTTAGATATGGCATCATTACATTTAAATCGAGCCCTTGTTCCATCCAATTGTTCATTCTTTTTACAACAAATGTGTGTCTGAGACTATGAACGGTTGGTTTTTTATCACAAACATCGGCGTAACCTGTTTTACTCCAGAATTCATTAAATTTCTTGTCAACCGATGTTTTAGGCAGATGCTTTACAGGGTATTTACCCGGGAATACCCATTCGGTTTGACAGTTGAGATCATTTTTAAGCTTATCCCAATATCCTTTCAAAAGTTGATTCAAATCCTCCGAAAGATAGACAAGCCTGTCTTTATCTCCTTTTGAGTGAATTATTGTTACAATACCTTTTTCAAAATCGACATCTTTTTCTCTTAGGTTACAAGCTTCAGAATTCCTTAATCCACAACAGTAAATAAGTCGGAAAAGTATCTGATATTCTTTTGCCAATCGGTTAAATGCGGCAGATATTACATGATTTTGCCCTATAGGCGAAGGCTGGTAAGTATCAACCTGATAAAAAAATGCAGTTATTTCTTCGTCACTTAGGATATGAGGCACATGGACTTCTCTGTCGGAAAAATCATGCGGAATATATGTAGGAATCCCAAGAGAGTTCATATATAGAAGAAGCTGTCTAACAAAGGATATACGTTGTCCCAAATACCCTTTGCCCTCTGATTTCCTTAGAGTCATCCAATTTTTAAGAGATTCTCTTGTTATGCTAGTTTCTGTAATCTCATTCTGAATACAGTATCCGTCAAATTTTTCTAAGATATATGCTTCAAATTCGTAACTGTATCCCTGCGAGCGCTTTTGTTTAATAAATCCTTCAATATATCTTTTTAGCGAACTCATATATTTATAACTCTTAAGCATCAGATGACACCTCCATTCAGGGAGATATTAGTTTCTGATAGTTAAAGCGGACATAAGCGCATTCTCTTTTCATCAAGAGATAGATACTTAATGACAGTACCGTCTGAACTGTGACCAAGTGAGTCAATAATCGTATTTACTTTTACCCCTTTATGAAGCAAGCCTGTCGCAAAACTCCTTCTCGTAACATGAAATCCATAGCCAAGAACTTTTCTCTCTGGAAGTGCATTTTTTAAGGCTCTGAGACATGCCTCCGGGCTTAGTTTTTCATATGGCACACGGTGATGAATAAAAATATAAGTACTTTTGCTATTAGGCCGCCCCAGCGATATATACCTGAATATAGCATTACCCACAGTAATAGGCATGGGAAGAAGTTCTTCTTTTAATGTTTTCTTCTGGATTAAATGTATAGTGGCATTTTTCCAGTCAATATTACTGAACTTAAGATTGACTATATCGGATGCTCTTAATCCCATTTTTAATCCAAGTAGAATCATGGCTGCATTTCTCTGTGTATATTTATCAGTGGCTTTTTTGTTAAAAGAAAACACAGTTTGTTTTTCCTCTTCATTCAGCACCTTTACAATTCGTTCCCTCTGAGCAAATATACAGGGAACTGCAAGATGAAGAAATGAATTGTTAACAATACCTTCTTCTTCCAGATAGATGATGAAGTTGCGAATTCGTACATTATATGCATTTTTCCCTTCAGGTGTCGCATGACTATCCCCAAGATTAAACTGCATTAAATGCTCATCTGAAATTTCTTCAAAGCTACAGATTCCATTTTGGACAAGAAATTCACATAACCTTACATTGGAAGATCTGTACATATCTATTGTAGATGGCTGCATGTTTTCAGGTTTTTTCAATTCCAGAAATTCACCAAGAATAGTTTGACACCAGTTTGGAAGCTTTTCAAATCTTGTATCTCTATACATGAAGACTCTTTCGGGCCTTATTATACCTTTGCAAATATATTCCTCAAATTGCCTTAGTGTTCTTCTACACATTTTCCAGCTTGATAACAGGAAGGGTTTTACATTATTAAACCAAATCCATGAAATTTCAGGCATATATCCAAAATCATTCATATCGAGAAAAATGAAAAGTAAAGAAAGAGTATGCTTTGCACATCGTTTAATTGTATTTGAGTAATTATTCTGTCCAAGTATAAGCAAAAACGTGTTGATAACATCCCACATACCCTCAAATGAAATTTCAAGGCTTTCTGATTTGAGCAGGCTAAGTTTTTCCCTGTCGCCCTGAGGTAAATTGTCAAATATAATGATTTGAGGTATCAATAGTTTATTCATTGCAACAGAAAGGCCTATATTTATACGTCTTTGAACTGCATAGAATTTAAGCAATCCTCTGATTTGACCAATATATCGGTCAACTGTTTTATAAGACCGTGAAGTATCCTGTAAACAATATTTAATGACATCATCATAGGTAATCTCGCAAATACTTTTTCTGCCATGTTTCTGCAAGTATAAAAGAAAATCCGAACACTCCATTTTGATTGTAAGCAAATATGATTCTGCTTTTGTTAGACAATAGTCACTGTTTAAGAATTCATTAAGTTCATCTTGCAAGGTTTTATTGAGTTGGCTAATATTTGTCGGATATACGTAGGGGTGATATCTATCCGGTTTTCCTTTCTGGTATACGTCATCTAATTGTTTTATACAGATTCTGTTACATTTAATTCGCCATTTAGGCCATGAAGTTTCATTTTGTCTCTGCCATTCAATCCCTTTTTCATAACTGTATTCACAGTTATTATCATCTAGAAATTGCCGGAATTGACTGTAACAAACTCGATGTATGCTTACCGCTGATTTGCTATAGCTTTGTTCTGTAATGAAATTCATTACCACCTGTACGTTTGAATCATATTGATTCATGAAACCACCTCCTTATCTTTGGTGATTTCATTATATAATTTATACAAATGTTAATCCTCATATTTTCTCTAAGAAAACCAGAAGCTAGGCTGCTTTCAGCAAAAAATGAGGATTAAAAAAAGCTGAGGATAAGCTCAAATTATTAGAAAAGGGAATCCTTCAATCAAGTAAGAAATTTGTAAAGTACTTCTTATGGTTTAATGTGTATTTTAAGGCCTTTTTAAGGTCCTCCTGATAAGTATTCGTTGTTTCTGCCCATGCGAAAAAGGCCTCCAACACTGGGACGCTATAAATAAGCCTGTTCTTTTTTCGTTCTTCAGGCGACAGCATCTTCCATTTCTTTTCCAACTTGAATAGCTTGTCGCAATAGGCTCGACCTATTGCACCTCCTGAGCCCGCAATCTCCTTTTTGCCGGAATCCAATGGAATGGCATTTATGTAATATCTCCTCAGATGACTAAAACATAGACAACGGGTAATACCTTCTACCTTCTCGTAACCATCATAAGCGTCTGAAACGTGAAAACTGCTAAATCCTGAAAGGAAATTCTTTGCGTGATCTCCTGAACGGGTTCGAGTATATTCATAAAGTATAATAGGAGGACCTTCACAACTACCACTCCGGTGAATCCATATATATGATTTACTAGATGCTTTCTTGCCTTCCTCACGGAGAACCTGCCACGTGGTTTCATCACTCATGATGACATCACATTTCAAAAGCTGTTTGTGCATCCTGTCATACAAAGGTTTAAGCCAATATTCAGCGCATCGTATTACCCAGTTTGCCATAGTATCTCTCTTTAATGGAGCGCCCATCCTTTTAAAGTCACGTTCCTGACGGTAGAATGGTACAGAAAGCATATATTTCTGATACATAATCCACGCTACGCTTGAAGGTGACGCAATAGAATGCGTCAATACTGGTGCTGGTACAGGTGCACTGTATATTACATCATCTGCTTTTCCAGAATTAATGCATTTATAGACGAACTGCACATACTCTTTCATTACAAGCTTTGCAGGAATATATTCCATTTCAGATCTTATTTTTTTCTTGCCTATTACCTTCATTTCGCTGTTGCATATATGACAAACAGCTTCTTCCGCGTTAAGAACACACTCAATGGTTTCACGTGGAAGTTCTGCTGTCAGCTTTTCTCGATCTCCTTTTTTCCTGACAGGTCTTTTATGCTCTTTAATATTAATTACACGAGTATCAACTAAGTTTAAATCATTTGGGGATTCTTCACCAAAAATAGAACACTGCCATTGTGTTTGAGGCGTTCTTTCACTTGATACACCAAACTTTTTCTTCGCTGCATGCAGCACTGCTTGTGTAAGAACTTCAACATTATGCTCAAGTCGATTTATCTTTTCAAGCATTTCTTGTTTTTCATCTTCAAGTTGTTTGATACGCAGGTCTTTTTCGTTGGTAGACTGCATGTACTAGCCTCCTTTCTGGTGAATTAAATCGTTACAATTATACCAGAAAAGCAGCTGTTTTGCTAGTGCTTTATGCCATTTTCAGTAAGTAATTCCATCTGTTCTTAATTGCAAAAGTAAATTCCACCCGTAGAATATTGAACAGTGGAAATAGCTCTTACAAATTTAAGGGTGGAATTTAATATTACAAGATTTATCAGTGGATGATGCTAGAAATTATTGTCTGGT
>JAEZUI010000166.1 GCA_023421115.1 Bacillota bacterium | reverse complement strand
AAAAAGTTAAAAAAATTTTAGAATAAGATTTCCATACAACAATATTAAATCTATAAAAGAGGCCACAAAGATTTAATTCAAGCCATTTGTAGCCTCTTTCTAATTTCTCAACTGTCGAAAACGGAATATATAGTGCTCATTGTAAATGTTTTTTTGATTTTTTACAAAGTTTATAAATTACAAGTTAGGTGACCTAAAATTCTTCAATAAAAATCCACCTTATGGTATCAATGCAGCTGTTGTAGTTAGATTAGTGCTGCCCGGAGTATATGTACCACCAACATAAATGCCGTTAGTGTTTGTTCCGCTTGAGTTTCCGCCTATATTAACATTATATGTTGTACCTACTCTCAGGATAGGTGAACTGAAGAATAACTGATTATAGCTGCTTGAAGGTGCAAAAGTCATAACACCAACAGTGTTGTTCTCAATACGCAATAATGTACCTGCTGGTTTTGAGGAGTCTAAACTCAAATGTAATGACGGCTGAGTAGAATTACTGCTAGGCTTAAGATCATAACTTCCGGTAGAAATTATTGTTCCGCCTGTGATAATTAGCTCGGTTTCTGAAACAAAGGCTGATTTCTGTGCAATGGCAATGACAGTTCCGTCACTAATATCAATTTCTTCACCTGCATCAAGTGCATCACTCCCGGCTTCAATATAGATATTGCCACCGGAAATTTTTAACTCATCCTTTGAATGCAGACCATCTTTAACCGCTTTAACTGAAATATTACCGTTTTCAATAGAAATATTATCGTCACTTGCTATGCCGTGTCCATAATTACTTATAATGTTCAAGGTGCCTTTACCTTTTATTTCTAAATTATCATTACTAAACAATGTACCTTTAGCATCTTCAGAAATATAGGTACTTCCGTCAGCCAAATAATTTACCGTATCACTAGATATTGTAATAAAAGCTTTGTCTACATCGTCAAAATAAATTGCAGGTCCGTTAGAATTAGTTATATTAACACCACTTAATCTAAGTTTAACTCTTTCTTTTGTATTGATATATATCATACCGTTTGTCAAGGTTCCGGAAACGTCATGATCACCTCCGGAAGTGATTTTTACGACTGAACCATCGACTTGTATACCTTCCCCTGTATATGTAATTGTATTTCCAAGCTTAATTGTACCGGTATTATTTTTCCATGCTTCCGGGTCAGGTGTGGGCGTTACTGGTGTATCCGTCGGAGTAGGAGTAGCTATTCCTTCAACCGGAAATACCTTTATCTGACCTAAGAGATACTGTCTTAAGAAACCAAAGTCAAGGGAATTTGCATTGCCATCCCCATTTAGGTCGGCTGTTATAATATCATTGAGATCAGCTGTACCCAAAAGATACCTCCTGTAAATCCCAAAGTCAAGCGAGTTTACCGATCCGTCACCATTTAAATCCCCATACAATTGTGCCGCTGATGTTAGTGATAAGCAAAAAGAATTGATTAAAAAGATTAGTACAACCATGAAACAACTTTTTTTCATACAAAATCTCCCCCTAATAAATTTATTTTTATGATTAATTGCATATTCAGGTAATTTTTAAAAAATAAATGACCTTATATGCAACTACTTGTTTATATTTATAAAAAAAGCAATGAGTATTCATGGTTATATTATAATATAAAAACCTTAAGCTTGTCTTAAAAACGACAATCTTTAAGTAAAAATTATCAATAATCTTTAAAATAGCTATATTCTTCAGGTTATTCTTAAAAAACAACTTTGAAAAAATTTGGTTTAAATTTTTGCATAGCAAAATAATATTCCTAGGTTTGGAAGCAAAAAAAGCTTCTATGATGGGTTTTGACGTAAAATATTGTATATGGTCATTCCAAAAAAATAACTGGTCACTTGCCATATCAAAAAATTTGATTTGATAGGTTTTTTGTAACAATTTTTGTATAGGTTATTTTTTGAAATTGCCTAGGTTTCTTTTTTAAAATAGACTTGCCAATAATTTTCGTATTTGTCCTTTATGTATTTTTTAATTTACAGTTCTCTCATCATAAAAGTTTACAGTTCTCTCATCGTTCATTGTAGGTCCTCTCCCTTCAATATCAGTATATTCCACATAGTGCTAATAGTGTTTGTCCTTAGTGATTTTAAATATTAGTATGAACACCTTTTCATTTTTTTACTCATAATATTTTTCATTTTTGCTGATTGAAATTACAACTCCATCTCCAGGAAGTATCCAATCTTTAAAACCTAATTCCAGTCCGTTATCCATAGGTTCTTCAATCAGCATGTCCTTATGATTTCCCATAAATCCAAAACTATGCCATGATAATTGATAAGAAGGGTCGTTTAAAATAAAAATCAGATTATATTCCTTACAAGGCTTGGTTATTTTATTTGAAAAACATACATCATTTAAGGGCACTATAGTTTCAATAACCATCTCAATAACTTGCGATTTCTTTACCTTCACATCCCACGAGGTATGAACATCTATACAGTATGCGTCATTGCTTTCTATACAGTTTTCTTTAATTATTAGCTGATCATTGATTTCCTTTGTGTAATCGAGTGAATCTACCATAAACTTTTTAATACTGTACAATTTATTTATATCTATACTTTCAACCTTTTGCATTTCAGCTCCAAAGGGAATTCTGATTACAGCCTCCTTCTTTGATGGATTTACAATTTCAAACTTTTTTCTTATTGTTTTTGATATGTAATTTTCACAGATTTTGCACTCTATCTTTGTCTTATAAAATTTATAATAACAATCATTTAGAAGAGAAGATAATTCCTGTTCAAAAAAGTTATAGAAATTATCTTTATTATGGTTATTATCTCTAAAATAGAGCTCCGACTCAATTTTTGATTTTAATTCCTTCATTTCGCATTTAGTCAAGCGATTTACAAAATCATTTTTAACAAGGGTCTCAGTAGACTCCATCCAGTTCTTTAATATATTTACAAGCGTTGAGGTTATAACAGCCAAGCCCAAACTTTTTATTCCTGCAAGCAAGGTGTCGCCTAGAATGCCCAAATAGAAAGCGTTTTTAGGAGGAAAAAACAGTTCAAAATATGAGGCAGCAAAAATAAGAGTTGCTCCAATAAAAAAGGATATAATTGTAACCCTACGAATTCTCATATTCATTGCACCTATCTCCAATAAACATAATCCTACTATATGTATATTATGTAATTTAAGTAATTATTCCAAGTATTTAAGTTGGTCCTGAAAAATATCATTAATGTAAAATTACCCCAATTTAATTGAATTACTACTCTTTTTCATGTAAAATATTTATATAATAAAAAAGAAAAAGTAGGTTAATCATGTTCGAAAAAAATAATGTCCAGAAAAATTTCAAAAAACAAATGAAAGAATTAGAAAAAGAGCTTAAGCACAAGGAAAGCTTAGAATCCGGTGCTTTTACCAATCCCTATTACAAAGGAAGATTTTACGGATATACAGACTTAAACACTAAACGTGAGTTTTTGGGTAAAATTAAAAAAATTATATTTTCTCCTGCTGTAATAACTATTGCTTTAATTTTTATACTTGCATTATCTAGTGACTGGAGCAATACAGCAAACAATATGATAGAGGCTTATGAAAACGGAAATTACAGTAAAGCTATTGAATACTGCGATAAAATACTTTCTAAAACTCCTAATGACTTCAATGCTCTTGCATACAAAGGTTCTTCCCTTGCCTATCTGGAAAATTATGAGGACGCAATTGTAAACCTTAAAAAAGCTGAAAAAATCGATTCCGATGCAGGTTTATACTTTGAAATAGGTTACACAGACTACGAGTTGCAAAACTATAGCGAAGCCATCGCTTATTTAGACAAAGCCATCGCTTTAGATATTAGATATATTGATGCTTATATATTTAAAGCTTATTCCCTAGTTGCGCTTCAAATGTATGACGAAGCCGATGTATGTGCCGATAAAATCCAGACTTTTTATAGAGACAATGCCTATGCATATAATATCCTAGGATTGACACACACCTATAGAGAAAACTATGATCAAGCAATTGAAAATTTTGGAAAGGCAATTGAATTTTATGATGAGGGTGATGGAAGACGTTTTGAAGTAGCCTATATAAACAAAGCTTGGGCTTTATTCAGTCAACAAAGCTACACAGAATGTATTGAGTTTTGCAACAACATTAAAGCATCCTTTGTTGATAATTATGATATTCCCTACTATATGGGAGATTGCTATTCAGTATTAGGTGAACATGAAAAAGCTATTTCAGCTTACGAGGAAGCCTATAAACTTTGTCCTGAAGACAGTACCACCCTTTCACGTATGGCTTTTGAGTATTATCATCTTGAAGAATATGACAAGTCAACTGAGTATGTTAATAAATCTCTTTCTATAAACAAGGAGGATTATGAAGCAACAATTCTAACTGATATGCTTATTGAAGCAAAGAAGCCTGAAAATGAAAGAATAGTTAATTTTGTAAAAGAAAACTATTTGTACTTAGACAAAGTAATGAATTTTGATCAAAAGGCAGCTACCTTCCTCGAAAAGAAAGAAATCACTCTTCTTGATATATACAACTTTCTCGAGTCGGTTAGAATCAAAGAGGATATGTTTACGTTTTTCATATTTGATGAGTATTACGATATGATGATAGAAGAAGATTTAAACAACAAAATAGAGCATAAAACTTTATCAGACAATGTTCAATATATGAAAATAAACTCCTTTACCTTAGGAATTGATGAGCAATTTAAAAGTGTACTAAAAAAATTACCTAATCCAAAAGAGCAAACACTTGTCATTGATTTACGTGACAATCCTGGTGGATTAGCAAACACTGCGAATAACATGCTTGACCTTTTATTGCCTGAATGCGTTACTAGTTATATGGTAGATAGAACCGGTGAAAAGTTTCCCTATAACTCAGATAAAAATCAGATTTGCTTTAAAGATATTTATATTTATGTCAATGAAGAATCGGCAAGTAGTTCGGAGTTGCTTACCCTAGGTCTAAAAACCTATCTAGAGAATGTTACTGTAATCGGAAGGCCTACTTTAGGTAAAGGAGTCTCGCAAAAAGGTTTTGAAAGCAAGAAAAACAAATATATGATATTTCTAGTGGACTCTTATTGGAATGTAAATGACACGAATGTATCTGTCCAAAAATTACAGCCGGATATAAAGATTAAAGGAAATGAACTTTCCCATTATACAGAAGCAATGAACAAGCACCTTTTAGGTAAACAATAATACTTAAAATTCTACATAAAAAACGTAGGGCCATTGAGCTCCTACGTTTTTTACTATTTTACTTCCTTCTAAAGAAGATTGAGTGTTTTTTCAAAAGTTGGCAAAAAGGTATTCATCTAGTATTTAACAACTGCTCTTTTTATAAGTAAATATATAATCAATGAAAACATAATCATTAAAACCGTCAGACTAAAGACTGCAATATAAGGATTTTGACTCTGCCATCCAAAAGCCGATGAAATAATATCTGCAATGTTTATATTAAAAATGTCTATAAAGGTATTGTTAATGTTGTAAGAAAACCCAATAAGCAATGTAGGTACTACTGATATTACTACCTTCATAATTTTATTGCTTCTGTAGTAGCATAATGAAATTAATATTCCCATTATGAGTATTGCACTATAAATTGCGAACTGCCAAATTATTGTTCCAAAAAGAGTTTTAAAATCATTTAACTGTGTCCAGTTTATGCTCGATTCAAGAATTCTGAAATTTCCATATATCATATCATAAGTGGTTGCACATTTCGCAAAGATATTCTGTACTCTGTTTATTGCCAGATCTATCATTGACATAGTAAAGGTAATTGGAAACACAGCAATTATTAGTCCCTTAAAAAAGATTTTTCTTGAAATATTATTGGCCTGTGTCAACAAAAAAGTACTTTTAAATGAGTTAAGCCCCACAACAAATAAAAATATCATTGTAGAAAAATCAAGCCCTGAAGAGTGGAATCTCCCATCGGTGGTTACAATTGATGTCGAAACAAATAATAGTACCAAAAGATATATAAAATAGTAAATTCTTATTGCTCCTATTGAGCTTAAAATTTGATACTTTGCAACTTTTAATGCCTTCATTGATTCATCCCTCCTGTACCGGTTAGATATATAAACATCTTCTGAAGTTCCACTTTAGTAAATTCTAGATTCAAGCTTTTGGCATTGTCTCTGTCAGCATCGGTTATTTTTTCATATATCGTAGCTGACTTAAAAGATGCCATGTGCTCAACATTAATGCACTTTTTACCGGATATATATCTATCAATATTCTCAGCAGTACCTGATATACAATAAGCAGATTTAAGCAGGTTTTCTGTACTGTCGTTAATTAAAACATTTCTATCGTTTATTATTATAACTTTTTCAAGCATATTAGCTATTTCCTCAATAATATGAGTAGACAGAATTATTGTTTTAGGCTGCTCCATGTAATTTGCCAACAATTCTTTATAAAACAGGTCTCTATGATGGGCATCCAAACCCAAAACCGGCTCATCAAATATAATAATCGGAGAATTTGAAGCTAACGAAGTAATCAATTTAGCTATAGTCCCATACCCCGTAGATAGTTCTTTTAATTTCTTATTTTGATTGAGCTCGAACTTTTTGCATAACTCTATGGCATATTCTAAATTAAAAGTTGGATAAAATTCTTTTGTCCAATAAAAAACTTCTTTAACCCTCATGCTTTCGGGATAAAAGTCTTTCTCAGTCATATAATATATTTTCCCAATTGCATTATCATTCTCTAGTACCCCTTCTCCGTTAACTTTTATTTCACCGTTTGAGGGGAACAACCTGTTTGTAATGAGATTTAGAAGTGTAGTTTTACCGGCACCGTTTCTTCCAAGTAATCCATATATTTTATTAGACTCAATTGTAATTGATATATTTTCTAGAGCGCAATACTTTCCATAACACATTGTGATGTTTTTTATCTCAATTTCACTCATTTCCTTTTACTCCTTTCTAACATCTTAATTATTTCATCTATTCCAATATCAAGTTTTTTTGCTTCTGCTACAAGGCTTTCAATATAGTTTTCGTAAAAGCTCATCCTGCGTTTTTCCAAAAGTTTGTCTTTAGCCCCTTTACACACAAACATACCGATCCCCCTCTTTTTATAGATAATTTCTTCATCGACAAGTATATTAAATCCCTTTGCTACGGTAGCAGGATTTATCTTATAGTTAACAGATACTTCAGTAGTAGAAGGTATCTGCGATTCCTCTTGAAATACTCCTTTTAATATATTGTCTTCTACAGCCTGAGCTAATTGAAGATAAATTGGAACTTCACTGTTAAAATCCAAATTCAAACCTATCACCTCCATCTGCTTCATATGGTTTTGGTTATTTGGTTCATTACTTATATAATTAACTATATATCTAATTAAGAGATTTGTCAACTAGTATTTAAAAAAGCCACTAAACATATTTATAATAATATGAATGGTGGCTTTTTTGAATTTTTGCTTTATCTAATATTATGCTATTTTTAATTTTATTTTCACAAAATAGAGTCTAAGAAACTTTTTTGTTTAGTCACTACTATCCTCTCCATATATTTTACAACATGAGCATTGGTCAATATCTCACCATTTGCTTTAATAATGACTCCAGTACCCTGTATAATTTCCTCACTGTATTTACTGTCAGATTGAACTTCTTCTTTCAAATTTCCATATAATTTATCGGAAAATAGTCAAATTATAATTAGCAAAATTTGCTAAAACAACAGTTGATTTTTATAAATTATTTATAATGTTAACTATTGATGTCTAATACTTGTCAAATTCAGTATCACTCATTTCTATTTTCCTGAGAATATCTACTTTTTTCTTTTCCGACATACTCTCAATAGTTTTTAAAATATGAGGATCAATACTATGCAATGCATCATAAGAGGAAGTATCACTTTTCTTTAAAGTAAATCTGCTAACCTGTTCTTTAAGTACTTCAGCCTGACTTGAAAGTTCTTCACTAGCCGCTGCACTTTCCTCAGAGGTTGATGAGTTGGTTTGCACAACCTGAGATATCTGGCTAATGGCCTGATTTACCTGTGCAATACCTGTCGCTTGCTCATTAGAAGCGATAGCTATGTCTTTAACATAATTTGCCACCTTAGAAACACCCTCTACAATACTGTTTAACTCCTGTGCAGTTTTATTTGCTATTTGAGTTCCATCTTCAACTTTTCTAATTGAGCTTTCAATCATGTCAGTCGTTTCTTTTGCTGCATTAGCTGAACGCATTGCCAAATTTCTTACTTCTTCGGCAACAACTGCAAAGCCTTTTCCATGCTGTCCTGCTCTTGCCGCCTCCACTGCCGCATTTAGTGCTAAAATATTCGTCTGGAACGCAATTTCGTCTATGACTTTAATGATCTTTGATATATCACTAGATGACTTGTTTATTTCTCTCATTGAATCTAACATTTGCTTCATCTGGTCGTTACCGATTACAGCATTGGATTTTGCATTTTCAGCAATCTCATTTGCTTCATTAGCGTTCTTTGCATTTTGTTTTGTCTGTATAGAAATTTCATCAAGAGTAGCAGTTAGCTCCTGTATTGAACTTGCCTGTTCAGTTGCCCCTTGAGAAAGAGCTATACTTGAGGCAGACATCTGATTTGAACCTGAGGCTACTTCTTTAGCACTTATAGTTATATTACTTAATACTTCATTTAGGTTTTTAGTCATTTTGTTAAAACTTCTGCACAAAGCACCAATTTCATCATTACTTCTAAAATCAATACTGACATCTATATTCCCATCGGCAATTTTTTCAGCAGATGAAACAACTTTAGAAAGTGGTACTGAAACTTTTCTTTTTATATAGAAATAAATTGATATTGCAAATATTAAGACTGAAACAACAGCAATACCAGTTACTGCAGTAATAATTCTATTTCTAACTGCAATAACTTCGCTTATAGGTTGACCCGAAAACAATACACCTATAGCTTGATTATTCGAATCAAAAAGAGGCATATATGCACACATATATGGCATACCTAAAATCTTTGCTGTTCCGGTATATTTCTCCCTCTTTGTTAAAACTTTTTCAGCTATAACAGAGTCAAGCTTTGTACCAACTAGTCTGTTTCCGTTTTGCACAATGGTGGTATTAAACCTGACATCACCCCAAAATAGAGTTAGGTCGGTTTTGTAAATCTGTTTTAAGTCATCCATAATTTCATCTTTATCTAGTATATATCCCGTTAAAATTACTCCTATAATTTTACCTGCCGGGTCTTTTATAGGAACTCCGGCACTTGCGGATAGTTTATTTATAATACCTGAATCAACAGTTGAAAAAGAATCACCCTTTATCGCACTTTGAATCTGATTTGCTATACTTTCTCCTTTTTTATTCCCATCGTGTGTACTAGCTAATATAATTCCATTACTGTCAGTTATTGTAATGAAATCTATTTTTGCTCCGTTAGCCATTGAAGAAATTATATTCTGAATACTGTTATCATCTCTTTGTTCAACTGCATTGATAACATCACGATTTAGAGAAATAATAGTTGAAAAATTAAGAGACTGATCTTTATAATCTTTAATTACTGAGTTTAGACCTTCCATACCTTTAACGGCTTGTTCTTCACTTACGGTGTCGTTAAAGCTGTTAAACTGAAATAATGCAATACTTACTATACTAGTAATTGCTATTATAACAGCTACAACAATGAAAATCATCAGCTTTATTCCAATACTCATATTTTTTAGTGATTTCATTTTAATTCTCCAATCCTATTATTTAAATAATTTCTCCTTTACATTCCTCAAAATATTTATCGTCATATACGTTTATTTCCTAAACATATTAGTATTTAAAATTTTTCAATATATAAATAACAAAACACCCATAAGCTAGTTTTATAAAAGCTTTAAGGGTGTTATGACTTACAGTTTAATAGTATATTTTTGTTACCATTTTCCAATATTATTTAAATAACCTTATTATAAGCACAAACCAATACATTATATATTTCAATTATTCACTTCAAACAATATTTGCAGCTCAAAATCCATCTAATGGTATTTATTGAATAATCAGTTGCAAAGTTCTTTTTTCGAAATCACTTTATCGATTATAAACCTTCTCGAAATCATTCCCTCCATTACCGCTTGCTTGACAGCCTGTCAATACAAGATTTCCTGGATTACTGTTCCAGGTAAATCCGTGCTTCTTGTTATTGTAAGCTTTGCAGTTAACGAGTTTGTGATCAACACTAATTTTCGAACCGCCAAGCTTAAATCCATTTCCATCACTATCTGCGGTATATTGGCCAGATTCTGTCTTGCCGTTATAACTGGCTTCGCAACCCTCAAGATAAACGGAACCTATAGGGCCTGTATCGTCTTTAGTATACAAGTCCCAACCATCATCAACATTGTATTTTGCTACACATCTTATAAATTTATTATTATACCCACATGTAAGTTTTGCAGCAAAGCCGTCTGCATCTTCCCCATTATCTTTATCATAGTTGCTGTGAGAATAACAATCCTCAATAGTATTATTGCTTGGCCATTTATCTATAGTGGAATATGAAGAATTATATCTTGACAATTGTAGGCCTGTATCACCATTAGCATAGAATTCACAATTACTAATTAAATTATAATGGCCAGAGAGTAAAATACCATTGTCACCGGCATATTGAATCTTTATACCCTTTATCGCCCAATGGTTCCCTGCTAAAACGATACCTCTGTTTGATGATCCCCACTCCATCGCTGAAAAGTCAAGTACCGGCTTGTCACTTCCATATGCTGCTATTGTCTTCATCGAGCCTGAATTCCCATTATTTCCTTCAGGAATAAGGATTGTAGTAGAATACTTATATGTACCCGATTTTAAATAAATAGTCCTTCCCGGTTGAATTGAATTGATAGCTTGTTGAAGAGTAGTTGAACTATTCGGTTCAAGTATTATATCACCATTTGGCGGTTGGCTTGTTATAACAGGTGTTTTAGGTGGTGTTGTCGGTACAGCTGTAGGACTTACCAAAGTGCCTGATCCATATGGAAGCTTATCAATCATACCTAATAAGAACTGTCTAAAAAATGCGAAATCAAGGGAATTTATACTGCCGTCAACATTCAAGTCTGCTGCCTGACGTTGACTATCTGACAGTTGTGCAGCTCCAAGCAATACCATTCTACACATGGCAAAGTCAAGGGAATTTACATTCCTGTCTCCATTCAAATCACCATATATTATATCCGTATTTGTTTGTGTTTTTGTCGGTGTCGGAGCTGGTGTTGTTATTTGTGTCGGGTTACTACCTGATGTAGGTAATACTATCGGTGTGGAAGAACCATCAATTTTGCCCACACCTGCATACTGTGAAACTATAGATTTTACATTATCTACGGGAGTCAATACACTTGAATAATTATACGGAGGAGAAAAGCTGCAAGTTGATGTTGTAGGTTGATTTCCCTTGCAGTTTATAAATCTGTTATTGCTTACATCCCAGTACCCTATAGAATCACTATAGTAAGAACCAATAGGTCCTTCAGCAAATCCTGAACCGTCCATTGAACCAGTGCCTACATTTTCAAAAACATTATTTTCAATCCTCAATTTTGCACCCATTCTAGAATTGATACCAGAACCATCGGCATTTACATAGTAATTATTAAACATGTGCCCTGTACCGCCTCTGTAACTTGGTAAACGGGATTTTGTATTTGAATATATATTGTGGTGGAAAGTCATCTTTCTATCCGAAGTGTCACTGTCCGATGACCCAACAAGACTTGTCTTAAAAGCATCATGGAAATAATTCCAGGATACTGTTATATACGCACTATCTTTTTTAACGTCTAATAGTCCGTCATACCAGTCAACGTCTCCACCGCTTATATCACCTTTGGTATCTATTTTTCCATCACCATTGCAGTCACCAAGCATATTGAATAATTCACAATGATCTACCCATACATTTTTGGAGTCTTCAATACCTATACAATCCATAGGTGCTCTTGTATGGTGAATCTTGAGGTTTCGGATTATTATATTATTGGATCTAACAAGATTTATTCCAACACCCTCCAATTCCCCACGAGTTCCAACACCAATAAATGTAATATTGCTAACCTCTTTGGCTGCAATAACTTCCGTTCCTGTAATTTTACCATTAAACTTAATTACGAGCGGCGAAGTATCATTATTCTTTCTTCTTGTGCTTAAAAGGGTGTTAACCTGCGATACACTTGTTGCTGTTACTTCTGTACCATTTGCACCACCGGTTGTTCCACCGTTCAATGTTGCAAATCCAACCATAGCAAACATGTCTTCAGCTTTAACCGTATTTTGCGGAACAATAAAAGTAGTTAAAACCATTGACATAATAGCCAAAAATGATAGGTGTACTGAAATCCTCTTTAACATAATAACCCTCCCAGAAATAAAAATTTTGATTATACGTGCTGTCTTTCTATTTTTATATTTTAAGCATAAGGGGATTTAAAAAAACACAGCAATTGCCCTTTCAAAAAATCTAGTTTATATTTTTTGAAATGGCGTTAATAGCTTAGTTATTCGACCGGGAACTTGTCGACTAATCCTAAAAGTCGACTTCTCATATGTGCAAAATCAATTGCATTTACATTCCCATCTCCATTAACATCGGCTGCCTTATCTCCTTCACTATATGTAAAGCCATTAGTTAAGCCTAACAGATACTTTCTGACTTCTGCAAAATCAAGTGCATTAAAACTACCGTCACCGTTAGCGTCTCCATAAACGATTTTTGAAGGGGTAGTTGAACCACCTGCTATTATTGCTTTTGCAAAATCAGAACCCATATCAAGAATTCCCTGAGTTTTATAGTGCGTACCATCTGTATCATAATCCTTGGTATCAAAAACACCTACATTAGGTACCTTATTTGAAATATTTATTTCAGCTTGCCTTACAATTGCATTTTCTATCCAGACATCCGAATCGTCAATCATTGCTATTATAAAAGGCATTTGAGGAGCATTAAATTCCTTTCTCACATCACCAATGAAAGCAGTCAAACTGTCTTCGTATTCCTTTGCAGGGTAAATATTGCAAGCATCCGATTCTCCTTGCATCCAACACATACCTGCCAGTTCATAATCAATACTTTTATCAAGTGCTCCTAACGCCTTGTTAACAGTTTCTACTAAATTTTTATAAAGTGCACCGGTAGTACCTCCTGCACTAGGTGGACGCCAATCTCCCTGTAATGATGTTCCCGACCAACCACATTTAATCAGGAGTATTTCGCTGTCGGGATATGCCTTTGATATATCTTTTCCAAAGGTCAATTCGGGTCCAAAACAGCCAGAACCACTTCCAAATCCAGGTTTCAACGTACTCCATGCTCCTTTTAAATTAGCTTCAACTGTTCCTTCAGCATAAATCTTGACTTTTTCTTGAGCTCCAAGGTATTCGGAAGAGAGTTCATGATTCATACCACACCCTGCCATGTTTGATTGACCGGCAAGTATAAATACCTTATAACTACTTGCACCATATACTCTTTCAGTTGGCGCAACAAACAACAAGGGTATTATTAATAGACCGATAACAATTAAATTTAATTTTTTCATAATTACACACAACTCCCTTTAATAAGTTTTATAATTTTTTTACATTTTCTATATTGGAAGTTCTTTGATAATGGACAATAAATAGCTCCTAAGTATAGCAAAATCAATCGAGTTAACGCCTCCATCACCATTTAAATCGCCAGCTTTTTCCCAGTTAGCTCCCGGCATCTCTTTTCTTATTCCTAAAAGAAACAATCTCATAGTAGCAAAATCAATTGAATTTACATTTCCGTCCCCCGTTACATCTCCATAAATAATTTCCGGTGTTGGAGTAGGTGTAACAATTACTGTTCCTGGCTCAATTCCCCATTCCAATTCATCCTTGACATATGCCGTAACCTTTGACCAATCCTCATAATCACCGCCGCCTTCGTTATAGGAGTAGTCATTTGATAAATCAAAATCGTTCCAATCGGTCTTCCAAAAACGGGTTGAAAAATAAAAACATTCTTCCGGTTCGAGTTTTCCGGCTTTAAATGCTATTTCCAAATAGTAATCCGCATCCTCGGTGGGGTTGTCCATTTTAACAAATTTACCTGTAACATTTCCATCACCTAGTGCAGTATAGTCACAGGAGAAGGTCTGTGGCTTTTCACCATCAATAGTATAATAATATCTGATTTTAACGGTACTTAAATCTAAGGTCTTTGATGTTGGATTCATAATACAAAACTTTGGTGCTATCTGATTTGAAGAATGAAAAGTACTGTTGTACATTTGAATTACCACATCACTCACCGGTGTTGGCGTTGTGACCGGGGTTGGCGTAAATGTTATTGAGGGATCTCTATAAGGCTCCTTGCCATAAACAAGTTTGCCATCTTTATATACCGGCATACACTGAGTCTTGAAAAATTCAGTCTTTTCGGTAGGCAAGCCCTCTCTGGAAAAATCATTATCCGGATCATAACAAGTTGCATTAGTAGTGTATATCTTAAACTGAAACTGGCTTTTCCCAAACATTTTAACTGAAGATGGCCAATAAATTTCTGCAAAATATATATTATTGCTCGGATCCCAAGGCTGCAGTCCGGTTATTTTGGCTCCATTGTCAGTAAAGGCAATACCTGTTTTGACGTGTTTAACAGAATAGCCCTTTTCGTAAAACTCGCTCAAATCCACAAAATACTTTACAGTAATACCGTTTTCAAAGTGAGGAGGTGCCATATTTACATTATATACATTTGCGTTGATAACCGACTGCTGTTCATTCTCATATGTAACCTGTGCCTCAATTGAATACTCGGGAGGTCCTGACTCAATATCCGGAGTTTCTTCAGGCTCCTGATCCTTCCCAAAAATCTCTGTCATTCCAGCCATGGCACCTACAAAACCTGCATTATAGTCAAGCCCCACTTCGGTGTATACATATTGATTAATATCATCAACATAGGAGTCATCATCTTTTGGGCCACCAACTAAAGCACCATAGAGTATATGTCTTTCAGGGTCATCCTTGTCTTCCCTTGTTAGTTCTCCCTCAAGTCTTCCACTTGCAGCCCTGTGGTGGGGAAATTTAGGGTAGTTTTCACCAAAGCCTACAACGTAAGAACTTTGGCGTGGATTATCACCCAAAATATAGTCTATCTGACTCTTTGCAAAGTCTACATACTTCTGATCGGGAGAATATTTATTGTATACAAGGGCTAAAAAACTGGCTGAAGCTGCATACTTCAAGCAGGCCCATTCATGAAGATATTTTAGACCTCCTGGTGTTGTTGTTAGTTCATTCATCCAGAAATAAAGATTCTCTTCAGCAGCTTCCTTGTATTTAGGCTTATCGGATAATTGGGACATCATCAGAAATACTCCGCCAAAAACATCATCCCAACAGTGTGTCCAGTGGTTATAGTACTCCACCTTATCTCCACCAATACCTCTTTGGGTCATAAATGTTTCCACATCATCAAGATAGCTTTTATCTCCCGTTGCTACGCATAACCATACTGCACCCCACATAAGCTCATCAAAGTAGTTTGCAGGAGTATAATAGGTTTGTGCTTTGCTGTTTCCTCTATACTTTTTGCCGAAGTTATACAATCTTTTAGCTGTATCAAGACATTTTTCACTGTATTCCAAATCTCTGTCCTTATAGTTTAAATACATCAACGCCAGTGCAGCCGCTGCATCACCCGCAACATCAGAGCCAGGTGTCTCAGGAGTTGCAACAAAGAAAGCGGGTCTTATAGTATCCTGCATCTCCGGTGGACCCCAATAGCTGTGATCGGTATCACCATCACCCACCTGATAATAAAACGTGGTATCGTTCACAAAGCATTTTATGAAATAATCACAAAAATGCTTATTGATACTAAGCATATATTCATCCTGGCCTTTTTCAATAAAAGTATCCTTGAACTCATAATATGCCCAACCTAAAGTTGATGCCGAGTAGGTCTGAGGCAATCCAAACTTCACATGGTCTCCACAATCATGGAAACCGCCGCTAAGATCAACACCCACATCACTGCCGTCATCCACATGGCATGGCCCTCTCCACTTTAATCGGTTATTGCCTGCATCTTCTCCGCACCAATTTGCTTCATAGAATAAAATAGATTTGGCAAAGGCATCTGCATAATTAAAATCAGATGCAGCCTTTGTCTCTGCTGAAAAGCTTCCAATTGATAGCAACAAACAAAAAGTCAACACAAAAGACACGGTTACTTTCATTTTCCCCACTAGTACTACCTCCCCAATCAAATCTTTATATATTAAATTGTGCATAAATATTAATTCACACACAACTTGTTAATCTGTCATACAAAAACATTATATCATTTTTCCATTCTTTTATAAATAAGTTACTAAGGTAATTCTAAAAAAATTACCATCAAATGACTTTTCAATTTAAATGCTCCCATACCCCGTATATATGATTTTGACTTTATGTAAATACTAGTTTATAATATAATTGTTAAATAAATATCAATCATTTTATTTTTATACAAGAAGGAGGAATATTATGTTTTCTTTAAAAGGACGTGTTGCAGTTATCACAGGAGCTTCTTCTGGTTTAGGACTGCAAATGGCTAATGGTTTTGCTCAACAAGGTGCGGATTTGGTGCTCATGGCCAGAAGAATTGAAAAGCTTGAAACTATTGCCGCTGATTTCAAATCTAGAGGTGTAAGATGCTTGCCAATAAAATGTGATGTTACGAACACTGATGAAATCAAAAACGCAGCAGAAGCTTCCATTAAAGAGTATGGAAAAGTGGACATTTTAGTCAATAACGCTGGTGCTTCGAAGAATGCAGGGGTACTCGATATGACCGATGAAGATTGGAATTTCACTATGGATGCAGATTTGACAAGTGTGTTCAAAGTTACTAGAGCTTTCGCAAAATATATGGTAGAAAAGAAATACGGTCGAATCATAAATATCGCTTCCATTTACGGACAAGTCGGCAATACAGCCATGGATACTGTAGCCTATCATTCATCTAAAGGTGGTGTTATTAACTTTACTAGAGCCGTTGCAGCTGAACTAGCAAAATACAATATCACATGCAATACTATAAGTCCCGGATATTTTGAAACAGAATTGACTTCTGATACATTAAGAACTGAGGAATTTACGAATTTTATGAAAGCTAATGTGCCACTTGGTCGTTATGGTGCTGAGGGTGAATTAAACCCCGCAGCTGTTTTTCTGGCTAGTGACGAAGCTTCATATATTACTGGTCAGAATATTAAAGTTGATGGAGGTTTTACATCGGTTTAATATTTTTATATGGCAATAGCAAAAAATAGATTTATATTTCATAAATCTATTTTTTTGCTATTGTATAGGTAACTTTTGGTTCTAAAGTAGGCGATATCTTTTACTTCTCTATTTTTCCGAAAGAAAAACAATCTCAAACCAATACTTTATTAATAAATTTACAGCATTTTTAAACAATTAAGAACAATCCAGTTTCTGGATATAACACCTCTAGCTTTACAGGCGTAGTTAGAAGAAACACTAAAGTTTATATAAATTTGTGACGATATATAAGCATGCTTATATTCAGTTAGGTTATTTGTAAAAGATAACTGGTCAATTGCCATTTCAAAAAAAATGATTCTAGGAGCTTTGCACCATAAATTTTATATAGGTTATTTTTTGTAATGGCCTTCTGAAATAGGTAGCACTAAATTAGTACTTTATATTTGTAATGAAAGGAGGCATGGACTTAACAAACGTTTTGAAGAAGCATTATTTTTTATTCAATCTGCTATTGCAGGCATTTTAGTGCAAATCTATGATTCTAGAAAAGGATGGTATCTATATGCTAAAAAAATTTAATGATATGAATATCAACAAAAAGTTATTGCTCGGATTTGCAGCAGTTGTTTTAGTTCTTATCATATTATCTACTATTGTATTTGTAAACTTCTCCAGTTATGTAGAGGCTAATGGTTGGAATGTTCATACACATAAAGTTTTGTCCAATTTAGATAATATAGTTACCAGTATGGTTAATATGGAAACAGGAGAACGCGGTTTTTCCATAACTGGGGATGATAAATTCCTAGAACCCTATAATAAAGGGAAAGCTGACTTCGATACTTACTTTAATGATGTAAAAGGATTAACCATAGACAATCCAACACAACAAGAAAACCTTCTAAAGATCAAACAATTGAAGGAGTCCTGGCAAGTGGTCGCTGAAAACAGTATTAATCTAAGGCGTGAAGTTACAAACAATAATAAAACAATAGAGGATGTTATTAAAGATACCTCAGATGCTAAAGGAAAAGAGTTTATGGATGAATTGCGTAACATTGTTGCAGAAAGCAGAAATATTGAAAATACTCTTTTAGCTGATAGAGAAAAAGGACAAACTACTAAAGAAACTACTACTAAGATGGTTCTTATCTTTGGAACACTTACTTCATTAATATTGGCAATCTTTATTGCTATTTATGTGAGTAAAATCATAACCAACGGAATTCTAAAAGTAGTCAATGCAGCTGATAAACTTGCAACGGGTAATATGAATATAGATATTGATGTTACCTCTAAAGATGAAATTGGTACATTGGCAGGCTCGTTTAGCAAAATGAAAGATACCATTATTGAAGTAATAGAAGAAATAAAAATCATGTCAAAGAATGCTATAGAAGGTGAATTGAGTTATAGAGGCAATACAAATAAGTTCCACGGTGATTTTCAGATTATAATTGATGGTATTAATAAAACCTTAGATGCAGTACTTGAGCCTATTAAAGAATCGTCTGATGTGCTTGCGGAAATGTCCAAAGCAAATCTGCAGGTTGCA
The DNA here is from genome assembly GCA_023421115.1 of Bacillota bacterium. Taxonomy (GTDB): domain Bacteria; phylum Bacillota; class Clostridia; order Acetivibrionales; family Acetivibrionaceae; genus Acetivibrio. The sequence continues at coordinate 10,496 of JAEZUI010000166.1, read as the reverse complement.
GTTGTAGGTAATTACAAAGGGGATCATGCTGTTATAAAGGATTCAATCAACAATACAATTAATGCATTTAATGAGGTGCTGTCTAATATCAACTCCGCAGCAGACCAAGTTGCAACGGGCTCAAAACAAGTCTCTGCTTCAAGTCAGGTGTTATCCCATGGTTCAACGGAACAAGCAAGTTCCATTGAAGAAATTACCGCTTCTATCGAAGAAGTTGCTTCACAAACAAGACAAAATGCAGAGAATGCAAATCAGGCAAACGAACTTGCTTCTACTGCAAAAGAAAAAGCTGTTGATGGAAATGCTCAAATGTCCGAAATGCTTAGATCAATGGCTGAAATTAATGATTCATCAAATAACATTTCAAAAATTATAAAAGTCATTGACGAAATTGCCTTCCAAACCAATATACTTGCTTTAAACGCTGCTGTTGAAGCTGCAAGAGCAGGTCAACATGGAAAAGGCTTCGCTGTTGTTGCTGAAGAAGTTAGGAATCTAGCTGCCCGCTCTGCTGAAGCTGCAAAAGAAACTACTGCATTAATTGAAGGTTCCATCAAAAAGGTAGATACTGGTACTAAAATTGCAACCGAAACAGCGTCAGCTTTGAATCAAATTGTTGACATGGTCGCAAAATCTGCCAACCTTGTTAATGAAATTGCTATAGCTTCAAATCAACAAGCTTCAGGAATTACTCAGTTAAATCAAGCTATAACACAAGTTGCCCAAGTTGTACAAACGAATTCTGCTACAGCGGAGGAAAGCGCCGCTTCAAGTGAAGAATTGTCCAGCCAGGCAGATTTGTTAAAGGATCTTGTCAGTAAATATAGATTAAAGAAGGTAAATAATACATCACTAACACCCGACGTTCTAAAAATATTGCAAAGCATGTCCTCAAAAGAGTATTCCTCCAATCATGCAGGTGTAGGCTCCGAGGATTTTGCAAAAGCCAAAATTTCTTTAGATGAAGTAGACTTTGGAAAGTATTAAAACTTCGTTCGAAAGAGGCGAAATAAAAAGAGCTGCTGTAGAATTTCCTTTCAGCAGCTCTTTTACTATTTACTTAAAACTCAACTAAATTATTTCTTCAAAGCATTGGATAGTAAGGCGAATATTTCTGCTCTTTTTATACTATTACCAGGTTTGAAGGTGTTGTCGGGATATCCATCAACAACATCTGACTCAATTGCTTTAGCTACAGCTTTATATGCCCAAGCTGAAATATCTTTTGCATCTTTAAACTTAATTTCATTATCCGATTCTCCAAGTTTGAAGGCATTCATGATAATGGTTACTGCTTCTTCTCTTGTACAAATCTTATCAGCTCTGAAGGTTTTATCCTCATATCCTGATACAATTCCGTTTTCTTTAGCTAGAACTATATAGCCTGCTGCCCATGATGGGATAATATTTTTGTCAGCAAAATCCAAAACAGGATTTTCAGATGGCTTTAATCCCATAGCTCTTACTACGAGGGTTGTAAGCTCAGCTCTTGAAATATTATTGTCAGGTCTGATTGTACCATCTCCATATCCGCTTAAGATATTCTTTGAGATCAAGTCGTTTATGAAGTCTTTTGCCCAGTGATTTGATATATCGGAATAAACAGCTGCCGGTATTGCTTCATTATCCTCTATTATTGTAGCATCAGTTGGTGTTGCAGTCGGTGTTGCAGTTGGAGTAACAGTAGGTGTTACCTTTGGAGTAGAAGTTTTTTTGTTGTTTTTTGAACCACCTGAGTTAGAACCACCAGTGTTGCCACCTGGAGCAGGTGTTTCGCTTGTGTCTTTAAATAAATCAGGTAATATGTTGTAAATGTACTGATTAACAAAATTCCATGCATGGGTACCACCTTCGCACACCATAAAGTAGAGATTTCCTTTCTTTGTGTCAGAAGAATAAATGAAAGTATCTGTTAATTTCTTCAATTCATCTATCTGAGGTTTCATGTTAGGATATGCAATATCTGCGCTACCTGTTGCACAGAACAACTTATAATCCTGAGGTTTATAACCGGATTTTCTTGCAACATCAGCTAGTAACTCTGCTGTTTCCTTAGCATTGTTCTTGCTAGCATCTCCATTTAGTGCCCAACAGTCACCACTTAGCGGCATATAATATTTGATATAGTCAAGACAGTTTATATATGTATACCAAGTACATACCGATCCCATAGAGAATCCACCAAATGCTCTGTGCTCCCTAGAAGCCTTTATATCCCTTAAGCTTGTTGATTTTGCATAGGTATTGTATTTAGATTCAACTAGAGGAATCACGTCGCTCATTAATTCTTGATAGAAGAAATCCACCTCATTTTTACCGCCATAAAACGTAGGAGTAACTACAATAAGTGGTTCAATTTCTCCCTTTGCAATCATGTTATCTATTATTCTCTTTAGTTCTTTGCTCTCACCAGGTCCACCAAATAGGAGATTTTCATTCTCTCCACCACCATGCATCAAGTATAAAACATTATACTTTTTATTTTTATTAGCAGAGTCATATCCATAAGGAAGATAAACGTTAAGATATTTAGTATCCATACCGTTGTCTAAATTAGCTGTATTGTACTCTAATTTTTCGATTGTACCTTGTTTATCGCTTTCTCCCCTATATTCATCAGGAAGTGGTATAAACACTTTCTCATTAGCTGCTTCTTCAGTTAACTCCAACTTGCTGATAGCTGTTTTTATAGCATTATATTGCTCATCAATTTGTTGTTGAGTAACATTTGTATCAGCAAGAACTTCTTCAGCAATTTCTATTGCATCCATAACTACACTTTTATTTGTAAAACGGGTAAAATCAAGTTTCTTTGTTGTACTAATCAGATTAAGGAGATTATATGGATTTAATCCAGTTGTTGCACCATCTGATTTACCAACAAGTATAACTTCTCCAAACTTGGTAGTGTCTTGCCATGCATTACCTGTTGCATCGAAAATATTGATAGTACCAAGTCTTAAAGTATCAAATCCATCATTTATCTGTAAATCATATCCCATAACTTTTCCATTTGACGGTTTGGATTTTAACTCAATTCTTGCTTCTATCAAATAACCGTCCTCTGTTTTAACCGCTCCAGTATAGAATCTCTCTGCATTTCCAACATCTAAAGTCTGGTAATTCTCATAATTAACACGCAAATGCAAATCATCTATGCCGTATTCTACAGTCTTATCATTGTTTTCGTCTAAGAAGATTTCCAAAGAATCTTGCATGTATGGATTTTCAGACTGTACAGACAAATAGTCGTCTTTTACTTCTGCAAGAATATATAGAGCATTGTCATCCCATAAAGATCTAAAAGTAGCCGTAGCATAAACATCACCAACTACACATTGCGGTGCAACAACCTCTGCATCATTCCATATATCATCTATTACGCCATCAACCTTTGGTGATCCAAAGTAAGCAACCATTCTTCCTGCTGAATCCAAACCGTTTTCATCTACAGGTAGTTTTGCTGATGCCTTTTCCTCATCAAGTATTATATTTCCAAGTCCTGATACATTCTGCCATGATAGTCCTGAAGCATCGCACCATATTGCTACGCTATCACGATTTCCATCGTCATTCTCATCATTGTTAACTTGAAGGTCAAAACCTAAAACTTTACCTATTTCTGCTTTTGCTTGTGTAAATGGCACAATTGCCTCTACAATATATCCAGCTTCTGTTATGCTGGTAGCTGAAGTAAAGCCAGGAAGCTCTGGATTGTATGAAACTTCATTGTCAAAATTTACTCTTATTTGATAATCGTCGGATTCATAATAGGTTGTTTTCCCATTATTTTGATCTATAAAAATTTCTACAGAATCCTGTTGGTAAGCATCAGCACTCTTTTTACTGAGCAAACTATCTGTTACTTCTGCCAAAACATATAGATTATTTTCATCCCATAAAGTTTTGAATTTAGCTGTTGAACCTGATGTACCACTTACCCATACATCTGTATTTGTTGCTTCAACACTGCTCCAAATATCATCAACATTACCGTCAATAACTGGAGTTCCGTTTTTTACCCTTATGAGTTTTGTTTCTTTATCAAATACTACGTATCCAAATCCTGTAGAATCTTTATCTACTTGATTTTTATAATCATTCCAGATTACTTGCGAGGATAAAACACCCTCCGCATCAAAATCATTTACTCTGAAATCAATACCCACTTTACTTCCTACTTTAGGTTCAATAGCTGAAATAGGAATAGCAGCCTGGATTGTGTAACCGTCTACATTTGTGTTTGCTAAGTAAGTAATACCATCAATTGTTGTATCGTTTGATCTTATAATAAAATGTTTAATATCTCCCGAAGCGTCAGAATCAGTATCTAAGAATATTTCCAAACTGTCCTTTTCATTAGGGGTATTATCTTTTACTTGTGAAAGGATGTAAAGATTATCTTCATCCCACATTAATTTAATTCCTGCTGTAGCAACGTCAGTACTATATACCGAGGTATATACAGATTGATTTACATCGGTAAATGAAATTGTATCCCATAACTTGTCAGCAACCGTTTCTAAAACAGGTGAAGCTTTTACAGCATTGAGCTGCTTTCTATAAACCGGTAAACTGTCAGGGTCTGTTAATGCTATGTATGCAGGCTTTGCATGAAGATTTTTATTAAATAAGAGCGGAGCATCTCCCCTATTTTCAACAGGAAAATCATTTAACCACGATGACTTGTCATCGCCTCCCCATAGAGTTACTGAATCCATAAGTCCTTTTTCAGATAGTTCTTTGAAGAGGTCAAATAAATCTTTGTAAGCTTTAGCTTGTTGTAACAATACTTCCTCGGTAGTTGCTTTTGAAGCTTCATCACTGGATTTGTAAATTGAAATATCAAGCTCAGTTACCTGAACCTTAATTCCCATACCTTCGAATTTCTCAATGGACTTTCTAATCTGTCCCATTGAAGGTCCGTACATATTAATATGCATTTGGAAACCTACAACTATTCTATCTTTTGATATACCCTCTTCTTCAGCCACTTTGATTATTCTTTCAACTAGAAAATGCATAGTATCAAGTTTTTTAGCATTAGATTCAATACTATAATCATTTATACAGAATTTAACATTATCATCGCCTAATTTTTTAGCTGTTTGAAAAGCATATCTGAAAGCTGCAAGGATGTAATCATCATCTGTTCCATCTCCATCCACATCTCCGACTATGGACTTCCATTTTGAAAGTCGAAGACCTTCGCCATCGGAAATAACTTCGTTTACTACATCGTAAGTATCTATTTTACCATTATAATGTGTCATGGTAGTTTCGATATGAGTTTCTAATCTTTCAAGAAGCTTTTCACTTGTAGCTGGCTTGGTTGCATCCTCAGGGTCTTGAAAAAACCAGTCTGGAATCTGACTATGCCATAGAAGTGTGTGCATTCTCATAGTTATATTGTTCTCGTTTGCAAAATTAACTAGTTTGTCTCCATCATCAAATGTGAAAACACCTTCTGTGGGTTGTATAGCCTCAGGTTTCATGCAGTTTTCAGCAACCAAACCGGAGTAATGATGTTTGATGTATGCACTGTATTCTGGTGAGTCTATCAAATCAGGTCTTACAGCCATTCCTAATGGAAAATATTCATCCCATACACTACGAAGTGGCGTTAAATTTGAATCAAATTCATAAGAAATAACTTCATCGCCAAGAGGCCTAAATACTACATCATCCATATAATAATCTACAAATGTTTCAGTTTCAGTTGTTTCAGTATAAAGATGTACATCTTTATCAACAAGTGAATCTGACGGAATTATATAGTTGCCTTCTAATAACGTCCATTCTCCTTTTTGGACTTCTTGACGCTTAATGTTACCATATTTAAATCTGTCTTCAACATCAGGATCATTAGTCGTTGTTGTTTTCAAACTCAAAACAAATTCGACTTCTTCAGGTGCATCTTCTCCATCAAACATAACCCAGGCAGCTGCATAGTATTCTTTGCCTGCTTCCGGTTTTTCTAACTCACTGTCAACAAGGTTTTGAGCAATACCCTGCCAGGAGTTTGTTCTACCCGATGCTTTTATACTGTGTTCACCGCCATGTTTTGCCTCAGACACAGACTCGATAGTACAGCCATTATTATACCACCAGTTTGTTCCTTCCTCCATGTCTCCATTGTTAACAATGTTTATGTCTTCGGTGTCAGCTGCTAATACCGGTAGCTTAACACTTGTCATTATGCTAAAAAACATGGCACATGACAGAGTAAAACACAAAAACTTACTAAAACTTTTCTTTAAAACCATTTTAACTCCTCCTTTTAAATTTATAATTAATTTTATTACTTCCAGATGCTTATCACTTATGTATATTTCTTTTTTTAAGAGTATAATAGTTTTTTAAAGTTTTTAAATTTTATATGCTTATTTCTCTCATATAAAATAACAATCGGCATTTCCTACGATATACAATTTATATATTAAAATGCAATAAAAAAATATCATATAACAGATAGAAATTCAACATAAATTTCATAATCAGTGTTTTTAAATACCGCTTATAAATTGCGCACAACAGACTAAATACTCGAAAACGATACGCAAATAAAATATCTTTGTATTCGAATTTGGAAGAAAATATCTGTCAGAAGTACTGACCCATCAAAATAATAGGTAGGAAATATTTTAATCAGAATTAATTTTGGACAACCAAAAAGTATACTGTCACACTATTCCCCTATATAAATCTTCTTCATGCTTAATTTGTTTTTTTCTCTTTTTAACAATGATTATAGTAATGATAATTGCAATTATTGCAATGACCAAAAATATACCAACAGCCATAGTGAATTTTTTGATCGCTATTTTACTTGAAACTCTTGATCTATAAGTCTTTGCCTCCACATCATCGGGCTTAAACTCCAAACTTTTATCAAAGGCCATCAATGCCTCTTCGAGCCTTCCCTTTTTTTCTAGATTCAAACCTTTTGTGTTATATATTTTGTGACCCTCAAGCTTCTTTTCTATAGCTTTGTTACAACATTCGAGTGACTCATCATATCTTGAAAGACTTAACAATGCAATACTTTTATTTACATAGGCATCATAATACTCTGAATCCAATTCTAAGGCCTTTTCACTATATGTAAGTGCTTTATCAAAATCTAAAATTCCTTCCATTGCAACTGAATAATTTGAATAGATCAATGTTAAGATTTCAGGGTCACTTACCTCATAGCCAAGTGCTTTATCAAAAAATTTGATAGCTTCAGTATAATTGCTGTTACCAAGTTGTGCGCATCCCCAATTTATATAGACTCGTGCATAATATTCGTTATCTTTTGATCTAATATCTATTGCTTTTCGACATGCCTCTATTGCTTCATCTATTCTTTCAAGTTTTAGTAAGGAATTAGATTTGGAAATATAAGCTTCCCCACAATTTGAATCCATCTCTAAAGCTTTATCAAATGCTTTGATAGACTCTTCATACTTTATTTCTTCACACAATGCGTTGCCTTTGTTAACGTATGCTAAAGCAGATTGCGGATTCAGTTCAAGGGCTCTTTCTGCTGCTGCAAGAGCGTCTTTATAATTTTTCAGTCCAAATAAAGCAGCTGATTTATTAACATAGATAGTCGCTTCAATGTTAGGATTTTTCGCAATATTGCTTTCCAATGCTTTATTACAACACTCAATTGATTCTTCATATCTTTTTTCTTTATGTAGAAAAATAGATTTGTTTATAAAGGCTTCAACACAATTAGGCATAATTTCGATAACTTTATCGCACATATTAATTGCTTCATCATATTTCTTCTGAAATGATAGTGCATAACCCATTGATAAGTAAGCATTTGCGTTCATGCTATCCAATTCTATAGCTTTTTTATTTGCTTCTATCGCTTCTTCAATTTTGTCCAGCTCAACTAAAGCACTGCCTTTAGTTGAATAATTCATGGAAAGGAGGTTCTTGTCCTTAGGATTACTCTCAATTACTTTATCAGATATATCTATTACTTCATCATAACGTTCCTTCATTAATAAACTGTAACCTTTTAAAACATACCCTACTGTATCTTTGGGATATTTTTTTATATACTGTTCTATTATCTCAAGAGCTTCGTCTGTTTTTTGCATATCCAATAAACAAGCTGCTTTATTTATGTAAGCATCTTTAAACTTAGAATCAAACTTTAGTACACGATCGTAATTAACTACCGCTTCCTCATATCTTCCTAAATTATATAGTCCAATAGCTTTATTATAGTAAAACTCCGGTATATTAGGATTGGCCTCAATAGCCTTATCGTAGCTTTTTATTGCTTCTTCATATTTTCCCGAATCCAGAAGAGAATTTCCTTTATCAAAATGATCCATTGATGGAGTTGCATATGTCACTACAGAGAGAATAGAGATATATGCGAGAACTAAAGCTGCTACTACAAGTACCCTTAATATACTTTTCATATTTTTACCCCTTAAAATCAATAAACAATAGATAATTTTGTACTTTGAGGTTAATTATACCACAGGCTGAAAAATAATCAACAAACAGATTTATCTCTTCATCTCATTGATAATGTCACAAAGTATAGTTAAGAAGATGGAATATGGCTCATCTTCAATAAACACTTCAATATAACCCGATTCGAGTACTGCATCGATTTTGATATTACTTAATCTGTTTTTTTATTTCTAATAACCAGTGCTTCCTTTGAGCCATTAACTATAAGTTCGGTATATTTGGCAGGAATTACTAAACTAATAATACCGATAAGTGAAAATCAAAAACAGTCTTTACATAAGATTTTTGGGGAAGATTAATATTTTTTTGTAGAATCAAAAATAGATTTTAGTTATTTCTACAGGATGTTCAAGCAAAAATTCAATACAAGCCCAAAATTATACCGTAAAAAACATGTGTAAGTAAGTATTAGTATAACTGCATCAGATATTTTATAAGCAACTGTGTTTTCACCCATTGAAATATCTCAAAGGTCTGTAACATATTTTTAAGAAAACAATGCAGTTTCTCGGAATAATATTAACAATTAGGCTATTTCAAAAAATAACCTATACAACTTTTTAGTCACAAAGCCCATAAAATCAAATTCTTTGAAATGGCAATTGACCACCTTTCGTTTTGGCTTACGAAAGGTATGTTAATACAATAATCGGAAGTGTTCAATTCTAAACGTTAATTATATCTATTTAAAGAATAAAACTGTGTAAACTTTTTTATGGTACCCTTAAAAGTGTTCAGTTTTATTCGTGAATCAGTGTTCATTTTTAATTATAAATCAACAGGGTTATACTTATTTATCACTCCTTTAGTAAATATACTTACAATAAGAGTTATATCTACTATACCTGTTATGAAAAAAAGCGTTAATTACTTTTTTCAAGTCTGCCATATGTGACATTAGTAATTGTTGTTTTAAATTTATTCTTGAGTATTTACTGTATATTTGTAGGTTAAGAGAGTGTATTATAAACCCTTACATACTAACAAAGCATTCTTCTGATGAAAAAATAAACTTTGAAATAAAAATGAAAGTCCTGATAACATGGTTTATAATAATTTTCATAAATACTGTATCTATCTTATACGTAGTTTTAAGGCTTTTTCCGGGTTTGATTATAGATGCAGCTGCGGATAATGGAACGCAAAACATATTTTCATTATCTTACTTTGCAATAATTACTCTTCTTACCATTGGGTATGGTGATATAGTTCCTAGGGGAATAGGTCGGTTCGCAGTTTCAATGACTTCTTTAATAGGTGCATTTTATATGATAATCGCTGTCGCAAGTATAATATCAGTAAGCGACTCAAACAAAAAATAGTAGTCAAGTTTTTGGTTTTCGACAAAACTGCAATTTCGGGTATAAAGAAAGCCGGAACTGTTATCCGGCAAGTTAATCATTTTTTCTATTGTTTAAGTATCTTTTTAAGGCATCTTCATTAATGTCACCATTATTGTTATTATTAAGATTTCCATGCTGTTTTATTTCCTTTTCCCTTTTCCTGTAATATAACCAATCTGCAAAACTTTTAATAAACACAATAAAAGAAAATATTACAAATCCATAGTAAATTGTATAACTATTATTTATATTATTTATTGCACTAAAATATGAAGATATAGAGCCTACAATGCCTAATAAAGTTAAAGCTAAACCAAGTATCATCCAGAACTTACTTGATTTCTTTTTTCTTTCGCAAGAATTACAAAGTGAGAATTCTTGATCAGTAATTTCAAAACACGATCTACATTCCATAAAGTACCTCATACAAAACTTTTTGTAATTTACATATATTATATCATAAGGCTGGCAAGAAGTTTTATCAGATTATCTATCAGATTATCAATTATCGGATTTCAGATTTCAGATTCTATTCCAATGTAAACGGTAAACCATGAGTACTGGTATAAAAAATCACCGTCATTTCTGACGGTATAGATTTTACTGATTTTGATCCAATTTGCGACATTCACTTGGTAAATCTTTTGACCATGGAAGTAACATCTC
>JAEZUI010000079.1 GCA_023421115.1 Bacillota bacterium | reverse complement strand
ATTGTTGCTCTGTATTGATCCATTGGTGGGAACTCAATATTTACATGGCTTTGCATACCAATACCATCAATATTACCAGCTGCTTTTGCGTCGGCTACTAATTCAATGATCTTTTCAGCTTTTCCTTCATCATACTCGTTGTAATCATTGTAGTATAACATAATGCCGGTACCTTCTGAAGCTTTTCTTGCATATTCAAATGCCTTTGTAACAAAGGAATAATCTCCATAAACAGTTTTCCAATTGTTGGATCCAATACTCATAGATGAAACAACTTCGTTACATACATCGTAAGCATAGAATAAATCTGGATATTTTTCTTTGATATGTCCAAATACTTGATTCATAAATTGTTCAAGACGAATATCCATTGTAGCTACATCTACATATTCACCATTATCGTCAAATCCTTCTTTGAAGTACCAAGTTGGAGTCTGGCTATGCCATACGAATGTGTGTCCTCTCAACTTTAAATCATTAGCTACAGCATAATCACAATATTGATCCATTTTTGTAAAGTTACATTTAACCTCACCTGCCGCTTGTGATGCAGCTTGATCTAATAACGCTTCTGGCTTCATATCATTTTCAGCAGTGATACTATTGTAGTGTGATAATAAATTCTTTGTATATGTTTCGTCAGCTAATCCATTCAAATGAACAGCTGCACCCATATAGAATTTATCTCCATATACTTCTTTTAAGCTATAGCTTCCCATACCTGCTATTGCTGCATCTAATGCCTCACTTGCTTGTTTTATTTCATCTGAGGTTGCGTCAGCGTTAGCAAGAATATCTTCTGCAGCAGCTGCTGCTTTCTTAACTTCTCCACCATTCGTCAAGGAGTCTAAGTCCAAATTAGCATATCTTTTAATAACACCCATAAACGTCATTACATCATTCAATTCATTATATGCTGTATCTATTTGGTCCTGAGTTGTTGCAGTATCAATTGCTGCTTTCGCTGCTTCTAATCTCACTGTGAAAGCTGCAACTCCTTTTGTAAATACAGATACATCAACGTTATTAGTAGATTCAACTAATGACATTAACTTATATGGATTTATTCCAGGAACATCTCCAGGATTTTTACCAGTAAGCACAATTTCGCCAAATAAGGAGGTGTTATTCCATGCACTATCCGTGGTATCAAATATAGTGATTGTTCCAGCTCTGCTTGAACCAATACAATCATTTACTTGCAATTCAATACCATAAATCGTATCGTTCTTTGCAGCCTTCTGTAACTCAATTCTTCCTTCCACAAGGTACTCATTATCACCTGTCTTTGTAGCTGTATAGAACCGGCTGGCATCACCTATATCATATGACCTAACATTATTGTAGTTTACTCTATAATGTACGTCATCAGAACCATAAGATGTAGACTTATCATTATTCTCATCTAGGAAAACTTCGATAGAATCTTGTTCATAGGCATTGAAAGGTGCAACTGACATGTTAGGATCTTTTACCTGTGCAAGGAAATAAAGTGCATTGTCATCCCATAATACCTTATATGTTGCAGTTGCTTCTACTGCTGCATTGTTTGTATGTGGAGGCTGAATCTCGATCGCATTATTCCAAACCTCATCAATTGTGCCATCGATTCTTGGTGTACCATAATTACCAACGATTTTTCCGTCTGCTGTAAATCCATTCTCATCAGTTACTATAGCTGGACTATCTGTTCCTTTTTCAGCAAAGAATACATCTGGCAAAATGTTATATAGAAACTGATTTACACATTGCCATGTATGTGTACCACCTGGCAACAATAATAAGTATAAGTTACCTTCTGATAAATCTGCATTGTAATTGAAGATTTGATTGCCTTCACTATCTTTCTGATCTGCCATAGCTGGAATTGCATTTACCATTCCGCCATAAGCAATATCATCAGTACCAGTGGATGCGAATACATAGTAATCATTCCTTGCATAACCTTTTACGACACTTGTAAAATCAGCATTTCCTGGGCCACCACTTACTGGTAGATAATACTTAAAGTAATCAAAACAATTCTTCATGATAGTAAATGTACACCCGGATCCTTGCGAGAATCCACCAACTGCACGATGATTTCTTGCTGCTTTCAGATCATCTTGAGAACCTGATGCAGAATAAGTATTATATTTTGTAGCTATAAAAGGTAATATTTCATTGATCATTTCATACTGTAATCTTCCTGATTCCATACCTCTATATCCAGGGGTAACAATAATCATTGGATCAAGTTCGCCATTGGCAATCATCTTATCAAGTACTTTCTTCATTACAGTTGTTACGTTTGCATCATCATCACCAAACACTGTATTTTGATTCTCTGATGTACCATGAATTAAGTATAATACATTATATCTTGTGTTTTTATCCTCTGCATTATAGCCAGCTGGAAGATATACAAGCATATCCTTTTCAACTGCTTCACCACGTACTCCGTCATCACTATACTCAAACGTGTCGTAGTAATCTCTTATAACAGTTCCCTTTTCCTTATCGTCATAAGCAGCTCCAGTGAGATAATCTGCAGGAATTCTTCTGAACTCTTTGAGCTTTGTTATTTCTGGATCTACGTCTTTAATATCTTTATGAACAAGTTCTTTAATGGCCTGATTGATAGAAGCACAAAGTGCATCCACTTGCTCTTGATTACCTGCAGCGATTGTCTCAGCTGCTTGATCAACCAGTTCTTTTACTTTAGCTGCAGTCTCATCAGTATAACGTTCTAATTGAATATCGTTTGCGATATTAACCATCTTCAATAAATCATATTTGTTAAAGCCAATTACGTCTTCAGCATCTTTTTCACTGAGAACAACTTTACCAAGTTTTGTTGGGCTTGCATAAGCGGTACTTGTTTTATCGAATACATTCAAAGTACCAGTTCTGTTTCCACCCTTAGCATCATTTAACTGTAACTCAATACCGTAGATATTGTTATCCTTTGCTGGATTTTGAAGTGCAATTCTAGCTTCAAGAATATAACCGATTACATTACCTTCAGCATCTTTCTTCTTAGTTACTTCAGTATATAATAGGTCCAAACTGCCACGATCTGAAGACAGACTGTTTTCACAACTGATTCTGTAATGTCTGTCATCAAGATCAAAGATATTCTCTATAGCATTGTTGCCTTCATCCAGGAAGATTTCAACACAGTCTCTGTTATAAACTGTTCCTGATTTTACATCTAGTTCACTATCAGTAACATCTGTTAAAACGTAGAGTGCCTTATCATCCCATAATGTTTTAAATTTAGCTGTTGTATCTGTTGATCCAGAACCTGATGTGGTCGCTGGAACAAAATCAACTCTATCCCATACTTGATCGATTTCACCATCAATTACTGGTGAACCAAACTTAGCAACCATGTTACCATTAAAGTCCAAACCTTTTATCGTTAACCCTGCAATTGCTTTATCTAAGGCAGCAACTGCTTCATTCATCTCATCAAGTTTTACTTCTTCCTGTGCCAGAAGTTTTTCTGAATCTTCTATTGCTTTCTTAACAGCCTCTGCACTCTCAGTCTGATATACGGATAAATCCATCTTTGCTGCTTTTGTAACTGCACTTACAAATGTAATTACATCATTCAGAGAATCATAAGCCGAATCTATATCCTTCTGAGTTGATGAATCTTTTGTGATTACTTCTTTTGCTGTATTTAACCGAGTTGTAAATATCACAGCTGTAGTATCCATCTTCTCAGCAGAAGCAATTAACTTGATTAATTTGTAAGGATTTAGTCCAGGAACATCTCCAGTCTTTTTACCAGTAAGAACAACTTCACCAAATACGGAGGTGTTATTCCATGCACTATCCTTTGTATCAAACAAAGTGATTGTTCCTGCTCTACTTGATTCAATACAATCATTTACTTGCAATTCAATACCATAAATCGTATCGTTATTTGCAGCATTCTGTAACTCAATTCTTCCTTCCACAAGATATTCATTATCACCTATCTTTGTAGCTGTATAGAATCGATCGCTAGAACCTTGATCATATGACTGAACATTATTGTAATTTACTCTGAAATGTAGGTCGTCGGAACCATAAGATGAAGACTTATCATTTTTCTCATCTAAGAAAACTTCGATAGAATCTTGTTCATAAGCATTTCTAGGTGCAACTGACATGTTAGGATCTTTTACCTGTGCAAGGAAATAAAGCGCATTGTCATCCCATAACACTTTAAATTTTGCAGTTGCTTGTACCGCTTCATTGTTTGTATGCGGAGGTTGAATCTCGATTGCATTCTCCCAAACCTCATCAATTGTGCCATCAATTCTAGGTGTACCAAAATTGGCTACAATTCTCCCATCTGCTGTAAATCCATTATCATCTACTTTTATATCTACAAGTGGTGGATTAGAGGTTGTAACTGCAGGTGTTGGAGTTGCAGGTGTTGTAGCTGTAGGTGTTGTAACTTTATTTTTACTAATAATATAAATACAACCCTTCACTTCTACATTAACCGAATAATCGCCCTCTACTTTTGGTATTGATTTCATATCTTTAGCAGAAATCTTTGATTGTGCAGCAGCCTCTGTTTCCAATTTAAGTTCTGCTTTATGGGAAGCCTCAATCTGAAGTGCAATTTTTGTATTAATTTTAACACCAGAAGACTTAACATTTAATTTGGGAAGGTCTTCAGTTGTTCCCTTGCAACTAATCTTACAGGGTTTCAATACGTCTATCTTAGCAATTCCATTTAGGGTTAACTCTAATTTAGCATTGCTTTTATCTACTATAATCTCACAATCTGCATCCTCTTCAACTGTGATATAGGCTGATTCACAAACATTTATTTTATTTCCTTTTGCAAATTCATGCCATTGATGATCTTTTAAAGCACGAATTGTAACTTTTTTAAATACTCCATAATTATGTATTGATGCCTTAGGTGCATCAACAATCAATTCTTGTCCGGAGTAGTCACCTTGCGGAATTGTTAATTTAATAACTTTCTTGGAGTCAATTATAATTTTTCTTGCTTTGCCTGCTTTTAAAGCCTGCTCAAGTTCTCTCTCAGAAGATACCTTAACCTCTGGCGGCACCTTAACCTCTGGTGTCACATTAATTGTTACTTTATCTGTACGAGATTTATTAACTGTTGTAGCTTTAATTGTAACCTTACCCTTTTTTAATGCAGTTACAACACCATTATCATTAACTTGGGCAACTGAAGTATCACTTGATGTCCAGTTTACAGAATCAGAAGCCTCTTTTGGTGTATAAGTACAATTTAAGCTATATGATTCACCCACTGCCATGGACTGAATCTTATTATTTATATCAACCTTTGTAGCTGGCTTCTTAGAAGGCTTTTCCACAAATACTTTTGCTTCTAAGATTGTACTACTTTTTCCCGTTTTAATCTTGCAAGTGATTTTTGTACTGCCTGTTTTATGAGCTTTTACAACACCCTCTTTATTAACAGTTGCAACTTTCTTGTCGCTACTTTCCCATTGGTACGTTGATTTTGGCTGTTTATTTTCGATATCAAAATCATAAGATTTCCCAACCAAAATTGTTCTGAAACTTGTCTCTTTAAAAACGGGGTCTACGTTTGCTGTTGCTGTATTAGCAACCTGAATTCCTGGTGCTGCATTAGCAACCCGAATTCCTGCTCCTGCCATACCTGGGAGTGCCATGGAAATGACAACCAACGTAGCAATGACTTGCTTAAAGATCTTACTTTTCTTCATAGTAGTCTCTCCTTTTTAATTATAGTCTCATGCTGTAAAAAAACATTATAAATGTAGCAAATTTACTCATTTATCAATATGCAAATTATTTACATTTACAACATTATGCTAACACATATCCCATAATTATTCAATCAAAGTTCATCAACATTATAATATATATTAAAAGCTGCATCATGATTGCCTTTGAAATAATCTAATGCAGCTTTTGATTCAACACACATAAAATACCCCATAAATTCTGAAACACTTTCCTTTGGGGGTATTTTTACGCACATATGTACATGGTCGGCACAAACAGCACCTTCAACAATCTGTACTTTTTTATATTCGCACAGTTTTTTCAATATTTCCTTAATATCTTCCTTTACCTCTTTATATATTACTTTTTGTCTGTATTTTGGTGTAAATACAATGTGGTACGTGCAATTCCATTTTGTTTATCCCGAAATTTTAGTTATCCATTTGGATGTTATCCTCCTCTTTTATGACTCTGGCTTGCGAAACCTTTGTCATTATATCAGAGGAGGACTTTATATCATACTTATAAGCACTCCTTTTTGAATTCTCCCACGCATAGCGTGGGGTTTAATGTGATCAATTAGCTTCTTCATCTTAAGCTTCTTTATCGTGTTTCATTTTGAAACATCAAATCTATTCTGTCTCCTCAGGCCCTATAAAAACAGTCGGGAACATATAAATTAACTTTATTGACTTCTATTTGCCTTCAAGTTTTTTTATTGTATTCATATCAAGTTCCTGAATTGCTTTCAACTGACGAATGGCTAATTGATTCAGTAATTTAAGCCTTTCTGATTGATGTTTACCTTGTTCTATTAATATGGAATTATAACTCTCCATGTTGGCTAAAACCAGCAATTGGTTTAGCGTAGAATAATCTCTAATATTTCCTCTTTTATCAGAATTCTTCTCTCGCCACTGCTTAGCCGTAATTCCAAATAGAGCAACATTCAACACATCTGCTTCACTGACATATGTCATAGAAATCTGAAATGGCATCAATTCCGGTGGAAGTAAGTTTCCCTTTATAGCATCAGTATGAATTCTATAGTTCAATTTAGAAATTTCTCTATTCAAATTCCAACCTAAAGAAAGTCTACTACTTTCATCGCTTTTTAATCTTTTATAATCCTTAATAATATAGAGCTTAAACTCAGCTGATATCCATGATGCAAATTCAAAAGCGATATCAGAGTGAGCAAATGTACCGCCATAACGTCCTGATTTTGAAATTAGACCAATTGCATTCGTCTTTTCTATCCATTTTTGTGGTGATAGTGTAAAAGCATTTGATCCAGCTTGATTTCTAAAGGAGTCGAATTCGACCCCTTTAAATTTGTCATTATGTAGTTTCTCCCATAGACCTAAAAACTCAATAGTATCTTTACTTCTCATCCAGTTCTTAACTACATCCTTAGGTTCATCACTCCTATATCTTGCGATATCAGTAAGCGAAATAAACTCATTTTGAAAATCTTCAGTCTAGATTGCAATATCTATACCTTTTGCCTGAATTGTTTCTTTAACAGGTTTCTTTGTCATTTCATACAACCTCCCATTCTTGCAAATCCTCATAACTACAACGAGTAGTTATAATATCATCATCTGCAAATCAATACCAATATTATATCAAATATTCGATATGGGAACAAGTGTTCTTTCAGGGTTTTATTTCCAATCATTTTAGGTATAGTATAGTTAAGCTTTTATCAACACACATAAAAATACCTGCAACCTTACGGTTACAGGTACTTTGGTGAGCCATCCGCGACTCGAACGCGGGATACCTTGATTAAAAATCATAGTGCTTATTTTTGCACTTTTTTGACGTATTAGAACCCGTAACCCAGCCATGATCTGCAAGGCTTTGAGACTGCTTTTGAATTTTCTTGGAAGTCATGGTGTCTTTTGAACCCTACCTGAAAATCATGGTGTCTGATATTTTACTCATGTTATGTTAATTTTAACATCTTTTTTTCTATAATTGCAATAGTACTCTTATCTCTTTTCTATATTGTATAAAACCTTGCATCCCCATCTACTAAAAAAACTATTCCTTATGGAGAACTCCAAAAGAATAGTTCGATAATTAACCACAATATATCATATACATAAATAAATAAAATATAACCTCACAAGTAAATACACTCCTAACGGAAATTAGCAGCAGTCCTTTTAGGACTTTTTGAATTATTAAGCATTTTATCCATATGCGAATCTGCACCTTTGCGAACATAGTTAATTTTTTGTGCCAAATGAACATATTCCTTTGACATTGTATCGGATTCATGTGCTAGTGCTAGCTGTAATTCTTGTTGAGTATGACCTTCATTAATATAATTTGTAGCAAAGGTATGTCTGCCAAGATGGCAGTTGACCCTTTTTACACCGGATTTTATTTTTAACTTTGAAAACTAATGGCAGCACAGTAATGTTGCCTCCTTTTAGTCGTACACGTAAAGTTTTTGCTTTTAGGTCCACATCTCCAATTTTTAAGTTTGCAATTCCTCCCTGCCTAATACCTGCATCAAACGCAAGTAGAAAGATAATAGAATTCCTAAGTCCTAATTTTGTTTTTGTATCAAATTTGGTGATAATAGCTTTAATCTCATCATCACAAAGAACTTCTTTGTCTGCTTTCGCTGCCTTTGGCAAAACTACAGTTTCAATTATATTTTCAGATATATAACCTTCTATGAAAAGCCAATTACCAATAGCTCTTAATGCTCTTGCATAGGTTTTTACCGATTGGCTTCCCACCTTTTCTTCTTTTGCTTTTATATATGTGTGTTCATTCCATTTTTTACTCTTTTTAATTTTAGCAAGGTATTTGTTAATATACACAGAGTTAAAATCGTTTATTAAAGGATTTTGTAAATTATACTCATTATTTAGATACTTAATAAAAAGGAAAAGTACCGGATGACGTTTTAGAAACATGGGAAAATTATGGTTTTGGCAGCATTTTGAATGGTTACTTAAAAATTATCAATCCTAATGAGTTTCAACAACATTTAACAGATATATATGCTAGAAATGAAGATGCAATTGAGTTATTTGCTACCTCAATGGGCGATATTATTGTTTGGGAAAAGAATAGGTACTTAAATTTATTGAACTTCAGAAGAAAATCTGTTAGTGTTATTTCAGCTGGATTTGATTTTTTCTTGGAAGATCTGGATGATGAAAGCTTTTTAGATGAGGAATTAGATTGGCAGCCTTATCTAGAAGCAGTTAATAAGTATGGACAGCCAGCATTTAATGAGTGCTTTGGTTATGTACCTTTACTTGGATTGGGTGGACCTGAAAAAGTAGAAAATTTAAGTAAAGTTAAACTTGTTGAACACATTTATTTAATTACGCAATTTATGGAACAAATTGAATAATACCATAATTAAAGAACAGGCCTTAACTGAGATTTATCTTGGTTAAGGCTTGTTCCTTATATAAAAGCAAATACCTATCTATTATCTATTCCGTTTTAATTCCTAGCAGAACCTGCCTCATAGTTGCAAAGTCAATTGAATTAACTGTACCGTTATTATCAACATCAGCAGCTTTTTTCTGAGTTTCTGTTAAAGTTTTTGAACCCAGCAAATATGCTCTAAGGTATCCAAAATCTATTGAGTTAAAGCTTCCATTTTCATCAATATCGCCTTTAACAACTGTATTTGTATGTCCCGGAACATCTGTAATATTAATGGACATATACTTAACATCGGCTTTTCCGTTGCTTTGATAACCCTCAATCATAAACATAACTTCATCAATATTGCCTAACGTCATTCCTAATTTTTCCCATGTTTTAAAATGGTCACTGACAGATATGGTACCTTTCGTTCTCTTAGTTGTGCGAACACTCCAATACTGCTTAAAAGTTGTAGGACCAGTAAAAGAATGTGGGGCAATTTTTGTCACCTGATATATATCGTATATACCATCATCAACATCAATTGTACCCTTTGAAACTGCACCTGGTGGCTTCCATATTCCCCAACTGTCTACGATATAATATTCTATAAGCGGGTCTTGTGTCCACCCATATACACCCAGATATGAATTACCGTTTGGCTGGTAATTACAATCATAGTCTACTGATATATTTCCAATTTCTTGGTGCGTAATAATATCTTTATATCTTTTGCCTTTGAGAAATAACACATTATTTATATTACTCCATTCACAGCTAAATGTCCCCCCATCTTTTAGATTCATATTTGTATTACCGGCATCTTTCCACAGTTCATAGTCGTATCCGCTATGTGTCCCTAACTGATTTGAAGTAATTACTGACTGTGTTTGGCCTGGTGTAGAAGTTATACTTGGTATAGGAGTAATTGTTGATGTAGGAGTAATTGTTGGTGTAGGAGTCGAAGTTTTGTCGATATTAAGAGACATATATGTAATATCAGCTTTTCCGTTACTTTGATATCCTTCTATCAAAAACATGACTTCATACATCTTCCCCATCGTCATCCCAAGACTTTCCCATGTTTTAAAATGTTCACTGACAGATATGGTACCTTTCGTTCTCTTAGTTGTACGAACACTCCAATACTGCTTAAAAGTTGCAGGACCATTAATAGAGGGAAAGTTATACCGTGTAACATCATATATGTCATATGTACCATCATCAATATAAATTGTACCCTTTGAACTTGCACCAGGTGGCTTCCAAGGCCCCCAGCTGTCTATTATATAATATTCAACAAGTGGATTTTGAGTCCAACCATATACACCAAGATACGAATTGCCGTTTGGCTCAAAATTACATTCATAGTCTATTGATATATTTCCAATTTGCTGGTATGTGAGATTATCTTTAAATCTCTTGCCTTTAAGGAATAACACATTATTTATATTATCCCATTCACAACTAAATGTTCCGCCATCCTTTAAAGTCATGCTCGTATTACCGGAATCCTTCCACAGCTCATAGTCATAACCGTCATGGATACCTGTTTGATTTGAGGTAACCGTTGTTGCCGCATCTAGCTTTACTGCACACATTGAAAAAACGGTTGTAAAGCTCATTAAAAATAAAAATACCCCCCTCATTTTTCGTTTCATTTCGCACCTCCTATTATATATATGATTCATTTGAGTATACAGCCTTTATCTTTTGTCATGTCTTACTCCTGATTTCTTTGTATTCTCAATACAATTATACTATATAATTGAAAACTTGTAACACAAAAATAACTGATAAAACATCTTTTATATAAATATTTTGTTGTCTTTTTATATCTGGAATAATATTCGGATCAAATAATAAAGAATTGGTAAAAACACCGAGGGAAGCATATTAGCCACTTTGATGCTGCGGATTTCCAGAATATTTACGCCTATACCCAAAATAAGGATATTTCCAACAAGGGACATCTGACTTATTACCTCAGGCGTCAACAAGGGTTTTAAAAATCCTGCGAGAAGGTTGATTGCCCCCTGGTAAAGGAGTACAGGTATTGCTGAGAAAAGAACACCTATACCCATCGTAGCACTAAAAATAATAGAACTTATACAATCCAGAATCGACTTAGCATAAAGTGTATCGGCATTTCCAGTAAGATCTTCCTCTAGAGAACCTACAATTGCCATTGCACCCACACAAAACAGGAGGGTTGCAGTTACAATACCAGCAGAAAAATTACTTCCCGAACCAGGGAGCTTCTTCTGGATAAACTCTGCGAACCTGTTTAATTTTTGTTCAATATCTATAGCTTCTCCTATTATAGAACCTACAACAAGGCAAATTATCATGACCATTATATTCCCAGTATTTTTCATCCCAGACACTAAGAAAACTCACGGCCAGTAAGCACCTAATCAGTCACAACAGACTGGGAGTATGATTTAAAAACTCGGCAGCTTAAATTCAAATCAAGCGATCCGACTTTACCGCATATTCACGTTTTGAACCTTTCAGAATGACATTCTTCCCTTCGTTCATCTAGCGAACAATTCTTTGAGGTCGAGTAAAAGTAATGGGTATTTACATAATACAGTATATATAGCTGTAAGTCATTTCGGGGTAGTTATTAATATTCATCACTATTACCCCTCCTGTATCTTATTACTGGAACACAGTAGGATTCATATGCCTCTCGTGGCAAAGAGTCGTAAAACAATTCATCATCAGACAATTTAAAAAAGTGAAAGACTGATTTATTAAAATATATTCACCACAAAGAATTTGGAATTTTTGTATTATAATATGGAAGTGATTGTTCTTCAATGCAGTTAAAAATCTAACCCTATAATGATATTTCCAAGTAGACGGGGCAGTGAGAGCTTGTAGCACTTATGCTTCCACTACCCCAACTTGAACTTTTTACTTATTGTAGAATGTCTAATAAAGTTTTCTTCTTAAATTTTTAGCTTCATCCCATCTATAAGCGGGAGGCTCTTGTTCTTTATATTAGCTATAGCACCTGCTAAGTGCACATAATTATTTAGTATCTCAAAGCTTTCATGTCCGGTCGATTGCCTAAGAGAAAAATTGTCTCCTCCACTTGCAAGATACATGGTACCGTATGTATGCCTACATAGGCGCGGATGTAACTTTTCCATTTTAAGCTTCAACTTTAGCCTTCTGAAAAGCTGCTTGATAGTTGATTGAGTTATTGGATTTCCGTCGCTCTTCAAAAACAAGCTATCTATTTTCTTATGAGCAGGCTCAGGACGTTCTTGGTTTATATATTTAAAAAACATTTTCTGTACATTCACCCCATAGCTTACTACCCGATCTTTATTACCCTTACCTAACACCTTCATTGTGTTTTGCTTTATATTTATGTTTGACAATTTTAAAGTAGTAGCTTCCTCCAACCTTAACCCACACTCCAAAAGTACCATAATAATCAGTAAATCGCGAAAATGGTTTTCGCTTTTAGATTCAAGATACTTAAATATTTCGCTAATTTCCTCTTCGCTCAAGATTTCCAGGACTTTCTTTGTAGCTTTCGGAAGTTTTATTTCTGCTGAAATACTTCTATCAAGATAGCCTTCTTCTTCCATCCACGCTATCCACGCTTTCATAGCTCTAATATATGTTTGAATGGATTTTGAAGCAATTTGCTCAGTAGATTTAATTTTCTCAGTTTTTACCCACTTTTTTGTGTTCTTAAGATATAAGATGTATTTCTGAATTTGCTCTTTTGTAATACTTGATGTGTCAGTACCTATTTTTTGTTCTTCAAGGTACGAAATGAACCGTAAAATATTACCCTCATAATATTTTACAGTAGCTTTTGAGTTACCCCTACAATTTTGTTCCAGCAAAAAACCTTCCATCATTCTCTGTAAATCGAATACCTCGACTTCGTTTTCATAACAATTTCTTCCTTTCCTTTCAGCTTCCTTGTTTTTTGATTTGTTGACGTAATCATAATCAACCCTCCGAATATTAAAATATTCATGAGTAAAAAATCAAGGTGTCTAAAAGTCAAGGTGTGCATTTCTAATCATGGGTGTCTACTTCAAGACATATAAAAATACCTGCAACCTTACGGTTACAGGTACTTTGGTGAGCCATCCGCGACTCGAACGCGGGACACCTTGATTAAAAGTCAAGTGCTCTAGCCGACTGAGCTAATAGCCCATGTGTTTATGGCCTTACGTCCGCCACACAATTATATATATTACAACAGGTCTGTAGTTCTGTCAACTATATTTTCAATTCTTTTTTAAATATTTGTCTAATTTAGTCTACACTTAATATGCAAGTATAAACTACAGTTATTTATGGCATTTATGTATAATCTTCACAGCTTCTTTTTTATCAACAAAAAGGGATACGCTATGTAAAAAATATCTACAGCACGCTCCCTTTTTTTAAATATCATAATCAAGCGATTTCAAAATACAACTTGACTAATAATCATAAAAGCTCACAACTCTTAGTTTTTAAACCACTAAATTAAACTTATTTAAATAATTATTAAACAACAATTGTCTGTTCTCTTTCTTTACCTACTCCAATTAGCTTTATTTTGACGCCTACAACCTCTTCAATCCTTCTTAAGTACTTCTTTGCATTCTCTGGCAAGTCACTAAAGCTTCTAACATTTGAAATATCCTCATTCCAACCGTCAAACTCTTCATAAACAGGCTCACATTTTGCAAGCTCTTTCAAGCTGGCTGGGAAAGCTTTCGTCTCCTCACCGTTCTTCTTGTAGGCTACACAAAGTTTGATCTTAGGAAGCTTTCCGATTGTATCTACATGGTTTATGGCAAGCCCGGTTAATCCATTAACTCTTGCAGCAAATTTTATCATAACAAGATCAAGCCAACCACAGCGCCTTGGTCTGCCAGTTGTTGTACCGTACTCCCATCCGAGGTCTCTAATGGTGTTACCTATTTCGTTATCCTGTTCCGTCGGAAAAGGTCCGGCTCCAACCCTCGAAGTATATGCCTTTAACACACCATACACCTCATCTATATATACAGGTCCTATTCCTGCACCTGTACAAACCCCTCCAGCAATAGGATTGGAAGATGTAACATAGGGATATGTTCCGAAATCGAGATCTAGGAAAGTTGCTTGAGCTCCCTCAAACAAGATGTCTTTGCCCGACTCAATATTATCAAATATTACGCTGTTTGAATCTATAACATGAGATTTTAACTTCTTAGCATATTCTAAATATTCTGAAATAACTTCATCCGCATTGATTGCCTGTCCACCATATACCTTCTCTATTATAAGATTTTTAACTGCAAGATTTTCCTTTACCTTTTGGGCAAAAAACTCTTCATCTATTAAGTCACACATTCTTATTCCGCATCTTTCTGTCTTGTCGGCATATGCAGGCCCTATACCCCTTTTTGTCGTTCCTATAGAGTTTTCTCCTCTAAATTTCTCCTGAAGCTCATCTAAAAGTGTGTGATATGGCATTATAACATGTGCCCTGTCACTAATCAAAAGCTTATCAGTATTAATCCCTTTATCAGTAAGTTCCTTCATTTCCTTTAATAATACTGCCGGATCCACAACTACACCATTTCCAATTATGCAAGTCTTCCCACTGTGAAGAATGCCTGACGGTATAAGGTGCAAAGCGTATTTTACGCCATCTGCCACAATAGTATGTCCCGCATTATTACCGCCTGAAAAACGTACGACCACATCGGAGGTTTTGGCAAGCATATCAATATACTTTCCTTTTCCTTCATCACCCCATTGTGTGCCTATCACTACTCTGGTAGCCATTCTACCATTCCCCCTATTCCGGAAGTCAGACCACAAATAACAGCTCTTAATGGTACTGCAAATTTCCTTATTTTTAACACAATATAAATTATAACTGTAAAATAAAACAAATACAATAAAAACCTTGTTTCTTTATTATTATACTAAGATATGCATAATAATACAACTGCTTTTCCCGAATATTAAAACCATTTTTTTATATATAGTTCGGTTTTACTATAGTCAAATAAATTTATATTACACTCTTTTTTTCTTAATTTACAGGCTTTGTCCAAATTAAAGTCTTTACGTATAAAAACATAAAAATAAGACACATCATTCGTGTCTTATTCTCTAATAAGGCAATTTAATAAAACTTTGCGATTTATTTAAAAACTTAATTTTACTATAATTAGGTTATTTTTTAATGGCCTTATAAAATAAACTTAATAAATTATTCCTGCTCTTTTTTATCAAAGTATTCATTCAGCTCTTTAACAAGTTTTTTAGAATCTATGCCATGAACTGCACATGCATCTTCAATACTTTCACCTGATGAAGATGGACAGCCCAAACAGTGCATACCGTTATTTAAAAATATAGGCGCAGTCCCCCTATCAATTCTTAAAACCTCTGCAATTATCATATCCGATGTAATCTTTCCCATAATTTTTCCTCCTAAATTCAAATTGATACTAATGTTTACAGACTATTAGGTATTATACACTAACTATCATTAAAAATATACCTTATTTTTCATTTCACAAAAATCTACTTATTTCTATAAAATGAAAAGTAGATGGTTACTTTTTGTTACCACCTATTAAGCTTGTCTAAACATTTTCTTTCCGGTTTCATAAAGATTATTACCTAAACTGTCAATAATAACGGTTACAGGAAGTTCATTTACAGTAAGCTTTCTTAGAGCTTCTGTTCCTAAATCAGGAAAAGCAATTATCTCTTCGTGAACAATTGTTTTTGCGATTAATGCTCCTGCACCTCCAATAGCTCCAAAATATACAGCACCATATTTCTTCATGGCTTCAACAACACCATTATCCCTTAAACCCTTTCCTATCATACCTCTGAGCCCTAACTCTATCAATTTAGGAGTATAGGCATCTACGCGTCCACTGGTGGTTGGTCCCGCAGAGCCAATAACTTCTCCTGGTTTTGCTGGACATGGTCCCACATAATATATGATCTGATCCTTTATATCAAAAGGAAGACTTTTGCCTTCTTCCAGCATACCTATCATTCTTTTGTGAGCGGCATCTCTAGCAGTATAAATAATACCACTTATATTTACTATATCTCCTGCTCTAAGCTTTTTGACTTCCTCATTACATAAAGGTGTTTCTAGATTGTAAACCAATTTCTATCCCTCCAGTATATTCTTTATAACTCAACTTCTGCATGTCTTGTTGCATGGCAATTGATATTTACAGCAACTGGTAGACCTGCTATATGTGTAGGATATACTTCAACATTGACAGCCAAAGCGGTTGTCCTTCCTCCAAGCCCCGACGGACCTATCCCTAGCTTGTTTATTTCCTTTAATAACTGAGCTTCAAGTTCTTTAACATGTTCAACACAACTTCGTTGGTCTATTGGCCTTAAAAGCGCTTTTTTAGCCAACAAAGCAGCTTTTTCCATAGTACCACCTATGCCAACTCCTACTATAATAGGAGGACATGGATTAGGACCAGCATTATCAACAGTATCAATAACAAACCTTTTAACCCCTTCTAATCCTTCTGCAGGCTTTAACATTTTTAATGAGCTCATATTTTCGCTTCCGAACCCCTTAGGTGCAACTGTAATTTTAATTCTTTCACCTTCTACGATATTATAATGAATCACAGCCGGTGTATTATCCTTTGTATTGACCCTTTCTATGGGATCTTTAACAACGGACTTTCTAAGGTAGCCCTTCTCATATCCTCTTCTTACGCCTTCATTTATAGCGTCGGTGAGGCTTCCACCAGTTATATGTACATCCTGTCCTATATCTGCAAATACCACTGCCATACCAGTATCCTGGCAAATAGCAACTCCTTTTTCTTTTGCAATACCAGCATTTTCAATCAGCTTGCCTAATATGTCCCTGCCTGTTTCAGATTCTTCAGTTTCAAGTGCATTCTTTATGCCCTTTAATATATCTTCATTAAGATAATAATTTGAACTTTTACAAAGTTCTTCTACAGCTTCAGTTACTGCATCAGTGTGAATAGTTCTCATAAGTACCTCCATCTCCTATTACATCTTATAAAAACATAGCAATAATAGTATACTAAAAAATAGCGCCTTTTTACATCACTAATTTCAAATTAAAATTAAGAATTTGTTCACACATGAAAATCAAAATTCTGTTATAATTATTAATATAGAATATCCTCCCCGTTTAATCCTTTGAAATATATTTATTTTTGAATTCTTACTAATATTTTGAAAATTTAAACACTTGGTTAACAAATTAAAATAAATTACTTTTATCTCAATTTGTTGATCTTTACTACACCAAACAAATATGCTAATATTACCATTGGATTTTATTGTGTTTGGATATTTAATTTTTTCAGTTCAATAAATGAAAGGGGTTGTAAGTTTGGATTCTCCTAAAAATATTCTTGTATGCGTTACTCAACAAAAAACGTGTGAAAGGTTGATTAGAAAAGCTGCTAATTTAAGAGATGAGCTAAAAGGTGAGCTATTCGTAATACATGTTGCAAAGAACGCATGGAACTTCTTAGACAACATCAAAGAAGGAGAAGCACTCGACTACCTGTTTAGAATTTCTAAGTCTGTAGGTGCTGATTTATCAGTATTGAAGTCAGATAATATAGTTGAAACGATAGTTACCTTTGTTAGAGAAAGAAAGATTTCATATATTGTAATGGGTGAATCCCCAAATGATCATAAAGAAAACAACTTTTTTTGTGAACTAACGTGTATGCTTACTAATGTAGAAATAAAAATAGTACCTCAAGAAGACATTTAAAGCAATTTCAAAAAACACCTATACAATATTTTTAGTCTAAAACCCATCACAGAAGCTTAAGTGCTTCCAAACATATGAACATTATTTTGCTTTACAAAAAAAGCAACTTTTTTGTAACACCCATGTCGAATTTAGTCAATTAATTACATTTTTCAAATATGAAAGTGCCTGATATCTTCCAAAAAAGTGCTGGTTAATCCATCACTTTTTTTGTATAAAAGTTTATTGAATATTAGTAAAATTCAAGTTTTATCATGATTTTGCATAATATTATACACATTATGAACTTAATTTTCAAGAAAAATATAGTAAAATAAAAAAAATGTTGCTTAAAACCATGATTTTATAAGGAATGGCTTGACTTTCTTCTATATTCATTATAAAATATTGTCGAATTCCAAATATAGGAGGTTGTGTACATGAACAAAACAGAATTGGTAAACTCAATTGCTTCTAAATCGGGTTTGAACAAGAAGAACAGCGAAGCTGCATTAAATGCTTTACTCGCATCAGTTGAAGAAACTCTTGAAAAAGGCGAAAAAGTTGTACTTGTTGGCTTTGGTACTTTTGAAGTAAGAAAAAGGGCTGCTAGAAAGGGAAGAAACCCACAAACTAAGAAAGAGATCACAATCCCTGCATCAAAAGCTCCTGTATTTAAAGCAGGTAAAGGTCTAAAAGATATTGTTAATAAAAAGAAGAAATAATTATTAATAAATATTAAAGTCCCGTCTAATACTAGACAGGACTTTAATATTTTTTATCTAATTCCCATAGAAATTCTGATCTTGTCTGCCATCATAGCAATACACTCTGAATTTGTAGGTTTGCCCTTAGTATAACTTATGGTGTATCCGAACAACGAATCTATAGTATCAAGGTTTCCTCTAGACCAAGCACTTTCAATAGCATTTCTTATGGCTCTTTCTACTTTTTGGGAAGTAGTATTAAATTTTTCTGCAACAGCAGGATACAAGCTCTTTGTTATTGAACTAAACATCTTTGAGTTCTTAACCGTCAGTACAATTGCTTCACGAAGATACTGGTACCCCGCCATATGCGGAGGTATTCCAACATCATGCATCAAATTTGTAACTTCAACTTCAATATCATAAGTACGATCTAAAGCATCGGCGTGCGCAAACTCAGTATTTTTGTTTACTGTTCTACTGGAAAATGCCGAAAGATACTTTTCCTCGTACAACTGCCTTATCCTAGTTACTAACACCTCTACATCAAATGGCTTTATTATGTAATATTCTGCACCTAACGATACTGCCTTTTGAATAAACACATCCTGACCAATTGCAGATAACATAATAAAAATAGGTTTGCGCTCCATCTGATGAGTCTCAAGCTTTTCTAGAACACCAATTCCATCGATATTGGGCATAATAACATCAAGCACAACAACATCAGGCTTTATCGACTTAATCATATCTAAAGCCTGCATTCCATCTTTTGCTATACCTACAACGTCTAAATCATCGTATTGATCCATATACTCTTTTAACAAATCCACAAATTCGAGATTGTCATCTGCAATTAAAACCGAAATCTTTTCTTTCATTTCATACTCCCTTTACTAAGGCCATTTCAAAAAATAACCTATTCAATATTTTCAGTACAAAGCCAATATTAGAAGTTAAAGCTTCAAACATACTAACAATGCAAAAATGTAAATTATTTTTTTGATTTGGCAATTAACCACTTATTTTTTTAATAAACTATATTACTATTATAATATAAAAATCACTAAAATAATACATATACATCTAAAATTCATCAATAAATTTCTATTTCTCCATTACAATTGCTCACGTACTTTACAAATTCAGGAAACGTCACATTGATAGCTTCTGCAGAGTCGATAAGAGTTTCTCCTTCACTATTTAATCCTGCTACTGCTAAAGCCATAACTATGCGATGGTCATCACAGCCGTTTACCCTGCATCCCGTAAGTTTACTTTCACGTATAATAAGCCCATCTTCTAATTCCTCAATATTCGCTCCCATTTTTTGAAGTTGCTCACACATAACATGTATCCTGTCAGTTTCCTTTAACCTAGCCTGGGGAACATTTATAAGTCTTGTCTCTCCCTTTGCAAAGCATCCGGCAACAGCCATAGCTGGCAGAGCATCAGGAATAGCATTCATATCTATTTCTCTACCACAAAGTCCATTCCCCTTAATAAGTATACGGTCCTTTTTCCTCGTTACTTTTGCCCCCATATCCTCAAGTATGGAAAAAACAGCTTTATCTCCCTGGGGATCTGTTATGTCAAGATTTTCTAATACAAATTCTTCACCTGATATAGCCGCTAAAACAGCAAAAAATGTTGCAGATGAAAAATCTCCCGGAATAGTAACATCAAAAGGCTTATACCTTTGATTCCCCTTTATATAAAAGGATTTATATTGGTGGTTCTCATATTCTATACCCATTTTGTCCATCCACCATGTTGTTATATCAACATAAGGGATTTCATTAAGCCTTGTAAGTATTACTTCTGTGTCATTTTCAACTAAAGGTGAACTTATTAAAACAGAAGAAAGGAACTGGGAAGTGACAGAATCAAGTTCTGTTTTACCACCTTTTAGCTTTCCTCTGATCACAACCGGCGCCATACCGTTATTGTTAGTTGAAAATGCCTCTCCTCCAAGATTATTTATTGCATTTATAAGAGGAGCTAAAGGTCTTCTACGGACTTGATAGTCCCCTGTAAAAATAGAATATCCCTCACCTAATGCCGCTACATATATTCCAATTCTTAAAGTAGTTCCGGAATTACCGACATTTATAACATCTAAAGGAGTAGCTGGCCTTCCGTTAAAACCATTAACAATAAACTTATTATCAATAAAATCTATTTTTGCTCCTAATGCTCTGCATACCTCAACCGCCGAAAGTGCATCACTTGAAATGAGGGGGTTACATACTCTCGATTCACCACCAGCAAGACTAGCCATAAAAAGTGCTCTTATTGTATGGGATTTTGATCCCGGAATTTTCACATTGCCACTTACTTTTGATTTCTTAACTTTTAATATCATTACAATCTCCCTTCTACCTGACTACATCGATATTATATATAATTAGGGATTAACATGCTTCAAAAAACACTCAATTATTGCCAAATCCCTTACTATATATTAACACACAATGATAAAATGTTAAATATATTATTGATTTGTATAATATTGTGTAAGTGTGTTTTCAATATACTATCCAAAATATTTTAAAAAAGTACTGTAATATATATCAAAATTATGCTAGAATATAAGTACATATGCAGTGGACACTTTAAATATAGAGTAATTATTTGTATAACGCTAAACAAAAGGTAGCTATGTTTTTCAAAAGGACCTCGCTCTTAAATATATTTTCCAAAAAACAAACTATTTAAAAAAATAGCCGTGTTTTTTGATCTAGAGAATTAATTAAAAAATAAACATTAAGGAATTATTTATGAACAAAACAATATTGCTTATAGACTCTTCCGAATATGAAAGAGAAAAAATTAAAATTATTTTTGATAATATAGGAGATTTCCAATTTATCGAAATAGCAAATACCAATATGTATAATCAAAATACTCAGAACTTTTCCGGAATATCACTTATAATTATTGATATTTCCTTCCCTTCTGAGAAAGAAGGCTTTGAAGTTATTTCTTCTCTGAGAAAAAATTCTACAACTGCAAATACACCAATTATCATTATTACTAAATCCGATAATATTGAATATAAAAGTCATGCACTTAAATTTAATGTAAGTGATTTTATTCTTAAACCGTACCAAACCAAACGTATAGAAAATTCTATAATAAGTACTTTAAAACTCAAAAACCAATTCAGGTATAATCTAGATAGTGCAAATGTTATAACTATGTCAGTAGAAGATTACATTGCAAAAGAATTTAAAATAGCATCAAGGTCAAATCAAAATTTGTCAATTGTGTTTATAACACATATAGATATAAAGAAAGCAACTTCTGAGAACACAGAAGTACTGACATCATCACAAATAAAAAAAATATACTCTATGGCTATAAAAAAAGTAAAAGCCGCCTCTAGATCTACAGATACCGTTATCTTCAATGACGATAAGGATATTTTGGTGATACTGCCCTTTACAAACTCCCAAGGTGCTGAAACAGTCGTAAGTAAAATAACCGATAACCTTATACAAGGCTTAAACAATATAAATGTTTCTACCGATTTCTTTTATACAGTCTTTACGACTTTTCCCCACGACGGAAAAACCTTTCAAGCTGTTATGGAAAAGGCGTTAAAAAAAGTTGAGGACAAAATTATGCTTGAAAAGATAACAAACATTAGTTTGAACAAATTTGACCATGCAAGAAAAACCTACCGGAAATTCAATTAGGTTGTTTTTAAGTCACTTCGCAATTGCCGTTTTTTCTAGATTTGATCCCTCCCTTAATATACTCTCTTTTTTATATTCTTTCCTGTGTTATCACATTACTTCTAACCCCCGCAGTCTTTGGCGGTGGTGGTCCGTAAAACTGATAATAATTACATAAAATTCTACCATTATATAATTTTCTTTTTTTATTAGCTTTCTTGCCAAAAAGTTTTTCAAATTCCTGATGGGATGACAAAATATAATGGGACCAAGTATCTAGCGAACTAAACACAGTTCCCATTTCACGATAAAGTTTTTCAATCTCCTTCGTCTGTCCGAGACGCTCACCATATGGAGGATTACATATTATGAATCCATACTTTTCTTTGGAACGGATATCTGACATAGGCATCCTTTGTATATGTATATAGTTATCCACACCTGCCTTCTTTGCATGATATCTTGCAAGGCTTATAGCATCCTCACTTATATCTGTGCCTTGAATCTTAAGCTCTCTATCCACCTTTATCATACCACGTGCTTCTTTTCTAGCATCAGCCCAAAGGGCTTTAGGAATAGTAGGCCATTTCTCAGCATCAAACTCCCGTTCTAAACCCGGCGCTATATCTAGTCCAATCATTGCTGCCTCGATTGGAATGGTACCCGAGCCGCAAAAAGGATCAAACAAAGCCCGGTCATTCTTCCACCTACTAACAAGGATTAAAGCACAAGCCATAGTCTCTTTGAGTGGTGCTCCCCCTACAAGCTTCCTATACCCTCTTTTATGGAGTCCAGACCCGCTTGTATCTATTGTTAATGTAGCCATATCTTTTAGTAATGCAACTTCAATTCTATAGCGAGGACCGGTTTCTTTAAACCATTCACATTTATATTTTTGCTTAAGCCTTTCAACTACAGCCTTTTTTACAATTGCCTGACAGTCAGAAATGCTGAAAAGTTTAGAATCTACTGACTTACCGTCCACAGGAAATTCTCCATCTTCAGGTATCCACTCTTCCCAAGGCAATGCTTTTGTCTTTTCAAATAATTCTTCAAAGGATAGCGCTTTAAATTCTCCCATTTTCAATAATACACGATCCGCAGTCCTAAGCCATAAGTTAGTTTTACATATGGCACTTTCATCCCCTGAGAAAGTTACTTTTCCATTTTCTACGTACTGGTCACCATAACCTAGTTTCTCAAGTTCCCTACCAACAACTGCTTCTATTCCAAAAGCAGACGTCGCAATTAAATGCATTTTCCCCATAAAATCATACCTCAACTCTGTTTCGTATTTAATACTTAGCTTTATTTATTATATCCATTGAGACTATTTTAAACAATAAGTTTCTAAAAATTATGGTTCTATGGGTAATAATAGATATACACCAAGTCTAATTAAGTAGCTATAAAGATACTTTGCAATTAGCCATTTCAAAAAATTTAACTTACATTATTTTGCTAAACAAAATAGCATTCCTAAGAATATGGTAGCTAGGAAACTTGGTTGTTGACTTTTCAAGCTAAATGTTGCAAAGATTATTTTTGAAATGGCCTGATGCTTCAATTCCTACTCAACTATTTTAGCCTAACTAATTCTCGCAACTTTTATCTACATTAATGCCTGTTTCTAGTGTCGGGTTTAAACATTCATCTATTGTTACTTGTAATATTTCGTTTATAGAACCGCCTCCACACAATATCCTAATCATTTCATCTATAGCCTCGAATTCTTTCTTATTGTGAGAATGCTTTTTGATAATTCTTTTAAATCCGTTAAATAACCTTTGCTCATCATTTGCATTGATCTCATCTTTCAGAATTTGTGAAAATACTTCCGGCAAGCCACACACATTCTTTTCCATATCCTCAAGTTCTTTTATTAAATCTATCGTCTGGGTAAAACTATTAGTCTCTATGATATATTCCTCCGTTTCTTTTATTGATCACAAGCTATTTATTGCAGAAACGATTTAGAGCCAAAGAATAATTGCAATATACTTCTTAATTTTGCTCTTTGCTTGTAGATCCTTTATATTATTCCATATATCTTCTCAGTTTATTACTTATTTCAGATGAAACCTTTAATGATAAACTTTTAGATCTAATTATAAATACTATGGATCCATATAATAAGGCATCCCCCAGCCAAATATGAAACAAAACACTATATGTAGTTATCAAAATTAACTCAATAGCAATCCCAATTATATAACACTTTAGTAAAATCCATTTTCATTAAATCTTCTAATTTTATAAAGAAGTTTGCTACTCCAACATCTCCCCATATAATTTCTAATTCATCATCACTATCAATTTGAAGCAGCAATACATCATAATCCTTACTATCATATTCCCTTGGATCATTTTGAGTAAAAAATGCGTACCCGCCTATTCTATGCCCAGCACATGAATATTTATTTTCATACCAGTCTAAGCTTACCTCTCCATTATTTACGTTTTCATCAAAAAAATCAAACGCAGATTTATTAAAAATCTTTTCAAACTGAAAGTCCCTAATTCCAACAGGTACATAGTCTATATTATAGATTAGTTTACCTTCTGCGCCTATTGGAAAGTAATCATCTTTTGAATTACTTATAAAGCTAAAGTCATTAATAATCTGTGAATCATCTTTTATAACTTCAGGTATATATATTACTTTAAAATTTTTCTGGTTTGTCGGCTTATCAAAATCAGCACCATAAAAATCATCTTTAGGTGAAATATAAAACTGTAAAACTCCCTTTGACGGAAAGTACTCAATTCTTGGCATTTCTTCGAAATTAATTTGGGCTAATAATCTCATCGGCTCACCGTTTGAATCTTTTGGATATTCATATCCTATAGGTAAATATGGCGTTCCAGCAAATTTACTCTCCCAAGCAAGTGTCTTTCCTTTCTTTGCAGTGATTTTAACATATGGTTTTACTGAATTTTCTAATTTATCCCTGTATTTTTCTAATTCCTTCGGTAATTCCAATGAAACTATATTATTCATTGCCGACTCAGTCTTAATATTTGTATCAATATTTTGTCTGCACCCAACTAAACTTAAAATAAGCACTATGCTAATAAGAGCAAAAAATTTTCTCATTTCCAAACCTCACTTTTATAATCGAAATTTATAATACTATGAATTAAAATATGAATCCTTTATGACACCAATCATTCCCAACCGCCCCAAACCGATAAATCCCTTAATCTCTGAACCCTTTTTGCATTTTCAACCAAATTACTTCTGTCCTTCATTTTATCCAATAAAATCGCATTAAATCCAAAATCTATAGCCCCAACATAGTCACATACATAATCGTCCCCTACAAATAAAATTTGGTCCTTTGGAACTTCAGCCAACTTTAATGCTGCATCATATATTCCCCTATGCGGTTTTCGCCACCCGACCTTGATAGATGTAACAATAAAGTCAAAATATCTTTCAACCCCATGTATTACAAGTAACTCCTCAATTCCTCCATCCACCATAAAATTCGATACAATGCCCATCCTATACCTTGAGTGCAAATCTGCCAATGTAGCTTTAACAGCATCATCCACATAGCAATTTGCCTTATAATTAGCCCAATAGCTATCAGAAATCCCAGCTACAGCTTCTTCTACCTTATCTTTTTCGCCCAACTTCTGCTTTACCATAAAACTAAACCTATCAAAAATGTTATACTCCTCGTATTTTGACCGACATTTGTCCATTTCAATTCTTGCTGCATTGTATTCCTGCACAAAATCATCAAAATCCATCCATAAATCTTCATATCCACAGCCCTTGTAAGCAAACCAGGCATACATCCTTATATCAGGTAACTTAAACACATCCACAACCGTTTCCATACAATCAAAAAGTATACACTTAATTTCAGACATAAATTTCCCCCCGCAGCATCATACCAAATAATACATATTCCAAAGAGAGCAAACTAATATTACATTTTTCATCCGAGCATTTTTTCGTTATTTTACCACCAACAACTATATTCTACAAAAATTCCTAGTAAAACATTTTCAATTACAATTATATAATAACATAAACTCATTGATAAACTATTATTTTTGTGCTATAATTTAAATAGATAATTTAATTTGCGCTAGTTTGTAAAGGGCAAATCTATCGAAAGATAGAGACGCAAAGCTACGGGTCTACGGTCGCATGACTACGACAGCCGGGTTGCCAAGTGTTAAGAGATTAGTACTTTTAGGTGCTCTTATTGGTAATCCCAATAAGAGCCTTTTTATTTTTTCTATCTCTTAACCTTAAAAATCCTTTCGACAATAGCAAACTCAACGAAAGTTGGGGACGCAAAACTACAGGTCTAAGGTACTATTACTATGATGGCTGAGTTACCGAAAAAGGGAGGAATAATTATGAAAAAATCTCTACGCTACTTCTTTTTACTACTCACTATTATTACTTTATGCTTAAATCCTATTCAAGCTTTAAGTGCACCAAAATTAGGTACTCTTATATCTAATGGTGTAGCCCTTGAAGAACTCCCCTACTTAGTGAACGGCAAAGTTGTCATTACAGGAAATACCTCTAAAAACAAAATTAAAGTTATTGTTTCGAAAGACGAGATTTCAAATTGGTATGATATAAACCTAGTTAATGGAAAGTATAACGAAGAAATATGGCTGATAAATGGTATAGGTGAGTACAAGATTTCTGTTGTTGTACATGAATATGATAGAACCTATTCTTATGGACCTGTCATTAAAGTCAATAACACTGTAGATGTTAATAGATTTCTAGTTCCTACCAAACATGTTGAAAGTAATAGTGATGAAATCACTGACCTCGCAAAAAGCATTACTCAGTACTCTACAACTCCTAAAGACAAAGCAAAAGCTATTTACAATTGGGTATCAGAAAATATTGAATATGACTACGATAAATATTTACGACAGGTAAACAAAAACTATGACAATGAATATGGCGCACTTCATACATTAAAAACCAAAACAGGCGTCTGTTATGACTATTCAGTACTTGTAGCAGCGTTAGGTAGGTCGGTTGATCTTCAGGTAAAAGTCATAAAAGGAAACTTTGTAAACCCCTATCGAAATGAGCTTCATGCTTGGAATGAAATATACATACCCGAAGAGAATCGCTGGATAAATATTGACACAACCTTCGCACATAGTCTAGGTACAAATTATTTTGATAATAGCGACTTTTATGTAGATCACGAAAAAATCTCGGAGTATTAGTCAATAGAATGATGAGTTTAGCGTACAATCCAATGTGCGATACTGACTTTTAGAATTCAACATTTATTTTTCATAACAAGGAGCATATCAAAGCGATATGCTCCTTTTATGTTCATTAAGGTTAGGCAGCTAAAAAAACTGATTTATCGGGCTTAGTGCCCTAAATGTTGTATCGGTTATTTTTGAAATGGTCTCACCTCGCAAATACCCACAAAAAGTATTATTTCAAGGGCCTTGTGAAGTACGTTAAACGAGTTTATATTATTTTAATAAGTTACTTTACTAAAATTTCTTCACCCTTAGAGTCAATATAATACTTGTGATCTAGCGCACCTTCCGCTATATCTTTGTATGCCC
Organism: Bacillota bacterium; assembly: GCA_023421115.1. GTDB lineage: Bacteria > Bacillota > Clostridia > Acetivibrionales > Acetivibrionaceae > Acetivibrio. The sequence continues at coordinate 3,891 of JAEZUI010000079.1, read as the reverse complement.
AGTAGTTTTCCGGTACGTCAGTAAAGTTCAAGGTCGCTCCATTCAATGGCCCTCTTTTTAATGCCCTATTCACCAATACAACACATTCATCACGCTTAATTTTATCTTCTGGTTTAAAAGTTTTATCAGAATAACCATTTATGTATTTCAAATTAGCCAATTCTAATATATAATTTTTAGCCCAATGGTTATTTATATCGGTAAAATTGTTACTTAAACTACTACTAGCTCTAAAATCAAGCATCTTGTAAACAACAGTTGCAAATTCACCTCTTTTTATTGTATCATCCGGTCTAAAATTACCATCTGGATATCCCTGAAACAATCCAAGCTTTGCAACAAGTTCAATAGAATCTTTTGCCCAATGATTATTAGCTACATCTGGGAAATTAAATTTGTTACTGTTTGATGCTGACGAAGCCTTAGCAAATTTTGCAACTATAACTGCCGCCTCTGCTCGTGTTATTTCCTTTTTAGGTCTGAAACAACCATCCGTATATCCCCTAAGATAAGCTTTATGTTCCCCTGTTATAGCCCCTCCAGGTATATAAGCTGTTGGCTCAACTATCCTTGTAGACGTTGGCTTTGGCGTTTTGGTTGCAGAAGTCTTTGTTGGAGTAGGAGTTGGAGTCTTTGTAGCTGTTGTTGAATAGTTTAGTCTAATTGTTCCGTAATTTATAGTTGCCGGTATTGCTTTTAAATATTTGTCACCAAAAATAAAGTTAGTTAACTTTATAGAAGATGTGGCACGGTTTGTAGTTATAACCTTAAATTTAAGGTTAACAAGTATTCCATCCGACCTAATATAATCATTTTTCATTGAATAATCTAAGTAAAGAATTTTAACTATTCCATCTTTTTCTTTATTTGCAGCAAAGTTTGTATTTGCATTAATAACTATGTTTCCTGCTGTTGCACTTATATATCTAAGCTCATTTTTATCATAGGTTACTGTAAAATCTGCTGTATATATACCCTTAGATGGCACATTTCTAAGCCTCATAGGAATTGTTATTTCTTCACCATATACAGCAGATTTCGAATCAACTTTAACTTCTAATCCAGTTGGTGCCGGTGTTGCAGTTGGCTTTGCTGTTGGTGTTGGTGTTGCTGTCGCAGTCGGGGTTGACTTTATTGCCTTAATGGTATTTGGCTGAACGACAGAATACCCTGAAGTTATACGATTACCGAACCAGTCAAACAGAATCGTTCCTGTTATCGCATTCGGTAGGCTGTTTGAATTTTCAAAATAAACAGATGTATTACCTTCTTTTAATACTTTAAATCCAACTACAGCTAATATACCACTCTTTTCTGCATTTCCGTCTTTTTTGTATTCTTCAAGTCTAAGATAAGCTTTACTGAAATTCAAAATACCTCTATTTATATCATTGTCAGCCTCTTTGAAAGGACTGTAATTAGAATTATTAAGTATACTTCCGTCCTCAGGAACTTTACTATTATTATAAGCTACACCTGTTTTAGGATCTACAGCCATTAGTACATTTGGATCATATTTTACATTAACATGATAACCAGCAAAATTGTTTATATTATTTATCTTTATGGCAGCTTTTATAGTATCTCCTACCACTGCTGTTTCTTTATTAAAATCTATTGATATGTAACTATTTGTTGCTGTACTTGTAGGTATCACCGGAGTTTTTGTTGCTGTAGGAATTACCAAAGGAGTTTTTGTTGCCGTAGGTGTTACCAAAGGTGTCTTTGTTGCTGTAGGTGTTACCAAAGGAGTTTTTGTTGTTGTAGGTGTTACTGATGGAGTCTTTGTTGCTGTAAGTGTACTTGTTGGAGTTACGGTTTTAACTACAGTTGGTGTTGAAGGAATTTTAGCTTTAATGCTTGCAGGTTGCTTTATTTCATATCCAGACGACACTCTGTTACCATCCCAATCAAATATTACAGTTCCGTTTATTCCATTAGGCATCTTGTCGGTATCTTCAAAAGAAATAGCAGTATCCTCTAATTTTAAAACTTTAAATCCTATAATAGCCACCGATCCCGTATTCTCATCAATTCCACTATCCTTATAATCTTGAATTCTTATGTATGATTTACTTATATTAAGTATTCCTTTTTGGAGATCATGGGTTGTCATATCAAATTTTTGATATTCAGGATTATTTAGTAATTTACCATCTAATGGCAATGTGGAATTCTTGTATGGTATCAGTGATGTTGGGTTTACTGCTTGCAATACTTCCGGATCAAACTTAATATTAGCTTGATATCCTGAAAATTTGGGTATGTTATTTATCTTTATTGTAGCAGTTATTATGTCATCTAACTCAACTGTTGTTTTGTTTAGCTCCATTGTAATATACGAATCACTATTTGCACTTACCTTCGAAGTTAATTGAAAGTACATTGTCGTCAATAATAGAAAAATGGCAGCTACGCTTATTGCTTTTTTCATTATAAATTCCTCCCACAAATTTAAAAATTAAATTTTTATTAGAGGCAGTATTTATAGAAAACAAGTAAAATCAAGAATAGTAAACTAAGAAAATTTAGTATAGTTTACTTTTCTTTAATAAACTTCTTTTCCATACTACCTTAATTTCAAAGTTTGTTTTGTTTAATTTTTTTAAGGTACTGTTACGAGAATTTTCAGATAGGCTCTATAAATCAGGATTAGGCCCTTGCTATATCTATAGGATATGATATTTATATAAACGAAAACTAAGTATAGTAAAACGAATAAAATACAGCCCTTCAAGTAATTGATTTATTTCAAATCTTAAAATTCCCCCCATAAACAAATCATATATTTCCTTATAATGTTATTATATATTAAAAGTATTCTAGTTTCAAGTAACAATAATTAATAAATCATTCGTCAGTAGTCATTATGGTGAACTCAAAAAGAGTTGTCACTTTTATTATTTCTTTACTTGATTTGTCTCTGAATGCATATATTACAAAAACATCCTTACCTTTTGACAAAAGGTAAGGATGTTAATTCATCAAGCACTATTTTACATATAGTCTTTCAATGTCGCCCTCCATAATATAACTATGATCAAAAGCGCCTTCTGCTATATCTTTGAATGCCCAATGTGTTTCAGGTACATCTGGGAATATCTGAGCACTGCCATATAATGGTCCTCTCTTAAGTGCTCTATTTAATAATGCTACACTCTCACAGCGTTTAATACTTGACTGAGGCTGGAAAGTTCCATCAGGATATCCGCTAATATATTTAAGTTCCGATAGTTTTTCAATATATACTTGAGCCCAGTGTCCCTTTACATCTTCAAACTTGTAGTTATTAATATTTTTGTCATCAATGCCAAGGAATTTATACACTATCGTTGCAAATTCAGCTCTTGTAATTCTCTGATCGGGTTTAAATGTACCATCGGTATATCCCACAAAGTATCCCTTATCAGTAGAATATTTGATTGCCCATAAAGCCCAATGTGTTTCATTAACATCAGGGAAACTTATTTTATCATTTACATAAGTTATATCAGCACCTGAGAGCTTTGCTAAAATTGTAGCAGCCTCTGCTCTAGTAATATTGTTTTCCGGTAAGAACGAGCCATCAGGATAACCTTTTAAGTAAGCAGTGTGACTTTGCACATTCAAGCCAGGAACTTCAGGAGTAGGCTCAACTACTGTTGGTACAGGTGTTGGCGTTACACTTGTCGTTGGTGTTAATGTTGGTGTTGGTGTCGATGTTTTTTTCGCGCCACCACCGCCGCCTCCACCACCACCGCCGCCGTTTGAACCACCACCATTATTGCTAGTTGGTGCTGGTTTTTCGCTTACTGCTGCCGTTGGTGTTGGTGTTACACTCACTGTTGGCTTTGGTGTTGGTGTTACACTTACCGTTGCCGTTGGTGTTGGTGTTACACTCACTGTTGGCTT
>JAEZUI010000158.1 GCA_023421115.1 Bacillota bacterium | reverse complement strand
CTTTAAAGTTTTTAGAGTTTACTTGAAAAACTATTACAAGTTTTTAAAGTAAATAGCAAAACTATTATAGAAGAATTATCTCATAATCCTTAATTCTTTGCGAGGTACGCATGGTTTACCGTTTACGTGCGTTCAACACATAAGGAAATATGGTTAATGTAGATTTGTATTAGAACTTTTTTATCTTATTATGTTTAAGAGGAAGTTAAGTGAAGTCTTGAGTTTTAGTATATGCTCAAACAAATGAGATGCAGGGAACAGAGCTAGGAGAAATATTTCAAATAACAGCAGTCTTGTTCCACTTTGATTGAAACTTAAACTTGTATATAAATCAAGAATATCGTGTAAACTGGATATTTTTCCCTTAACTATATTTATACGTTCATCCAATTCGTAATACTTTGAAAGGTTGTCATATATATTTCTGAGAGATAAACTTTGTTCTACAAAACCTGGTCGGTCCAAAACTCTAATATTATGGATGCTGTCATATTTAAAACGCAGTATTCTAGAGATTAGTAAAGAGGACTTTCGCCTATAAAAGCCAAGACGTCCTTTTTGTAAAAATATTATGAACTTCTCTGCTTCGTCAAGAAGCTTGTTTAATTCCGATTCAAATCTATAAAGTTCTGTGGACTTTGAAAGAATTATTGAAATAGTATGTATGAGTTTGTCACTATAATCATATTCTACATCACTGCTTTGCCAAAGTTTAATTCTTTGATTTGGCAGGACTTTTATGTTGTGAATATCATAGTATTTATAAATTAAAGAGTAATTGATTTTAGAACCGATTGATTCGATATACTTGATAAATGTAAAAATTTCTTCATCTTCAAAATTGGCAAAGGAAATACATCCATATTTAAAGATATAAACATGTTTGTCTGTGGTGTTGTATTTTAGAATCAAATCCAGGTCACTTCCGCTTAAAATAAGGTATTCATCCCATTTAAACTGCATTGGTATTTTAAGAAGTTCCATGATTTTATCTAATGAAAAAAAGGCTGCAACTTTGACACTTTTTATTTTTATGTTTACCATATTCCAAACAATCCTTTACCTTAATAAGTCTAATATCATAAGAACTATTTCGACAAGAATCAATAAAACTATTACCCATTCAACAAATAAGCCTCTTATGGAATGAGTTATGGAAGAAAAACCGTCTATAATGCTGTTAAGTATATTTGTTTTTTCCTTGAGAATTATATAACGGTCATTTAGCTCGAAGAACTCTGCCATACGGTTATAGAACTCTTCGGCTTGAATACTGGTCCAGGTAATATCGGGTTTATCTAAAATCATTATATAGGCTAAGGTATTGTATTCATGCCGAACTATTTTTGAGGTAGTATTGGCAATTTCTTTGTTTCCTATATTGAGTTTCCCCTTTTCTAGCTTATCAATCATTGTTTCAAGTTTATCGACTATTTTGCCAAGTTTTTCTTCGGTTTTTTCAAGGGCTACCGATTTTGCTATGACCGTAGAAATAAGTTCTGGGTAAAAAGCTTCAAACTTTGGAACCAAAACATATTTATCTGTCAGTTCGATTTCAGAATTTTCTCTGATTTCGAGTTGGTAATCATCGCTGTATCTTTCATAACTTTTTATGTCAATATCCGACTTGTTTGATTTTAAATACTCCATAAACACCAATTCATCACTGTTTGTGCAGTTGATAAACACAATGCTTCCAAAGGAAAATACCATTACTTTTTGTTCATCTTTCAATTCTCTTTTGAGAATTGAATTTAAAACATTGCCATAGAGTATAAGTGGTTCTTCCCAAGTGTATTTTTTAGGAATATGACATTGATCAGCTATCTTATTGAGATCAATTTCACTAGATATGGCATAGGCTTTAAAAACAATTCTGTCCAAAAACAATCACCAACTTTCGTAGTATCTTTATTTTAGCTATTTCATAGAGATATTAAAGATAATTCTTTCTTGAAAAGTATTTAGGCCATTTCAAAAAATAACCTTAAATTACACAAATATATATTTGCATAGTTTTTATATACTTATATTTTACCATAGCTTATGCAAAATGAAAGTATTTTATTATGAAAGTGATATAAAATTAAAAATGGTTTTTGATGGTAAATAGGAGGATTTTAAATATTTATATAGAAATAATATAAAACACATCATAAAACTATATACCAAAATATGAAAATACTTCAAAATGGAGGTACAGTATGGAACTAAAACCAGGTAATATTGTATCAATCTCACACTATTCAGAGAATATTCCTTTTCAAAGTGTAGTTCTTGAGGTGTTGGATAATGAAGTTTTGCTAAATCTTCCTAAAAAGTTCTCTATCTACAATCTATTTGAAGATGATCCTGTTGTTATGGGTTTTCAGATTGGTTTAGATATATATGCAGCTGAATGTTCTATTAGGCTTATCAATCCTAAAGATAACAGTGTTTCATTAAGAATTCAAAATGTGGAGCAAATTAGAGAAAAAAGAATTTTTGAAAGATTTCCCGTATCGCTGTATGCAGATATGAAACCAAAAGTTGGAGAAAGAAAAGTTGCATATGTAAGAAATCTAAGTTTGGAGGGATTATCCATAATATCTAGAAGTGAATTTCTCGAAGGTGATGATATAGCTTTCGATACATATATAGATAATAGGGTGTTAAGATTAACAGGAACTGTTATGTGGAAGGAGAAAAGTCCGGGAAATTTCCAGTATGGTATAAAGATAAAATATCACGATTTTAACACAAAGAATTCGTTAAAGTTATATTTGAATATATTAAAGGATGAACAGGAAAGAGCCGTAATGCATTTGAAAGAACAAAAGTAAGCTAACATAAATTAAAAATCATAGGATTTTTGAACTGACTTTATATGGAAACAAACAAGAAAAGATTTAGAATTGACATTTTTCTTGTTTGTTTTTATTATTGAGCAAGTAATTTAACTACTTTTTCTTTTTATCCAAGGTTTGTTTATTTGCTGATTTTTTGGCTAAATCATTGAAAGCTGCATCTCTGTTTTCACCAAGCTGATCATTGGCAAATTCGTACAAACCTGAAGAGTTTTCTGTTGATGGCTTTGTTTTCTTATTTTTTGAAACGTCTTTTTTACTTGACACAAAAATCACCTCCTATCCTTATTGGTTCTTAGTTTTCCACAATAATTAAAAGAAATACTAAACGCTTATTACTTATAAATGGCAATTGACCAGTTATATTCTATGAATTACCTTAATTTAAAAAAATCTGCGGTAGCGAAAGCTGTAATCAAAGTAGTAAATTCCGCTGCCGCAAACATTTTGAGAAGAATTGTATATGCTGGAGTTGTAAATAATAAATTAAAATACTATAATAAATATTAATATCTAATGAATATTTCATGTTGATTTGTTATAATGAATTTGTTTGATGGCAATAAATCTCACAAGATAGTATAAGTGGTTTTTTTGCAATCTTAAAATACTGTTGGTAGAACCAGGTGAGGTTAACTATGAAAAATAGATTTCTAATTAAAGTGCAGTGTTTCCTTATATTGTTTATAATACTATTTATTAACAAGGGTTCGGTAGTGGCTGCTACTGATGTCCCTGAGATTAAGGCTGTGTCTGCAATACTTGTCGAGTCCCAAAGAGGTCAGATATTATTTGGAAAGGAGAGCAGAAGCAGACTTCATATAGCAAGTGCCAATAAAATACTGACTGCACTTTTGGCATTGGAAAAAGCCGGCTCAAAGATTGATACGCAGATAACTATAAGTAAAAATGTTACAGCAGTTGAAGGCTCTAAACTGAACTTAGAAGTAGGGGGGAAATATTCTGTTGAAGATTTGGTTTATACAGTAGTACTTACTTCAGGAAATGATTCGGCCATTGCTCTAGCTGAGTATGTGGGTGGTGATGTACAAACATTTGTTAGTATCATGAACGATAAAGCCCGTGAACTCAAGATGAAGGATACAAATTTTACAAACCCTACCGGGTTGTATGATGAAGCACAATACACAACTGCTTATGACCTTTCTGTATTAATGAGATATGCATTATCAAATCCCAACTTTGACGGTATTTTTTCTTCCCAAGCAAAGTATTGGACAAATCAGGGGAAAGTAGAAATTATAACTAACAGTAATAATCTTTTTTGGGGTTATGACGGTGTTGATGGAGGAAAGACAGGATACAATGAAGTAGAACGCCAATCAGTTATAACTACAGCAACAAGAAATAATACTAGAATTATAAGTATTGTTTTGGATTCTCCAGAAGAAAATGTTTATGAGGATTCGACAAAATTGCTCGATTACGGTTTTGGAAATTATAAAACAGGTATTTTAGTTAAAAAGGATCAGACTATAGAAACTATACCTGTAGGAGATAAAACCATAGATCTTATTAGCCCTATAGATGTTTATTATACTTTTCCAATTGGAGAAGACTACATAAGAGATTTTGAATTTAAAATCAGAGGAAATATCGAGCTTCCTGTCCTTAAAACTCAAATTGTAGGTGCTATGAAGTATGTACTAAAGGATGATACTGAAATTAGCGTAGATTTGTATCCTTCGGTTAATGTTTATTCGTCTGTGGATATGTTTTCGACTTTGGTTAAGTCAATGGTTGAATATAAGGACATTACAATTTTGTTGTTAACCTTGATCGGAATAGAATTAATTTTGGTATTGCTAAAGTTATTGAAGGTATTAAGGAGTACTGTATCAAGATTATTGTCAAAGTCAAAAGCTAAACAATAGAACAAATATTGCCTGGAATTTTAGGGTGATTATTTGGCTTGTAAAAAATGCAAGTAAAGTGCAAAATTATAGTATGTTTACTATGCAAATAACTTATGGAGGAGCACAATGAAACTTGTTTTTGCTATAGTTAATGATGAAGATGGTAATAAAGTTATGAAAGAGTTGAATAAAAATGGGTTTGCTGTCACAAAACTCTGTTCGACAGGAGGTTTTTTGAAGTCAGGCAATACAACTTTGCTTGTTGGTGTGGATCAGAATAAGGTTGAGCAAGTTATAGAAATTATTAAAAGTAAATCCAGAAGCAGAAAACAGATTATTAACTCGCCCATTGCTCCAATTGATGTAGGAAGTATGTTTTTGAACAATGCTGTAGAAGTAGTTGTTGGTGGTGCAACAATATTTATTCTTGATGTAGAAAGATTTGAAAAAGTATAAATTGCCTTGTTTTGTAATACTATAGTATAAGTTTTGTAATATATTTATACATGTAGAGGTGTTTATGGGATTTGATAGAAGACTTTCTATTAAGGAAAGAATTGTAAAGAGGAGAAAGCAAAGAAAAAAAAGGGTCTTTATATTCTTATCTTTATTAGCTATAAGCATAATTGCGTTTGCTGCTATCATTAATGCGTTAAATCATAAGGATCAGGAACAGTCGTTTTCAGATAAAGCATCCGTTCAAACTAGCGCTCAGATTTTAAATCCGATCGAATATATTCCCTCAGCTATTCCAAATAGCATAGGAGAAGTTTCAAGCATATCTATCGATGCTGAGTCTACTTATGAAAGTGATGCTTTTTTAAGGTTGGAAGAAGATATTGAAGAAAATATTGAAAATGATATTAAAGAAGATATTGAGAAGATTATTGATGAAGAAAATTTTAATTATGATGAGTTAAAAGATGAGTTGAAAAAATATGTTTCTGAGTATACAGGACAATATGGTATATACTTTATAGATCTGGAAAATGGCTACGAATTTGGAATAGATGAAACGGATGAGTATACAGCAGCAAGCACAGTAAAAGTACCGCTTAACTATTATCTGTTTAAAAAGATTGAAGCAGGGGAAGTTGACCCTGAAAAGACTTTAGATTTTACAGAGGAGGATTTTGAAGGTGGTACGGGTATTTTGCAAACTAAAAAGCTAACCGGAAAAACTTTTACAATAAGATATCTTTTGAAGATATCCATTACAAATAGTGACAATATAGCAACAAACATACTTTTAAGGTATTTTGGGAAGAAAAATCTTAAAGACTATATGAGATCACTTGGAGGCACAGTCGTGGAAAATACTGAAAATGTATCATGTCCAAAAGATATGGCAATTTATTTGAAAAATATATATGAATTTTGCAATAAAAATGATGAATTGGGTGCAGAACTTAAGAACAATTTGTGTAATACCATATATAATGATAGGTTACCAAGACTTTTGCCTAAAGGGGTAAGAGTTGCTCATAAAGTGGGGGATCAAATTGGCGCAGTTCATGATGTCGGAATAATTTATTCTGATAAGCCTTATGTATTGGCTGTTATGTCTAAAGGTGTGATTAACGACGAAGAGGCTCATGACGTGATAGCTCAGATATCTAAAAAGGTTTTTGATTATATGAATAATAGATGACTAGCAAAAGGGCTGTTGACAATTGAAATTCATTAATCTTTAGCCCTTTATATTGAACAATTTTTGCCAATGTTCTTTAATTTTATCGAAGCTTTGCTGACTTATAACATGCTCAATTCGGCATGCATCCTCTTTTGCAGTTTCTTCGTCAACACCAAGAGCTATAAGATATTTTGAAAGCAGCAAATGACGCTCATAGACACGCTCAGCTATTTTTAATCCGCTTTCTGTTAATATTATGGAGCCGTTACTTTCAACAGATATATATCCCTGCTCACGAAAGTGTTTCATAGCAGTGCTGACACTTGGTTTTGAGAAAGAAAGCTCATTTGCAATATCTATTGATCGAACATAACCGTTACGTTTTTTTAGCATGAGAATTGTTTCGAGATAGTTCTCTGCTGATTCTTGAACTTTCAAAATAAATCCTCCCTTTATACCGTTGATTATAATATAACTATTTAATACTATATTGTTATGTTATCAAATGCTGTTTAATTACGCAAGAAAAAATATATTTGCACTGTTGACAGGATCAATTTGTGGTGGTAAACTAATAACGAGAGTTAGTTTAGACTAACTGTTTTGTTTACATATGAGTTAGCAATGACTAACTAAGGAGGTAATTTTATGAAAACACTAAAAACAGTCAAATGTGGTGAAGCTGTGAAAGTAGTGAAACTTCACGGTGAAGGTGCATTAAAACGAAGAATTATGGACATGGGTATAACTAAAGGTGTAGAAGTTTATGTGCGAAAAGTGGCTCCACTTGGAGACCCTATTGAAATAAATGTTCGTGGATATGAGCTTAGCATCAGAAAAGACGATGCGCAAATGATAGAAATACAGTAAGGGATAACAGGAACTTATATTTTAATCGTACTTATAATTTTCTAAAGGTATATGAAGTATGGAGCAGCTTTCACGAAATGATGAACCATAAAAGCAAGCAGCCCACAAGGCTGCATATTTTGAAAGGTTTAGTTAGCTTTGACTAACTATGTAAGATTTAAGGAGGGAGAGTCAAATGAAAATGAGAATTGCCCTAGTGGGTAATCCGAACAGCGGGAAGACAACTTTGTTTAATGCCTTAACAGGGAGTTCGCAATATGTTGGAAACTGGCCCGGTGTTACGGTGGAAAAAAAGGCAGGAAAACTAAAAGATAATAAGGAAATTGAGATTGTGGATCTTCCGGGAATATATTCCCTTTCACCCTACACTTTAGAAGAAGTGGTTTCAAGAAACTATCTTATGGAAGAAAAGCCTGATGCTATTATAAATATAGTGGACAGTACAAATATTGAAAGAAACCTTTATCTTACTACACAGCTTACCGAAATAGGTATTCCGGTTGTTATAGCTCTTAATATGACGGATATTATTCGAAAGAACGGAGATATTATTGACAATAAAGGCTTGAGCAGATGCATGGGTTGTGAAGTCGTTGAAATATCGGCTTTAAAGGGAGAAGGTTGCAAGGAAGTAACTGAAAAAGCAATTGCATTAGCCGGTCAAAAAACAACGCCTAAGCATACTTTTTCAAATGTAGTAGAACAAGCAATTACAGAAATTGAAGGTTTGATTGTTGAGGATGTGGACAATTCGCGGTGGTATGCCGTAAAGTTGTTTGAGAGGGATAAAAATATAATTAAGAAAATCAACCTTTCATCCGATGTGAAAGCTCGTATAGAAACTATAGTATCTTTATGTGAAAAAGAACTAGATGACGACAGTGAGAGTATTATCACAAATGAGCGTTATAACTATATAGGTGGCGTAACAAAGAAATGTGTTCATAAGAAAAATAAAACCCGAATAACGGTATCCGACAAAATTGACAATATTGTTACCAATCGTTTTTTAGCACTTCCCGTTTTTGCATTAGTAATGTTTTTGGTTTATTATGTGTCAATTTCAACAGTAGGAACGTTGATGACAGATTGGGTCAATGACGTACTGTTTGGAGAAATTATACCGGGGGCGGTTGAAAGTTTTCTTACATCCGTTGGTAGTGCCCAATGGTTGAATTCCCTTATTCTTGACGGTGTAATAGCCGGTGTTGGTGCAGTACTTGGGTTTCTTCCACAGATGCTTGTGTTCTTCTTTTTCCTAGGTGTTCTTGAAGATAGTGGCTACATGGCTCGTGTTGCTTTTATCATGGACCGCATATTCAGAAAATTCGGGCTTTCCGGAAAATCTTTTATTCCAATGTTAATTGGAACCGGGTGCAGTGTACCTGGAATAATGGCTTCACGTACAATTGAAAATGAACATGATAGAAAAATGACTATTATTACAACATCATTTATTCCTTGTTCGGCAAAGCTTCCGGTAATTGCGTTGATTATTGGGGCAATGTTTCCAAATTCGGTTTGGATGGCACCGGTAGCTTACTTTATAGGTATAGGGGCAGTGGTGATTTCCGGAACAATACTTAAGAAAACAAAAGCGTTTTTAGGCGAAGAATCTCCTTTTGTAATGGAGCTTCCTCCTTATAAATCCCCAAGTCTTAAGGGGTTAGTTATCCACATGTGGGATAGAGGAAAGTCTTTTGTCAAAAAAGCAGGAACTGTTATTTTTCTTGCTAGTGGAATAATATGGTTTGTCAGCAGTTTTAGCTGGTCAATGCAGATGGTGGAAGCCTCTGAATCTATATTGGCTTCAATCGGAAGCAGAATAGCTATAATATTCAGCCCACTTGGTTGGGGAGATTGGAAAGCAGCAGTTGCTTCCATCACAGGATTTGTTGCAAAGGAAAATGTTGTAAGTACATTAGGCATACTGTATGGGTTTTCTGAGGTTGCTGAGGATGGTGCAGAAATATGGTTGCCGCTTAGTCAGTCATTTACACAGCTTTCTGCCTTTTCATTCCTTATTTTTAACTTGCTTTGTGCTCCCTGTTTTGCAGCGGTCGGTGCAATTAAGCGTGAAATGGGTAATTTGAAATGGACGTTGATTGCAATAGGATATCAAACAGGATTTGCATATGTTATTTCTCTCATTGTATATCAATTTGGAAGTTTTTTTACCGGTGGGGGATTTGGAATTGGTACAGCAATAGCAGTAGTTATGTTTGTTTTAATGGTGTATTTGATTTTTAGACCTAAGAGAAAGCATGTAAAAAGTAATGGTATATGGAAAGGTACGGTAGAAGTTCAAGGGGGTTGATTTTATGGCTACAATTATAATAAGTGTACTATTATTTGGAGCATTTGCTATGGCCGGTTATTACACATATAAAAAATCAAAAAATAAAGATTCCTGTAATTGTTGCTCAAGTTGCCCAAGTAACAGTAAATGCAAAAAATAAAGGCGATACTAAGGGATAACGAAAAAACTTCTTATTCTCGTATTGTGAGAACATTATCAAATCAAGTTTTTCATTATCCCAGAGTTGGAACTTATATTTTAATCGTTCCTAAGGTGTAAAAAAAAGTCCTGATAATGTGGACTTTTTTTACGCATCCTTCGAACGAAGTGAAAGAGGCATAATAAAAGGACCCTATGGGTCCGATATTTTATTAAGGAAACTATTATACACCCCAAAACAAAATTGGTATAAGGAAATATTTAGGACCTATTTCCTCGAACTTGATATTCAGAGTATAAACAGAACTTTTAATGGTAGCTAGGCTATCTTAGCATTAAACCTAAGTTCAAGCTTTAGACCCTAAGCTTTGCGCCATTGCCTTTCGACAATTTTGCCCTGTTTCATAAGTCACTATTTATATCTCCTTATACCCAAATATAAAGGGGAGTATAATGTACAATATTATTATAACATAGTAAAATATTACTGTACATTTCGTTTTGGTAATATATTTAAGCTTATTAGTGTTTTGAACTAGGTTATCATAATAGTGTTATGTATATCTTAGAATTCCGACCTTTTTCGCAAATGACAAAAGACAAAAAATCTTACGAAATGAGAAAAACACTACTATGCAACAGGGGAGAAACGTTCCATACTAGTGTTTTTGGGTAGAGATGATGGATATTAAATTGAAGACAATGTTCGTTATTCTTATATTATAATATTTCTACATTTTTTTTAAAATTCCTTCTTTAAATATAAAAATAAAATTTTGTTTTTCAAGAGACTTTTTTTGTTATAGAATATACATTGTAAGAATGTATAAATAAGGCACGATACCAAGATAATAAAAAGGGAAGTGAAAAATACTATGAGAAGTAAGACAGTAAGAATTATTGCATTAGTAACAGTAATTATATTCTTTGTTACTTCGGTTGGCATGATAATTTTATCAGCATTTTGGAAAGGGTAGTGATTTTATGGGAAAAATTACAGGAGCATATATTTTTCCGCATCCGCCGATAATCGTTCCGGAAGTAGGGAAAGGTGAAGAGGTTGGTGCTATAAAAACTATTAATGCTGCAAAAAAGGTATCAAAGGAAATTAAGATTCAAAAACCTTCGACTATTATTGTAATAACACCTCATGCACCTGCCTTTGAGGATTATATTTATATTTCTGATGATAAAGTGCTTAAAGGAAATTTTAAGAGGTTTGGAAGAGCAGATGTTAGTTTGAGTATGGATAATAACTTAAACCTTATACAAAGTATTATTTCCTATGCTGCAGATGAAGGAATACAAGCTGGAGGAGTAGACAGGGCAACGGCTTTAAGCCACAGTTTGAAAAATGAGCTTGATTGGGGGGCTTTAGTGCCGTTATATTATGTCTTGAAGGAATATAACAGTTTCAAGCTTGTACACATTTCAATATCATATATAAGAATGGAAGAACTTTATAGATTCGGAATATGTATAAAGAAGGCGGTTGAGGCTTCAGATGAAGAGGTTGTTATTATTGCAAGCGGTGACCTTTCACATAAGCTCGCCCATGATGGTCCATATGGATATAGTGAGGAGGGGAAGCAGTTTGATGAACTTGTAGTTAAAAGCATAAGGGAAAACAATGTGAAAAGTCTCCTTTATATTGATGACAATTTTTGTGAAGGTGCAGGTCAATGTGGTCTAAGGTCTTTTATAATTATGTACGGAGCAATGGACGGGTATGAAATAAAACCTGAGGTATATTCCTATGAGGCGCCTTTTGGTATAGGTTACTGCATAGCAAAAATTGAAGTTGTCCGTGAGGATAAGGGTAGAAGAGTACTCGATAAAAGGATTGAAGATATCCGTAAAAATGAGGATGAATATGTTGCGCTTGCTCGCAGCTCCCTTGAGTTTTTTGTAAATAAAGGCAAGTTGCTTGAAACGCCCGATGAACTTCCAAAAGAAATGAAGACGGAGAAAGCAGGAGTTTTTGTATCCATTAAGAGGGATGGTCAGCTTAGAGGGTGTATTGGGACAATAGCACCTACAAAAGAAAATATTGCCTCAGAAATTATTTATAATGCAGTCAGCAGTGGTACGGATGATCCGAGATTTTTTCCTGTGGAGGCAAATGAACTCGGAAGCCTTGTATATTCTGTAGATGTGCTTATGAATCCTGAGCCGATAAAATCCATAGATGAGTTGGATGTGATAAAATATGGGGTGATTGTAAGATCGGGTAATCGTTCCGGCTTGCTTTTGCCAAATCTCGAAGGTGTAAATACTCCTGATGAGCAGGTAGGAATCGCTCTTCAAAAAGCCGGAATCGGTAAAAATGAGAAGTATTCATTAGAGAGGTTTGAAGTCATAAGGCATGGATCATCCTAATGAATTTTAATATTGTACTATAGATGAAAAACTCTAAAACTAAATTTTAAAGGAAGTTTTTCATCTAAATTAGATAACGTTTAAGTGCTATATAAATTTAGCTTTAGTGTACGTTATCTATATTTCACAGATGAAAAGTTTACAGGAGATAAAATGGAAGCTTCAAAACTAGCTATGTATTTTGATAAACTAGAGGATTTAAAGGTACATTGTTATCTTTGTCCCCATAATTGCGTAATTAATAACGGAAAAGTCGGAGCTTGCAGGGCTCGCAAAAATACTGAAGGAGATCTTTATTCGCTCAACTATGGGAAGATAACAGCCATGGCTCTTGACCCCATTGAGAAGAAACCTTTGTACAATTTCAGACCCGGTGCGAATATACTATCAGTAGGTACTTTCGGGTGCAATCTAAAATGTTCATTTTGCCAAAACTGGTCCATAGCTCATGAACAACCGGAGGCACAGGATATAACACCTGAAAGCCTTGTTTCAAAAGCAAAAGAGCTTGAGGGTAAGAGTAATATAGGAATAGCCTATACCTATAACGAACCTTCCATATGGTACGAGTTTGTATATGAAACTGCAAAACTCGCAAAGAGAGAAGGACTTTCAAATATTCTTGTCACCAACGGTTTCATAGGCAAGGAAGCGATGAATGATCTTTTGCCTTATATTGATGCAATGAATATAGATGTAAAAGCATTTACTTCAGCTTTTTATTATGATATTTGTAAAGGTACTCTTGATGATATAAAAGCGACTGTTGAGCTAGTGTACAACCACTGCCATGTTGAAATTACAACTCTTGTAATTCCGACGCTTAACGATGCACTTAGGGAAATTTCTGATATGTCTAAGTGGATTTCTTCTCTTTCTCCGAAAATACCTTTACATTTATCGAGGTATTTTCCAAATTACAAAATGATGCATATACCTCCTACTCCGAGGGAAACGTTAGTCAGATGTAGGGAGGAAGCGCTTAATCATCTTGAATATGTTTACCTTGGCAATATATTGTAAATAATAATAATATTAATATTTCATTAAATTATTCAAAACTCTATTAACGTTACTAAGTATTAGTGTTAAAATAATGAATTGTATTGATGTTTATATAATATTTAGGTTGCAAAGCTTATCATGGAAGCTTTTAAGCTTCCATACATAGGAACATTATTTTGCTACTGAAGAAAAATGTAAGTCAACTTTTTTGAAAGGCCAATTGAAAAATTTTTTTGGAATTACCTAACTTTAAGAACGTGGGGTTATTTGATGGATTTTTTAGATAAAATTAATTTTTGGGGAATCATTAATTTTCTCTCCGACAATCTAAGTATAAAAGGGCCTTGGGACCTTGTAAAAACTATTGTGGATATAAGTATTGTATCTTATGCAATATATAAAGTAGCGACTCTTGTAAGGGAAACAAGGGCATGGCAGTTAATAAAGGGCATTTTATTTATATTGATTGCTTCTAAGTTGAGTGAGATTTTAGGTCTTAGGACTATTGCCTTTATACTTAAAATGATAATTCAATATTTGGCTATAGCATTGGTAGTGCTATTCCAGCCCGAGCTCAGAAGAGGGCTTGAACAAATTGGCAGGAGCAGGTTTAAGAATTTCTTCAACCTAGAGGATGAGAGTTATACCATAAAGGTGAAGTCTAATATTGAGGAGATTATTAAAGCTATATTTGAGATGTCAAAAACCTTTACCGGGGCATTAATTGTCATTGAAAGGGAGACAAAAATTGGTGATATAATAAATTCTGGAATTCAGATAGATTCTAATGTTACCTCTGAACTTTTGATGAATATTTTCACTCCTAATACGCCTCTTCATGATGGAGCAGTAGTAATTAGAGGTGATAAAATCAAGGCGGCTGCATGTTTTCTACCGTTGACGGAAAATCCAAACCTTAGTAAAGAGCTTGGGACAAGGCACAGAGCAGCTTTAGGAATTAGTGAGGTGTCAGATGCTATAGTTGTAGTTGCTTCGGAGGAATCGGGTAAGATTTCTGTTGCCTTAAATGGCGGGTTGACCAGAAACCTCACTTCGGATACCCTTAGAAAAGCACTTAGCAAAAACCTTTTGGAAAAACATGTACCCAATAAAAAGTTGGGATTGTGGAAGGTGAAGACGAAATGAATGATTTGTTAAAGAGAGATTCAACTGTTAAAATCATGTCCATATTGTTTGCAGTGTTTCTCTGGCTTTTTGTATTAGATAGCACAAACCCTATCATTTCAAGTGACTTTAGCGTTCCTTTGAGAGTTGAAAATGAGGATATATTAAAGAGTAAAGATATTGTAATAAAAGATGCAAACTTTCCAAGGACTGTTACAGTCAGTTTGAAAGGCAGGCAGGACAAGGTGAAACGCATTAATTCTTCTGAGATAGACGCAGTTGTAGACTTGTCGAAGGTTAGCGATGTATCAACAGGATTTTTGTATGTAGAGATTTATAAAATCCCTGCTGGAGTTTCTTTTGAAAGTGTATCCCCGAGGGGTGTGAACATTAAACTTGAAAAGATAGGTGAAAACCCTTATCCTGTTGAAGTTGTGACTACAGGTGAAGCAAAAGGGAACTATAAAGTCGTTGGCATAAGTATATCACCAAAGACAATATCTATTGAAGCTACTGATTCGGTAATTAATTCTATTGGTCAGGTAAAGGCTTTTGCAGACGTAACAGAAATAAAAAGCGATACTTCGATGAAGCTGATGTGTAAGGTTTATGATAAAGATGGGAATGAAATGCTGGAATTTGACAATAGATATAGTGTGGAAGCTAGAATTGAGATTGCAAAGGAAGTTTCAGTTATACCGGTTGTAAAAGGAAAACCGGCTAAGGACTTTGTTGACGGTATACACAAAGTATCACCGGACAAAGTATTGATATCAGGCCCTTCTAGTTTAATTGATTCTATAGACAATTTAAAAACTGAGACCATAGATATTGAAAACTTCAATGCCAGTACTACGAAAACTACCAATATCGTTTTGCCTGATAGTGTAAGTCTTATAAATTCACAGAAGTCAGTATCCGTAAATGTGGTAATAGTACCACTTTCGGTTAAAAACTACAAAATAAGAGCAGAAGATATTATACTTGAAAATGAAGTGTCCGATGGCTCACTGACATATAAGATTACGGTTGAAGAAATTGATGTTGAAGTAAAGGGTACAAAGGAAGAGCTAGATAAGATTGATGAGAACAAGTTAAAGTCATCAATTGACTTAAGAGGGTTAAGAGAAGGTACTTACAAAAGAACGTTGAAGCTTGTTTTGCCAAGTACTCTTAAACTTTCAGAAGATGTTGAAGTGGAAATTGTAATAACTAAGAATGAGGAATAGCAGAGGGTTTTAAATGAAACTTATTATACACAATATTAAGTTGTCTTTAGATGATAATATAGACTCCCTGAAAAGGGTTGTTTCAAAAAAGCTTAGGATAGATGCTAAGGAGTTTATGGATTTCAGGATTGTAAAAGAATCAATTGATGCTAGAAAAAAGCCTGACATAGCAATTATATATTCTGTTATGATTGAAATACCAGCAGAGATAAAAATAACAAATAATAACGATGTTCGGATTATTGAGGATAATATAGAAGATAGGTTAACCTATGGAGACAGAAAACTTAAACAAAGACCTGTGGTTATAGGTACTGGACCGGCAGGGCTTTTTGTTGCTCTTGTGCTTTCGCAAAACGGCTATAAGCCCCTGGTTTTGGAACGTGGTGAATGTGTAGAAAAAAGAACTGAAATAGTGAACAGCTACTGGAAAGGCGAGGAGCTTAATACTGAAACAAACGTACAGTTTGGAGAGGGTGGAGCAGGAACTTTTTCCGACGGAAAACTTACAACAAGAATAAATGACAGAAGGTGCACAAAGGTACTTGAAGAATTTTATGCTTCCGGTGCACCGGAGGAGATCCTATATAAAGCAAAGCCTCATATAGGCACTGATGTACTTAAGAAAGTGGTTGTAAATATAAGGAAAAGGATAACGCAATTAGGTGGAGAGGTAAGATTCAATTCGAAAGTCACTTCTGTTTGTATTAAAGAGGGCAAAATTACCGGTGTAGTTGTTAATGATAGTGAAACTATCGACGCTGAGGTTGTGATTCTTGCGACAGGTCATAGTGCAAGGGATACTTTTGTCAGCCTCTTTGAAAGCGGAATAGAATTTGTTCAAAAACCTTTTTCAATTGGTGTCAGAATAGAACATCCTCAGGAACTTATCAATCAAGCCCAATACGGTGAAGCTTCGGCACATCCGCGCCTTGGAGCGGCGGATTATCAGCTGTTTTACAAGACCAATGATAGAACAGTATATTCTTTTTGTATGTGTCCCGGAGGAATTGTAGTAGCATCTGCATCCGAACCGCATATGATAGTAACAAACGGGATGAGTGAGTTTGCCCGAGATAGGGATAATGCCAACAGTGCCCTTGTTGTCTCTGTTGGGCCAGGGGACTATGGAAGTAATCATCCATTGTCGGGTATCGAGTTTCAGAGGGTATGGGAGAGACTGGCTTTTACTGTTGCAGGAAGCAGTAATGCAGCACCGGTTCAGAGACTTGAAGATTTTGTTTTGGGCAGGGCTTCGGTTAAGGTTGGAGAAGTAAGGCCAAGTTACACAGGACAGACAAGTTTTGCAGACATAAATTCATGTCTTCCGGGTTTTGTTACAGCACCTATGAAAGAGTCAATCAAATATTTTGATGACAGACTCAGAGGTTTTGGAATCAAAGATGCCCTGCTTACCGGAGTTGAAACAAGAACCTCTTCACCTGTCAGGATTCCAAGAACGGATGATCTTGAAGCTTTAAAGGTAAGAGGGCTGTACCCTACCGGTGAAGGTGCAGGTTATGCTGGAGGAATAGTAAGTGCAGCCGTTGACGGTATAAGAGTGGCAGAACAAATAATTAAGACGTATAGCGTACTGTGATGGAATTATATTACATAAATAAATCTTAATTCAAAATTAATTTATGGGTACTTGTTTTATTAAATATATTTAGTTTATAATGAAATATGACATACATGAATATATTTATAGATGGGATGATTAAAAAATAACTGGTAAATAAGTATTTTAATATATATTTTACTGGATTTGGTTAGTGGAATACTGGCTTGTGTTTTTTAAAAGAGTCTTAATAGTGTATGTGACACAAATTGTATTAAATTGTAAAGGGGATGAGTATTTTGGGTCGTTTATTTGGCACAGATGGAGTACGGGGAATTGCAAATAAGGAATTAACCGGGGAATTGGCATATAAATTAGGGCAAGCAGGTGCATATGTTTTGACTTCCGAGACAAAACACACTCCAAAGATTTTAGTGGGTATGGATACAAGAATATCGGGGGATATGTTGGAGGCTGCTCTTACGGCAGGTTTATGCTCCGTAGGTGCGGAAGTTATATCTCTAGGTATAATCCCAACACCTGCAGTAGCACATCTTACAAGGTTGTATAACGCAGATGCCGGAGTTGTTATTTCTGCATCGCACAATCCGGCTGAATTCAACGGAATTAAGTTTTTCAACAGCAAAGGGTATAAGCTGTCTGATGCTTTAGAGGACAGGATTGAGGCGATAATTTTAGATAATGCAGAAGAGATTACATTACCGATAGGAGGTAATGTAGGTAAGAAAAGCGAAGTAGAGACACATTTGGATGATTACGTTGAATTTGTAAAGAAATCGATAAAAGGAGATCTCAAAGGAATAAAAGTTGCTATTGACTGTGCAAATGGTGCAGCTTATGAAGCAGCTCCTTTAGCTCTATTTGATCTTGGCGCAGAAGTATATGTAATAAATAATGAGCCCGATGGAGTAAATATAAACTGTAAATGTGGTTCTACCCATATTGAACAACTTCAAAAATTTGTTGTGGAAAGAGGAGCTGATATAGGTCTTGCTTTTGACGGTGATGCTGATAGAGTACTTGCGATTGACGAAACTGGAAAATTAGTTGATGGCGACCAGATTATGTCTATTATAGGGCTTGAACTCAAAAAGGAAGGCAAGTTGGCAAAAGACACTGTAGTTGTTACGGTTATGAGTAACCTTGGCTTTGATATTATGGCAAAACAAAAAGGTCTTAATATAGAAAAGACAAAAGTAGGAGACAGATATGTTTTGGAAAACATGCTCGAGAACGGATATGTACTTGGCGGTGAACAGTCAGGACACATTATATTTTTGGAGCATAACACCACAGGAGACGGTCTTTTGACTGGAGTGCAGCTTCTTAATGTATTAAAGTCCACCGGTAAAAAATTGTCAGAGCTGGCTTCTGTTATGCAGGTTCTTCCGCAGATATTGAAAAATGCGAAGATTAAGAACGAAAATAAGAATAAGTACCTAGATGATGCGTTAGTATGCAAAATGTGCAAAGAGCTTGAAGACGAATTTAAAGGTGAAGGTAGAGTATTAATCAGACCATCAGGTACTGAGCCGCTTGTCAGAGTTATGATTGAGGGTAAGGATCAGGATTATATTACTTCTAGAGCAATTGAGCTTGCAAAGATAATAGAAGAAAGACTCGGTTAATCCATAGGTTTTACGAGTCAAAATGCTGTCACAAATTGATCGGTATTGTTTGCTGTTTGCACCAGCGTAATTTACTACTTTGATTGCAGCATTTGCAGCGGCATGTAGTATTATTGCATATTTTTTATCGAACAATTTGTGATGGGTTGAATTTTAGGTGATTCCAAAAAAATAACTGGTCAATGGGTGTTTCTAAAAAGCTGATTTACATTTTTTGCACTGCAAAATAATGTTCCTCAGTATGAAAGCTTATAAGCTTTCATGATTGGGTTGGAACTATATATATTGACTAATGAATATTTTTGAAACACCTTAAAGTACAATAAGTTTTGTGAGTGATAAATTACAGGATGATAATAGTCATTGTTAACAGCAAAATAAAGGGGGATATATGTTGTTTGCTTTACATGACGTAACAAGAGCGCCAGGACGTATATTGCATACGTTGACGAGGAGAAGGAGGTCATCGGAAATTCTCATCCGATGAGTTATCGAAATATTCGGCGGAAACCTTCCGGTCTGTCACGATCGAAATGATCCTTACAAAAGCTTCAGGTAACTGCAGTAAAAAATTGGATCAGTGTGGCTAATCCTGTTCAAATAACTCAATTCAACAAGCTTTTAAATCATATTATGCATAACAGCGTTTAAAAAAATGTTGCGTAGGTTTTATTAGTGTGCATATTTATGTTTATTTAAGGTATTTTGTTTGAATGTATCGTGTTGCAAATTACCGTCATAAAATACAGTATTTTTTTGTGAAATATAAAGCTTCTGTTTTTTGTTATCAAAAACAGAAAAGTTATATCTTTTCAAAA
Organism: Bacillota bacterium; assembly: GCA_023421115.1. Taxonomy (GTDB): domain Bacteria; phylum Bacillota; class Clostridia; order Acetivibrionales; family Acetivibrionaceae; genus Acetivibrio. The sequence continues at coordinate 82,488 of JAEZUI010000158.1, read as the reverse complement.
TACCATCTGCTCAAAAGGTATTTTGGAGTTTTATATCAGATTACTATTATTCTCATAAAAGCTTGTGTTCTTAAAGGTATATATATTTAAAATAATATAATGGAGTGGTTAAAATGTGTGGAATAGTTGGATATATAGGTAACAGTATGGCTGCACCCATATTAATAAACGGTTTAAAGAAACTCGAATATAGAGGTTATGACTCAGCAGGTGTTGCAATTTTTGAAGATAATAATATTAAGGTCGTTAAAAGCAAAGGAAGGCTAGCTATTTTAGAAGACAAAGTTAATGAAGATATGCCGAGGGGAGCTATAGGTATAGGACATACCAGATGGGCTACTCATGGTGAGCCAAATGATTTAAATTCTCACCCGCATGTAAGTAATTCCGGTAAAATTGCTGTAGTGCATAATGGCATTATCGAAAATTATATTGAATTAAAAGAATCGCTTCAAGCAAAGGGATACCAATTTATTTCCGATACCGACACGGAAGTTTTTGCACATTTGATTGAGCATCATTACAGAGGAAATATAGTTGAAGCAGTTATTAATTCAATTAACGAGGTTGAGGGGTCATACGCATTAGGAGTAATATGCAGTGACTGTGGTGACAAGTTTGTGGCAGCAAGGAAGGACAGTCCTTTAGTTGTAGGTCTTGGGGATAAGGAAAACTTCATAGCATCGGATATACCTGCAATTTTGGAATATACTAGAGATGTATATATTCTTGAGGATAAAGAGATAGTTGTGCTCAGCAGTGATAATGTAAAAGTGTTTAATAACCACGGGGTAGAAGTAAAGAAAGAGATATTTAAAGTAAACTGGGATGTAAGTTCGGCAGAAAAATCGGGTTACGAACATTTTATGATGAAGGAAATGTTTGAAGAGCCGAAGGTTATCCGGGATACTATAAATCCGAGGATTAAAGACGGTAAAATATCTCTTGACAATATCAATATAACTTCCGAGGATTTAGAGAAAATTGAAAAGATATATATTGTTGCATGTGGTACAGCTTATCATGCGGGAGTTGTAGGTAAATATTTGCTTGAAAAGCTCGCAAGGATTCCTGTTGAAGTTGATGTTGCATCGGAATTCCGTTATAGAGATCCACTTATAAACGGCAAAAACCTTGTTATAATTATAAGCCAATCGGGTGAAACACTTGACACATTGTTTGCCCTAAGAGAAGCAAAGAAAAAAGGTGCCCGGGTATTGTCCATTGTAAATGTTGTGGGAAGCTCCATAGCTAGAGATTCCGATGATGTACTATACACTTGGGCAGGCCCTGAAATAGCGGTTGCATCAACAAAGGCTTATAATACACAGCTTTCGGCTCTATACCTTATTGCACTTGACTTTGCAATGAAAAAAGGTCAGGTAGATGAAGTGTTTTATAAAAGAATTATAGAAGAGCTGATAAATATTCCTAAAGCCATAGAAAATATACTTGAAAATAAAGAAGTAATTCAAAAGTTTGCATCGGAACATTACAATGCAAAAAGCATATTTTTTATAGGAAGAGGCTTTGATTATGCACTTTCTATGGAGGGCTCACTCAAACTTAAGGAGATTTCATATATACATTCGGAAGCATATGCTGGAGGGGAATTGAAACACGGGACCATAGCACTTATTGAAGAGGGAACTTTAGTCATCTGTCCAATGACACAGGATAATTTGATGGATAAGATGATCAGTAATATCAGAGAAGTCAAGGCAAGAGGTGCGACTGTTCTCGCAATTGCAAAGGAAAGCAACCAACAGGTAGCGAAAGCAGCTGATGTTGTATTTACAATTCCTGATGTTGATTCACTGATTGCCCCTATAGCAGCAGTTACTCCGCTTCAACTGTTTGCATACTATATGGCAATACAGAAAGGCTGTGATGTTGATAAGCCAAGGAATTTAGCCAAGAGTGTTACCGTTGAATAGAAAAAAATATGAGCAACTAAAAATTGTTATTAGGAGGATGTTTATGCTAAAAGTAGAAAATTTACTTAATCTATCAGAAACAATCGCAAAGGATATTTTTAATGGAGTTGAATATCCATGGGAGGTATTGCCGAGAATAGGCGAATTCATTAAAGAACTCGGAAAAGGATTATCTCCTGAGGATTTTTACCAAACAGCTGAAAATGTGTGGGTGTCAAAACATGCAAAAGTAGCACCTAGTGCTAATATTAATGGTCCTGCGATAATATGTAAGGGTGCTGAAATCAGGCATTGTGCATATATAAGAGGAAATGCCATTGTAGGAGAAAATGTAGTAGTAGGAAATTCTACCGAACTTAAAAATGTAATACTTTTTAATAAAGTGCAAGTCCCTCATTATAACTATATAGGTGACTCGATTTTAGGCTACAAAGCCCATACAGGAGCAGGTGCAATCACATCTAATGTGAAATCAAACAAGACATTGGTTACAATATCAACAACAGATGGTAAAATCAAAACAGGATTAAAGAAATTTGGAGCAATTATTGGAGATAATGTAGAAGTTGGATGTAATTCTGTTATGAATCCTGGAACTGTTTTAGGAAGAAACAGTATTGTTTATCCGCTATCTATGGTTAGAGGGTATGTTTCAGAAAACTCAATATATAAAAAGCAAGGAGATATTGTTGATATCGTTGAAAAATAGGTTAATATATTTACAAAAATTTAAAGATGATCGGTGAAATCAATTATGGAAAATCTTATTAAGCTTATTGAAAAAGAAGGACCCTTAACCGGAAAAGAGCTCTATGAGAAAACAGGTATTGATGAATTGTCCTTGTGGAGGGTTTGTTATAAATCCGATGAAATTACAACAAAAGTATTCGGAAAAAAATATTTGCGTCTTGACAAAAAGATTGAAGGTTACGCTAGACTTTCCCCGTCAATTATGAGAGAATTTCTTACTTATACAGTAGTAGGACTAAATAAGGATATTGATGAAATTGAGAGTAAAGCTGAGGCCCTTCACCAAAGGGTAAAACTTATTAGCAAGAGAAAATATGAATTGGCATATAATACGGTATCAAAAATTGTTGATTCACTAGAGGATTCTGAGAAAATAAAAAGCAATATCTGTTTTATGATTGCAGGGGATGTGGTATATAATATGGCTCACTCGGAACTTAGACCTGAATCATCATCGGGTAAATTGGTAAAAGGTTCAGACCTTGACATAATTGTGATTTCAAGAAATCTATCTGAAGGTCTTCTCAAAGGTCTTGACCTTTTAATATATAAGGAAAAAGGATTTCTTATAAAAAATCCTGGGTATATGGAGGAGATTGATTATATTATTAAAGATATCTCGAAAGCGTTTGAGCAGATGGAGTTTAACGATTTTAAAGCTATGGTAGCCTCAAAGATTCTTCATGAAGGAATTTTTCTCTATGGAAGTCATGAAATTTTTGATGCTGTAAAAAATATGCTCGTTGAAAAAAGTATTCCTGAAAAATTGTCAAAGCTTGAAAATGAGGCTATTATGCACAGTGAAGCAGCTTTCAAATATTTGCTTGAAAATGAATATGAACTCTTCGAAGAAGAGTTCACAAAATACTTTTATACAAAAGAAGAAAGTGAAGAAATATTTTAAATAAGCCATTTCAAAAAATGTAAATCAAAATTTTTTGAAATGGCAATTGCAAAGCTTTTTTAGAATTACATAAATTCTCTCATAAGCTTCTCAACGTGTCTGTAATGATCAAGGTTATTAAGCTTTGAAGCTGCACCTTCATCAAGAACTACTGTTACTTTTCCGCTGTGGAGTTGTATTGCAGAAGAAGTGATTTGAGAAGTTATGGGGCCTTCAATTGCTTTAGCAACGACAGAAGCCTTCTTTTCGCCATTGGCAATCATTAAAATATTTCTTGCTTCAAGAATGGTGCCTATCCCCATTGTTATCGCAAAACGAGGCATATCATCTCTTGAAAATCCTGCTTTTTTATAGAAACTTTCATAATTGTCATCTAAGGTTTGTTGGGTAAGCGGCTCTACTCTTGTTCTTGATTGAAGTGATGAACCAGGTTCATTGAATGCCCAGTGACCGTCCCCGCCTATACCGAGAAGTTGAAGGTCAATACCGCCGGCCTTTTTAATTTCTTCTTCATACCACTTGCAGAAGTTTTCCGGGTCTTTTGATAAGCCATTTGGAACAAGAGTGTTTTCCTTTTTTATATTTATATGCTTGAGTAGTTCCTCATACATAAACCTTGCATAACTTTGGTCTTCATTATAAGGTTTATCAAGATTTATACCTATTCCAAGATACTCGTCAAGGTTGAAAGTTTTTACCTGTGAAAAATCGAGTCCGTTGTTATACAATTTGATAAGTTCCTGGTATGTACCGATTGGGGTACTCCCTGTAGCTAATCCTAGTACACAATCCGGTTTTGATTTTACATATGAGGCTATAACTTCAGCAGCATGTTTACTCATTTGTTCATAATTTTCCCTAATTACAATATTCATAAACTTCCTCCATTTCTGTTTCGATCTGAAACTGATATGATTTTATCATAAATAATGGTAGATATGCAATTAAGGGTAATAATTAAATTAGCATTAAATCGACATAGTAATAATGAGCATGCTGTGATATTTTTAAATGTCAATTGCTGAGTTGTTGTAAATAACCTTACAAATATATATCTGAAAGTTGTATTGCAGCAGATTGCATTACTTGATAACCTAATTCACCTTTAAAGTTTGGATTGCTTACTGTTTTTATTATTTTTATTGGAATTGTAAAAGTAAAAGTACTCCCATTACCAACTTCGCTCTTGAGAGAAATTGTACCTTTTAGAGCTTCAATGATTGATTTTACTAATGACAAACCAATCCCTGTACCTTCGGACTGTCTTGTCAGTGAACCATCTACTTGTCCGAAGCGTTCAAAAATATAATCATGTTTCTCTTTTGCTATTCCTATACCCTCATCTATAACTGAAATTACAGCCTTTGTATTTTTGATAGTTAAGTGAACACATACTGATTTACCGGATGGTGTAAATTTAATGGCATTTGACAAAAGGTTAAATAATATTTGTTCGTACTTATCTATGTCTATTGCCGTAAATTTACTTATTTTATTTGAACTGAATTCAAGATTAACTCCTTTTTGTCCTGCAAAAGGTTTTATACATTCGATAATTGAACTTGTAAGATAAACAATATCAAGCCTTGAATACAATACCTCTTTAAAAAATACTAATATTTCATCTCTTTCAGTGTTAATGATAATTTGTACTTCTCTTACATCAAGGTCTTTAGTATAAATATAGTAGCTATCTTGTTTTTTTTCTAACTCGGTAATTTCATTATTAAGTCTTAATAATTTCTGTAAAATATAATTAATGTCCATATTTAATATTTCGTGTTTTTTGTATTTTGTAAGTTCAAGAAAAGGATTTCCAACCTCAACAATTTTGCTTTTATATGCTTTAATATATGATGAGTCTGGTTGGTAAGATTCACAATTCACACAAATTTCCTCCTAGTATCTGTAAACGTATTATTTGGATTACTTAGATTTTGTTGATTACTATTTTATTATTGAGTATAGTTCAAACCCAACAATGAAGCTATAAAGCTTCAAACATAGGAACATTATTTTGCAACGCAAAAAATGTAAATCAGCTTTTTTTGAAACACCCATTGACCAGTTATTTTTGGGAATAACCTAAAAACTCTTAATCACACCTAGAAGATATAATCTCATATATGCAAAGTCAATTGAATTAAGTTCTCCATTCCTGTCCACATCTGCAATTGATATTTGTTCTGCGGTTAACATTACTCCGCTAAAACCGAGTATCTGCTTTCTTAACTGTGCAAAATCTATTGAATCTATTTTACCGTTATTATCAATATCACCAATTAGGGGTTGAGTTTTTTCAATTATACCAAAAGGTTGGGTTAAACTAAGTCCTTCTGGTCCTTTTAATTGTGCTCTTATGTAGTTGTCAACACAATCTTCGTAGTAGTTCAGATCAATACTATCACCGGTAGCAATAACCCTACAGTCTGCAATCCACTCAATTATTTCATAGTTTTGTGCTGAAATTGTAATGGAGTTTTCATCTTGATTAACAATTATGTTGTTGATTATGGGAAAAGAACTCTGTGATTTTGAATCTAAAAAAGTCATTGTATTTGTTAATGATGTTACAGCATAAAATGTCCCGTTTTCCATAGAATGCCGTATGTTTTCCTCAGTGTTTTCGGGCATAAGCATTATATTAGAGTTAAAACCTGTTTCGTCAACTGAATGGGAGTCATCGCTTGAAAATCCCCAGACAGGGCGGTTTGGCATTGTATTCATAAGAATATGATCCCACATTTGTTTGAAGCTTTCTCTGTTACCGTATCTTGCATTTAAAGCTTCAATTCCAACGCAAGATGGATATTCAAGAAACAACCTTGTGTATTCATTAAGATATTCGATACCTGCTTCAGTAAGTTGACCTTCATAAGAGAAGAATCTGACCGACTCATCTCCCCCCGGATGATTTATGTGTGAAATACCGCCTAATTCTTCACATCTTTTTATTTTGCTCTCTATTGATACATCCGTCGATTCGCAGAAATCAGCCCAGTATGTATTAACGTGACCAAATACCGATTGCTCTGTTGAAAAGGGAATTGGAATCATTCCTCTCCCATTTCTGTCAATGCCGGTTTTAATTTCTTTTAGTCGCTTAGCGGCTAAATATTTTTCAGGATTTTTGTCTGTTCTGTCCCATGTAGAATTAGTAATATTATGATCGGTAATTGCTGCTACATCATAACCCTTTATATAACAATCCTCAATCATTTCCTTAGGAAAATACTTTCCGTCAAATTCATTAGTATGCATATGTAAGCATGCTTTAAACTGTCCGAATGATTTCCAATCCACAGATTCATAGGGATTGATTATTTTGTACACTTTAGTTCCTTTTGGATTTTCTGCTGCACTTGTACAAATTGCAAACCCAAAAATTAAATATGTTAAAAGGTTTGTACAAAAAAAAGCTGTGATACTTTTTCTTCTTATGTGATAAAACATATATTTATGCTCCTTTAGGATTCTTAAATACATTATATCAAAAAAATAGAAGTTTTTTAATTTTATATTCACAATACGACAAATTTATTTTACATTTCAACTGTGATATTATAATAGGGTGATTTTTTTAGTTTAAGGATATACTTGAATATTTTAATTTTTTGACGAGGTTACTATGAGTAATTATAAAGGAGCAATAAAATATATTAGCATGGCTATGTTTGTTCTATATTTATCATATTTGATATACTTAACTTTTTTTGACCATACTTATGGACGGGATGTTATTCATAGGAGCATAAATATTGTTCCATTTAGAACAATATTTAAATTTCTCACTAGATCTGATTTGAAGGATATTTTGGTGAATATTGCAGGAAATATTGCGGCTTTTGTGCCGATGGGTTTTTTATTACCTATTGCATTTAGCAAGTTAAAAGGGTTTTTAAGAGTTTTATTTGTGGTACTTGCAGCAACTTTGTCTATTGAAACTTTTCAGTATATCTCAGGAGCGGGTATTAGCGATATTGATGATGTTATATTGAATGTAATTGGGGGAGTTATGGGGTATTTTATGATGAGGCTTGCAGTTAAACTATCAGCGTTAATATATGAAAAAAAGTTAGAATGAATAGAGGGATTTAGCGATGAAAGGAAAGTCAAATTGTGATTGTTGTGTTAATTATGTTTTTGATGAGGAGTGCAACATTTATGATTGTCAGGTGGATTTAGACGAGGACGAAATGGTCAGATTCATGGGAAAGTCCTATGATAACTGTCCATATTTCCGGTTTAATGATGAATATATAACGGTGAGAAAACAGATATGATTTTTCCTATTGTTTGAAAAAATATAGTTAATGAAGGAAGCTTTATATGAATATTGAAGGAGAACTTGTAAAAGGGCGGTTTATCAAAAGATTAAACCGTTTTGAAGCCGTGGTTGAAATTGAGGGTGATCAAGAGCTGGTTCATGTTCCAAATACGGGAAGGCTAAGGGAACTGCTGACAGAGAATGCGGTGGTGCTTTTAAGGAAATATGACAAACAGGGTCGTAAGACGAAATTTGGACTATTATTAGTGAAAAAGGATGAAATTTGGGTTTCTATCGATTCTGCAAATGTCCCCAATAAAATCGTACACGAGGCTCTGAAAAATAAAGCTTTTGAACAGTTTAGTGGCTATTGCAAAATCCACCGTGAAGTGACTATGCTAAACAGTCGATTTGATTTTGGATTGTATGGTGGGGAACATGAATATTATATTGAAGTAAAAGGTGTTACGCTAGTGGAAGGCAGACAGGCGTTTTTTCCTGATGCTCCAACAATAAGAGGCACAAGGCATCTTGAAGAGTTGACACAAATTAAAATGAGCGGAAAGGGAGCAGGAGTTATCTTTATTATTCAAAGAGAAGATGCCGATGTAATAAGACCTAATGACAGAACAGACAAGGAATTTGGCAATGCACTGCGAAATGCTAAAGAGGCAGGTGTTGATCTCTTTTCTTATGTGTGTAAAATTGACGTTGAACAAAGGCAAATTAACATAATTCGCAGCATACCGGTTATTTTAGAGAGCTTTTGACAGATGAAATAGCTTTAAATAAGTATTATGAAAATATAAAGAAAAACACATTTTTAGGGCACTTTCCATAACTTTCAATAAGTTATATAATAGTTATAGCTTCACTTTATAAAATTTGTATTGGGAGATAAAAATATGCCTATAGTGGGAATTGATTTAGGAACTACAAACAGTTTGGTTTCATGTTTTATAAACAATGAATGTGTCCTTATACCAAATGCTCTTCAAGAGAATTTAACACCTTCTGTTGTAAGTATTATTGAAAATGATGAGATTTTAGTGGGCAGAGCGGCCAAGGAAAGACTTATTACACATCCGCAGCTTACAGCAGCTGCCTTTAAAAGGTATATGGGGACAAATAAGAAGTATAACTTAGGTAAGTATACCTTTACTCCTACAGAACTTTCTTTCTTTGTGCTAAAGTCACTTAAGGCTGATGCAGAAGCATATCTCAAGACAGAAATAACTGAAGCTGTAATTAGTGTTCCGGCATATTTTAATGATCAACAGAGGCGTGCTACAAAACAGGCAGGGGATATGGCAGGTTTGAAGGTGGAAAGGCTTATTAACGAGCCTACTGCAGCGGCTGTGGCATATGGGTTACACGAGAACGATGAGGAAAAAAAGTTTCTTGTTTTTGATTTAGGCGGAGGAACTTTTGATGTTTCTATATTGGACCTTTTTGACGATATTATGGAGGTAAAAGCAGTAGCGGGGAACAACTTTTTAGGTGGCGAGGATTTTGACCAATGCTTGCTTGACTATTTTATAAATCATCATAAATTAAAAAAGGAAGAGCTGGATTTAAAGACTCTTTCAGCATTAAAAAAACTATCAGAGGGGTGCAAAATTGCATTATCGAAAGTGGATAAGCATGACCTCAATTGTACAATTAATGGACAAAGTTATAGTCTTTTGATATCAAATAATGAATTTGAGACTATAGTGAAAGATTTACTTTTAAAATTAAAACAACCTTTACAAAAGGCTTTTAGGGATTCAGCCATATATACCGATGACCTTGATGAAATTATATTGGTGGGTGGATGTACCAGAATGCCTATAATTAGATCCTTCACCGCGAAATACTTTGGACGTTTACCGCTTTGTTCAATTAATCCTGACGAGGTCGTAGCTTATGGAGCAGGTATTTATGGAGCAATGAAGGAGCGTAATGAATGTTTGAAAGAAACGGTACTGACTGACGTATGCCCATATACTTTAGGAACGGAAGTGGCAATTTATAATGAATATGGAGAAATTGAAGGTGGGCGGTTTCAGCCTATAATTGAACGTAATACTATTGTTCCATGCAGCAAAGTTGAAAGATTTTACACTTTATATGATCACCAAAGAGTGATAAATATTGGAGTTTACCAAGGAGAAAGCAGGATGGTTGAAAATAATGTTAAATTGGGTGAATTGGAAGTATATGTCCCACCTGAACCCCGCGGAAAATCTGCAATAGATGTGAGGTATACCTATGACATTAACGGTATTTTAGAGGTAGAGGTCAAGTCCATTGCAACGGGTGAAATTAAACGTAAAGTAATCCTTAAAAATGACTGTACATTAACGGAAGAGGAAGTTGAGACTCGACTTAAGGAACTTGGAAATATCAAAATTCATCCTCGAGAAAACTCAAAAAATCGATATCTTTTAGCAAAAGGTGAAAGGCTTTATGAAGAAACACTTTCAGATATGCGAACTCAGATAGCTCAAGCGCTTGAGCATTTTGAGGCGATATTGGACAGACAGAATCCTGAAGAGATTAAGTCTGAGGCGGAAAAGTTTGAGATATTTCTAAATAGAATTGAAAATTGGGAGAAATGATAGAATGGATATCTGGACATTGTTGGGGATTGAAAAAACTGCGGATACTAAGGTGATAAAGAGGGTATATGCTAAAATGCTGAAAAACTATCATCCTGAAGACGACCCCGAAGGTTTTATGAGGCTAAGAAAAGCTTATGAAGCCGCATTAGAACAAGCTGAATCAGGTTCGGTAGATGTAGAATTTCCCGTATCCGATGCTAGCACTTTCGAGGATGACAACAAACATACTAGAGAAAATATATCAAAGCCAGAAGAAATCTTTTGTACGGTAGATATTAGGAATGATGAAAAAAGCTTTCCCCAAAATGAAAAGGAGCAATTACTTGAGAAGATAGAAACGTTATATAGTGATATTTTTAAACGAAGAGAAGTAAAGTGCTGGCAAGAATTATTTGCCGAACTGACTGTTGATGAATACCACTATTTAGATGAAAAAGCGTGGGATTTCTTTAATAAGAATTGTAGTTTGCCCTATGAAGTATGGAAATTTATAAACTCAGAATTTTCAATTTTTGAAGATGGAAGGTTTAGATGGACAAAGCTTGTTAAGTATGATTTTGGCTTATCTTTTGATTGTTTTGACCAAGGCTTAGTCGTTGACTACTCAAGCTATTCAAGAAGTAGATTTTATGCGTTGGAATCTTTTGTTAAAGGTGATTATAAATCGACAGTTCAATATGCTCAGGAGGCAGAAAAGATCTTTTGTAAAGATTTTGTGATTTATAGACTTAAAGGAATTGCTTTATATCTTTTGCGCAATTATACTCAGGCAATTGAGGCGTTTTCAAGTGCATTGTCACTTAAGAGTGACGACCTGGAAATGTTCTTGTTTCGAGGTAATGCCTTTCTAAATAATAGTGAATATGAAAAAGCTAAGATGGATTTTTATTCTGTTCTAAAAACAGACATGGATAACCTTGATGGATTAAAAGGCATGATTATGAGTTTTTGTGCACAGAAAAAGTACAGATCAGCAGACAAGTATTTTCGTAATTTTATAAATAAGTCTCCCGTGGGGGATGTTCAAATTAGTATCTTATTAGAAAAATGTGAGAAGGAAAAATTAATAAATAAAGTGGAAAAAGTTCTTAATAAAATTAGTGTCGTAAACCATATATTATTCAGTGGTGAGACAGCATTTTCTTATTTGATTATTTTCTTCTTATTAACATGCATTGCACCACCTGTGATTATTTTCTTATTCGCACTGCATAATGGATTTTCATATGTAGGTGTACTAGTCATTCTCTATTTGTTAAGTAAAATTTTTAAGCGTAAGTCAAGAAAGTAGTATTCTTTAGGAAAATATGGGGGATATGATGATAAGTGAAGATTTAAAACAATTGTGGAAAATTTCATTAAGCATGACTTCTACTTGGGGCTCAGAAAAAGATTTTGAGATAATGGAAAAATTTAAGCCTTTCTGGAAAAAGGTTAATCAAGGTAAGTTAAAGATAACAAGCGAGATACTTCATGGAGTACCTGAATCAAGTAGTTCTTTTTTTACAAAGCAGCAGAATTCGAGGGTAAAGACTTTTTTACAGAAGGTGTTTTATATATCTGATGAAGATAGTTTTAGAAAGTGTTTGACTTACTTTTTTAATGGTACTAACATTAAGAAGTCTTTTGAGGATAAAAGAAATTTGATTATTGCATTTCCTCCAAAAGAAAGAAGTTCATATATAAATTCATTTTCACAACAACATGAAGAATATGGCAAGTTGTCAATTATTAATCAGTATTGTACAGCACTTCCTTCAGCAGGAATAATGGCATATGATATAAGTAATTGTGTGAGCATTTGCCGTTTAGGGTTGTGTCAAGGGTATTTAAAGGAATCGGAACTTGCGGCTTATTTAGATCCTCTCGCATTAATGGCGCAGGAAAACTATTCTAGCTTTGAGGAGTTTGGTCTTTCTAGTATTGTGGGCTTATTGTACTCAATGGATAAGGTTGACGAAAAAGCATATAATTATTGTATGGATAAACTGAAAATGGCACTCACACACCCACAAAGTTATTGGAACAATATTGACTGGAAATTAAACCTTTCTTAAGAGTAAAAACCCTGAAATAATTAAATGTCAAAAAACATTAAAAAATATATTCTTTCTAAGCAAATTACGGGAAGTATAAAATTTATTCATGTATATAATAGAATTATGAGTTGCATATCAAATTGTAAAATACTATAATGTTCTTCTTAAAAGTATTTTTATTGCAGAAATCAATTTGAATAGGATATGTTAAATTATAAAGGAGTTGATTCAACATGAAATATACATTAGCAGAAAAAATCTTCAATGCTCATAGAGTGAATATGCCTTTTGAAGATACGCATGTATTAAAGCTTGATGCAGTATTTTGCCATGAAATCACAACGCCAATTGCAATAACTGATCTTCAGGCAAGAGGTATGGATAGAGTGTTTGATCCAAATAAGATAAAAGCCGTAATAGACCATGTAACGCCTGCAAAGGACAGTAAAACTGCGGAACAAGGCAAAATTTTACGTGAGTGGGCAAAAAAACATGGAATAAAAGATTTCTTTGATATAGGAAGAAATGGCGTATGTCATGCCATATTTCCTGAAAAGGGTTTTGTAAGACCGGGATATACAATTATAATGGGTGACTCACATACCTGTACTCACGGGGCATTTGGCGCTTTTGCAGCCGGAGTTGGTACAACAGACCTTGAAGTGGGTATTTTAAAGGGGGTTTGTGCCTTCCATTTTCCAAAGACAATTAAGATTGTTTTAAACGGAAAACTTAAGCCGGGAGTGTTTGCAAAAGATGCTATACTGTATGTTATAAAAGAATTGACAGTTAACGGTGCAACAAACATGGTAATGGAGTTTACCGGACCTATCGTAGATGAAATGAGCATGGAAGCTAGAATGACTCTATGCAACATGGCTATTGAAGCTGGGGGTACCTGCGGAGTTTGTTATCCCGATATGACAACTGTTGAATATCTCTGGGATTATATAAAGGACGAGTTTGAAACAAAGGAAGCAGCTTTGAAAGAATATTCAAAATGGATTTCCGACGAAGGTGCCAACTATGAGAAAGTATATGAGTTTGATTTGTCAAATTTAGAGCCAATGGTTACTTTTGGTTTTAAACCTGATCAGGTTAAGCCGGTGAGGGAAATGACCGGTACAAAAATTAACCAGATATACATCGGAAGCTGTACTAATGGTCGTATAGAAGACTTAAGAGTAGCAGCAGAGATTTTGAAAGGTAAGAAAATCAGTGATGATGTCCGTGGAATTGTAAGCCCTGCAACACCAACTATCTACAGCCAGGCTTTAAAAGAGGGAATTATTGAAATTTTCCAGGATGCAGGTTTTTGTGTTACAAATCCTACCTGTGGAGCTTGCCTTGGAATGAGCAACGGAGTATTAGCAAGCGGCGAATCATGCGCTTCAACTACAAACAGAAATTTCAACGGTCGTATGGGAAAAGGCGGAATGGTTCACCTTATGAGCCCTGCTACTGCTGCTGCAACTGCAATTACAGGTGAAATTGTTAATTCGGATTTATTTTGCTCATAGAGTGAAATGAAGAGGCAATAACAGAGGATATAATCAGGGAGGGAAATGAAAATGAAAACCTTTAGTGGAAAAGTCTTATTTTTAGATAGAAGTGATATAAATACGGATGAAATAATTCCTGCAAAATATCTTACCGAAATAACTAAAGAGGCCCTCAAGCCTTACGTTTTGGAAGATTTGATACTGAATAGTTTTGATCCTAAAAAAGATATAGAAGGCAAAGCGGTAATTGTAACTCGTGAAAACTTTGGATGCGGCTCTTCAAGAGAGCATGCTCCATGGGCTTTAGAAGTAAATAATATTAATGTGGTAATAGCGGAAAGTTTTGCCAGGATATTCAGACAAAACATGTACAACTGCGGCATGTTTGCAATTGAGCTTCCAAAGGAAAAAATCGATTATTTATTTAACACCTATGCCAAAAAGGATGTTACATTAACTGTTGATGTTGACAGAGATAAAATTATTGTTGAATCGGAAGGTAAATCCGAAGAGCTAGATTTTAAAGTTGGAGACTTCGACAAAACACTAGTTAAAGAAGGCGGATGGGTAGGATACGCAGATAAAAATTATTGATATTATAAAAAAAGCATTCGGCTTAATGTACCGAGTGCTTTTTTCAATAGGTAATTTTTCAAGGTATGAATTATAAAAAACCAAGAATATATAAAATACTATAATAAAAAAGCGATAACAATAAAACAGTAGGTACTACCCTTCATGTAGGTTCCAAAATCACAGCACCACCAATTTGGATCGTCAACTCAAGTTATTTTAAAGTCCTGAGCAAAGGGAATTTCCCAAAAGTAGATACAGAAACGACATATAGTAATTATTCACATTAATCAATATAAACATCCTCTTTTTTAAGATACCCGCTATCAATAAGAACCTCATCAATATTATCCTTATCAACTCTGACCGGAGATAAAAGAATTGATGGAACATCTATCTTCTCATTATTCACCTTATGAGTTGTTTCAATATTTTCCCCATTAAGCATCTTAAGAGCTAATTTTACTGCTTCCTTACCTAGCTCACGAGTATCTTTAAAAACTGTCATGCTTTGGGTACCCTTAACAATTCTCTGTGCAGCAAGTAAATCTGAATCTTGACCAGTAACCGGTACTTTCCCATCGAGTTTTTGTTCGGCAAGAGCTTGGATACAGCTTCCCGCCGTTCCATCGTTTGGAGCAAGTACTGCATCAATTTTGTTTTGATTATTAGTCAAAGCATTTTTCATTAGTTTTAGAGCCTCACTTGGTAACCAATCAGTGACAGGTTCTTCCATAACAATTTTGACATCACCTTTGTCTACAAGAGGCTGAATATATTTCATAGCTCCCTGTTTAAACAAGTAGGCATTGTTGTCGGAAGGTGAACCGGAAAGGACAACATAGTTTCCTTGCGGAACCTTTTGGGTTAAATACTCTCCTTGAAGTTCGCCAACTTTAATATTGTCAAAGGATAGATAAAGATCAACATCTGCACCCATTACAAGTCTGTCATATGAAATGACTTTAATACCTGCTTTATGAGCTTTTTCGATTATTGAAGTTGAACTCCTGGCATCATGAGGAACCAATATAAGAACCTTAATGCCTTGCGAAATAAGACTTTCACATTGAGAATCTTGTTTAACAGCATCGCTGTCGGCAACTTGGACTTTTAAGTCAATCCCAAGTGCTTTTGATTCAGCTTCAATTGTTTTCCTATCCTTCACCCAGCGTTCTTCCTGCTGATTTGGAAGGGACAAACCTATAGAAACAGAGCTTTTCGTAAGGTTTTCACTAGGTTTGCTTGTGGAATTTGCAGCTGAATTATCTGAAGAGGCCTCTGTAACTCTATTAAAGTTATTGCAGCCAGTTGTGGTAAATACTAAAATAAGGGCAAGTATATAAGCAGAAAAACGTTTTAGATATATCTTCACAATACCATCTCCTTTAATACCATTTTTTTTTATATCGGTAAGATAGTAATTTTTATTAACCAAAATTATCTAATAATTTAGTATAAATTAGTAGAAAAAGTATTAAGTTTAAGCTTCGGTTTACCGAAGAAGATATAAACAGTAAATCAATATATTGTAATTTGAGTCAAATGTAATTACCTTATATTAGAATCAAAATATTAATTATTATGGATTACAGAGAGGGGCAAGTTATGAACATGATATCAGATTCTATAAAAAAGCTTACGAAAATACAATTTAGAAGTATAAAACATAAAATTAATGGTGTGTTGATATTTTTAATTATTGCTCTTGTTACAGTAAATCTTATAAATTGCTTTTATTACAGGAATACCGTGCAAAGATATAAGGACATAGTAAATACATTTGTGGAAGAAAATATGATTATGATGAGTACAATGAATATACGTCAGACTTTAAGGGAGATAATTGTAGATAGTAAAGATACCGAAAAGTTAAATGCATATGAAGAGTACAAACAAAATATGCTCAAGCTTGAAAAGAAAATTGGAAAAAGTACCGATGAAAATGTAAATACCTCAAGAACAGTTCTTTTCAGCCAAATGCATAAGTTTATAGATATAGCAGATATTCTGGTTGCAAAGGCAAAAGATTATGATGTTACAGCTGCAGAAGAATATGATAAAGTCTCTAAGGTTAGTGACTTTATGAGAGAAAATTCTATAGAGCTTACAAATAATGAGTTAATATATACCGAAAGTTTAATCAAAGAAATAGAGCATTTAAGTGACCTTTCTCAAAATATATCTTATGCTATAATTATTTTGGTAGTAATAATATGTACTTTATTAACATTTATCACTGTAAGAAATATTATTAAGTCGTTGAATAAACTAATAAATGTAAGTGAGAAAATTGCGGCGGGGAAATTATCGACAAAACAATTTGAAGTTAATAGTAAAGATGAAATAGGAATACTTTCTCATTCAATAAATATAATGCAGCAGAATTTGTTTAAAATGGTAAAACTTATTTCGATCAACGGAAATCATATGCATACAACTTTAATCTCATTAGATGATTTCATTAGAGAAAGTTCAAAAACCGGAGAACAGTTGGTTGTGGCATTTGATACAGTTGAAAAATTTGCTGACAAAGAAGCGGAACTAATAAAAAGTACATTAAATTCAGTTACCGACATAAATGAATCAATTATCAACATATATGATGATACCGAGATGATTATCAATAGTGCTGATAATGCTCTAAATAAAGCTATTGATGGTGAATTGAAGCTTAAAAGTGTAATGTCACAAACTGAATTGGTTCAAAACCTTATACAAGATTTGAATGTTACTGCTAATAATTTATATGACTATTCAATAAAAATTGGTGAAATTACAAAATTTATAAATAGCATTTCGGAGCAAACCAATTTGTTGGCTTTAAATGCTGCCATTGAAGCAGCAAGGGCCGGTGAGGCAGGTAAAGGGTTTGCGGTCGTTGCAGATCAGGTGAAAAACTTAGCGGAGAAATCAAATCAGTCATTAGGCGAGATTAAAAGTGTTATTGGAAATATAGAACAATTAATAAACAATATGAAAACAGGTATTGAAAAGAGTGCAGAAGAAATAAAATCAACATCTCGAATTATCAATGAGGAGGCAAACGCCTTTAACGGTATTGTGTTTGCAAATAAAACTGTTAATAGTCAGATATTATCAATAAACAAAAGGCTTGATGATGCAAAATACAATATAGGCAAAATTAATGAAAGTATCAGTTCAGTTGCTAATATTGCAATTGAGCTACTCGATAATTCCAAGCACGCTCAAGGTGCAATAGAAAACCAGGTTGCTACGCAGGATAATTTTGTTCAGTCGGCAGTTAAACTCAAAAACATGTCTGAAGAGTTTAGCAAAGTTATTAGTAGTTTTCAGTTGGAGGAGTAAAAAGCACTATAGGTACGATATCATAGATTCTGTGCCATTGATGAAGAGTTTTTTTCCTGTATGTCACTGTGTTTATAACCGCTGAAAGCCAGAAGCATTATAGCCGGTGCATATAAAACCCAGATAAAGCAGTTTGCCAGTTGGTATATAATACCTGATTTTATTATCATAATCAATCCGACTAAAATATCACTAAAGAAAAAGCAAGCCATTGAGATAGCCACCATTAATGAATTCTTTTTTGGAAATAAGCCCAATATGTAGTTTGCTTCTCCAACCCAGAAAGATACACTGAGTACTGTACCATATACAATGAATATAAATAGGAACAAGCTCAATTTAAGTATAGGATAGAATACAAAGGCGATAATCAGACTGAAAATTAAAAATATGCCTATACCCCAAGCTATAAGTTTAAGCTTGGTCCATTTATCCCCTATAGAAAAAAGTTTTTGTTTTAAGCCTTGACCATTTCTTAGAGTGAGTAGTATTTGTGACAAAAGGAAAAAACCGATACCGCCGTAAGTGCTATGAAGGAGGAAGGCCATTTCAGCGCAACATATTGCAATAAATGCAATTTTTAAAAGTACGGAGTCTTTTTTGCTTAAGGAATCCTTACCTGCAATAGCTACTATTATGGTTATCAGAAAAACATCGATACGCTTAATTATAGAGCTTGGAAAGGTGTTTTCAATAAATCCGAATAAATTTGAAAAATCTAAATACATATACCATATCGCAACTAATGAAGCAAGTATAACGATCATTGTTATGCTTTTTTTTTTATTTTTGTCCATTTTAAATGCTCCCTTTTTTTCTTAGCACAGGTTGGTGTTGACAGCTAATGGATTTTACTAAATATTAAAACTTATGCTAAAATATAGTGTATTCATAATATTACAGACTTTTTTTACTTTTTGCAATATGTTCTGTGCTAATTTGTTGCAAAAAAATCCGCAGTAAAATATAATATCTAATTATGTTATTTTAATTGCAACTTATGTGATGGAGTGTATTCGAAATTTAGGGGTGGGGGTTAATATACATGAAAAGAAAAACGGGCTTAGACTTGCTTAGAACCTTTGCGATTCTATTTGTGGTAGGAGTACATTTTTTTTATCATACAGATTTTTATAGGGTACCCGTAGCTGGCAAAAATATGATGGTGCAAGTTGCGTTAAAATGGATGTTTACAATGTGTGTACCTTTATTTATAATGCTTACGGGATATTTGCAGACTGAAAAGAAGCCTGAAAGCAAATATTTTAAAAAGCTAATACCTATTCTAGGGGTCTATCTGTTTTATTCCATATTGTCTATCATTATGAGAATAACATATCTTAACGAAGACAAAAGCATTTTGTCCTGGGTTAAAGCTATACTGATTTTTGATGCAGACAAGTATTCATGGTATATCAACATGTATATCGGACTGTTTCTTTTGACTCCGTTTTTAAACATGATACACAAGGGTCTAAATAATGCTAAGGATTATAAAATATTCCTGTTTATTTTGGTTCTTCTTACAGGATTTCCGGTATTTTTTAATTCTTTATCAACCCAGACGTCGGTATTTAAAGCGCTATCTTTCTCAGACTGGTGGACTAAAATTTATCCTATTACTTATTATTTTATTGGTGCCTTTATAAAGAAATATCCGATAAAGGTCAACAAAGTGTTTGTATCTATATCGCTTGGTTTTGTTATTATGCTTCAAACCATCTTAACGGTATTTTATTCTTCGAACAAGATATTTGTAAATGTAATTGGTGATTACGGTTCAATACTTATTGTTGCAGAGTCGATGTTGTTTTTTCTAATTTTTTGTGATATTGAAATTGAGAATAAACGCATAAGTGGATTGCTAGGTACTATATCGGTGCTGTCTCTTGATATATATTTGTGCTCATATATAAGCGACAAATTGGTTTATATTTTTGTGATGAAAAATATATTTAAATCCCAGCAGCAAATAATGTTTTATTCAATTTTTATTGTAATGATCTCTTTTTCAATAGCTTTCGTGATCTCATTTTTAAGATATAAAGCAGTAAGAATAGCATTTATACAAAACAGTAAAATTTTCAAGAGTGTCTCACAGTGATTTATTTAGGATCTTAGGCTTATATAACAAGCCTTTTGTTAATATAAGGCTTGCTATAAAAATGATGTCGCTCAATTCTTATAGTAGCATAGATACAAAAAAGGACAGTGTATTTTTTTTACTTGTCCTTTTTGTGTCTCTATCTAGCGACCTGTAACAGGTGAAATCCATTAAGGAACCATACCTTAAAACAGAGGAAGTAAATCTGTAGTGCAAATGAAAGAACTATGCGTTACAAACCACTAGTGCTCTTTTACCATAATAAGATTTTGACAAGATTCCTTACAGCTTCAGGAAGTGCTTCAATCTCGTTTAATATTTCCCCTTTTTTATATTCTTCGTTTATCATGCTGATTTTAGCTTTTTCAAAGTCTGCTTCAAACATTATACTCTTAGAACCGTTATTATTTGACCATTTTGACCATTTTGGAAGATTATCCACTTTACTATTAGGATTCCCGGACTTGATAAAAGAAGCCATGTAGGACATTATAGCGTTCTGAAGATCTTTTCTTCCCGGCTCATTTTCTTGTGAAAATGAAACATTGCCCCATGTATCAGTATCCCAGCCAAAGAAGAAAGATAATTCAAAGGCGTGTCCACTCCCGATTAAAAAGTCAAAAGGCTCAGTACCGGAACCTATACCACCCCAATTGAAAACATAACAGTAAACATCCTCTTGGTTATTCTTTAATATTCTCGCGACAGAATCTACTGTTGAGGCTTTCCAATACATAGAAGGGTATTTTCCACAAGCATCATATAATTGTCTGTCTGAATCGGTTGGCATTAATGCATCAAGTGTTATTTTGGGTTCTTTAACGCCAATGGCATTATAAACATTGTACCAAGTGTAGCCGCTTGAAGTTGGAATAAAGCCCAGCCAGGAGGGAAGGAAGGGTCTCATCTCATCCTTGTCGCTGCCTAATATAACCGGTACTTTGTTATAAGCACCTGATTCAAATATTGAGGCTTGACTGCCGGGCAATACTGCTCCGTCTATAAATGGAGCTATAGTGGTAATTGAACCATACTGATCCATAACTGAAAGTTCTATTTCTTTGTCTGTTTTGCTTCTCAAATAGCTAGAGATTTGTTCATTAGTCATGTCAGTTCTGTACTTTGCAGCAGAAGCCAAATCAGCACATGTTCCGTCTGCTACGAGGAGGTTGTCTATAGCTGAATATGACCTTTCAATACCTGTTGAAAGGGGATAATTAACGCCACTTGCTCCTGATGCAATTATCTTATTAAATAGTCCCTTAGCAAGAGGTGAAATCATGAGGTTTAAAGCATGATATCCTCCGGTTGATTCTCCGGCTATGGTTACATTGTTGGGGCTGCCGCCAAATTCTTTGATGTTTTGTTTTACCCAATTGAGGGCTTTAATCTGATCAAGTGTGCCATAGTTGCCTGACATGTCTTCAGCTGTCCCATTAGGGTTTAGTGCAGGATTGTAAAACCAGCCTAAAGGTCCAATTCTGAACTGGATTACAACAACAATCATGTTGGATTTGCTTGCAAGTTTTGTTGCGTCATATTGTTCTGCAC
This sequence comes from Bacillota bacterium, assembly GCA_023421115.1. Classification (GTDB taxonomy): domain Bacteria; phylum Bacillota; class Clostridia; order Acetivibrionales; family Acetivibrionaceae; genus Acetivibrio. Next base: position 60,925 of record JAEZUI010000158.1, on the reverse strand, counting down.
CGCTAAATACATGACCTCCTCCATGCACCCATACACAGACGGGTAAATTTTTCTCCTTTGTTTTTGGTCGGTACACGTTTAAGTAAAGGCAATCTTCTGAACCTATAACATCATTTAACGGATTCCATTGGTTATCAAGGGCAGGCTGAGTACATCGTGTGAAGTCATATGTAGAATATCGCACTTTTTTCCATGGTTCGGGATCTTGAGGAGCTTTCCATCTAAGTTCTCCTACAGGAGGCTTTGCATAGGGGATACCCATCCAAGCCCAACTGTCATTGACTGTTTCTACTCCGGCAACTTTTCCAAACGATGTATTAACTGTAGTTTTAGAAGCATTTTTCAATGAAGTTATTAAAGTGTCAACGGATTCTAATATTAGTTGCTGTTGATTTGCTTTTATGTTAGAAGTGATTTTTTTTCTTATATCGAAATTTAGTTTGTTGATTGTATGAAAGTAATCGCATATTTCAATGGTTTTTGTAATTTTGTCAACTTCTTTTATGAGTGTATTTTTCTGTAATGCTGCATTTTTTTTCGTAAATGAGGATTCAGATAAATCTTCAATCCGGTCAATAAGAAGCTCTAAAGATTGAATTGGGCCAGGTGTTTTAACTAATGGAGCTAAAAGGCTCTCAGGCGCATTAACGGAAGTTGATTCACCGGGAAATGCTATACTTACATTAGTGATAAAACACATAATTATTACAAGAAATACGGATAATCCTTTTTTCATCTAATTTTCCTCCCCCTAGGATATTAATGTTATTTATTAAATAAAAAATCATACTTATATGTGATGTTTTTAATTCACCTCCTTGAGTCTGGTTGTTCAGTTGTATTTAAAGAAACAACTGTCTCCGTAAAAATGATACATAAATTAACATAAATATATAAAAATTTTATCAAATATATAGAACAAATAAAAGATATAGTGGAAAAAAATATTAAACCAAACAAAATTATATTTATGAGGGTTAATAAGGAAACTACAAGTTATGTGAAATCTGATTGTGTTTTTCATAATTGGTTTATAGAATATTTATAGGAGATTTTAGTGTTTAATGGTGAATACAAAAAAGATTGGTGCCTTTGCTTCTAAGAAAGCATAAAGCATCAATCTCTCTTCATACAAACATGTATATCAGAACCTACCTCTACCTCCACCGTGACTTCTGCCACTGCTACCCCTATGTGTACTGCTGCGACCACCGCCACCACCACCTGATGACTGACTTTGTATTCTAGTTCTTGTAGTTGATTCTCTAATATATTGATCGGTATTTTGATTGAGTACGAAGGAGCCACCTTCCTCATATGTTCTGGTTGTTGTGGTGACTTTACCTTTACTGGAATAAGAAATTATAAGTGTTGCAGCTATGGATATAATTAGGGGGATGACGTATACAGGCCACAATTTCAGCATACGAGCCACCTTCTGCAAATAAGTAAGGTTGTAATAATTTAAATCGGGATCACGTTCCTCCCTATACTGACCTTTTGGTACTCCTGAATTTGCATAGGTGATTACATTATCGATAAATTTATTACAGGCAGAATAGTAATTGCCATCAGAAAGTGGAGAAGTCACATTATTTATCATGCTGGAAATTCTATTATCGGTATAAATATCAATTGCTCTACCTGTTGTTGATATTGCTACTTCACGTATATCCATGTTGATTAGCATCAACAACCCGGAGTAACTGCTATCCAATCCGTAGTCGTTATAGTCATAATAGTCATCGGCATATTGCGTGGAATCCTTTCCATCCGTATTATCAGTTATAACTATAACAGTATCAAGGCTATAGGTACTTTTTATCCCATCGATTCTTGTTTGGAGTTGTTGAATTTCGTTTTCTGAAAGATAACCTAATTTATCCACTACATTAATAGGATTGGAGGCATAGGCTGTTGTCCCTGCAAAAAGAGAAATAAGTACAAAAATTAATATTAAGAAACTAAATTTTCTATACAATTAAAGCACCTCCAAATACACATATTATCCATACTGCTGCAAATACAATTGAAGCAAAAACGAACTGCCTTAAGCGACTAATAGGTGTGTCTCCAACTACTTTGCCCGTTTGTCCGTTTATAATGAAAATGTGATCTTTGCCTTTAAATTTGTTTATAAGAAGATAGATAGGCAACATAGCATAGGAGGCATCAACCTGAGAAAGTGCAACGTTCTTGTCTCTAATACTGAAAGACGAATAACCGGATATTGTACTTCTAAGTCTGTCTTCTATATAACTATTAGCTCTTGTTTCCATGCTGGATTTAGCTTGATCAGATTCAACATCATATCTTTCAGCCATAAAACCCGACATATACTTCATTGAGAATTCCTTCATATCATCATAGTGAAAAGGTTCGATCATAAACATAAAGCGGTCATCGAGCTTCTTTGAAGCGTCCACAGGAATTTGTCTATATTGAGCGAGACCTCTTCTTGTAACAAGGTAATACTTTGTATTGGTATAGCGATAATCGCCTTGTCGCCATGAAGTGACATGAGTGCCTTCACCGCTTATCATACCGTCCGCTCTACAATCAAAGAGCCAGAAAGGTGCGTATATACCTGTTACTTTATCTATTTCTTCCTTTTGTTTGAATTCCTTAGGAGTGAATAATTTTTTGTTAATCCACTCTCTGTATATTTCCTTAGCTTGATCGCTTACCAAGCGGAACGGAATAACACTTTTTGGCTTGAAACGACCGGAAAATCTTGTCTTTATGATTGTAGGACTTTTGCAATAAAGACAAAAGGTGGCAGAGGTTGTGGCGTCGGCAATTAATTCTGCACCGCAACTGCTGCACTTGTAAGAGTCCAACTCTTGCATATCCTGATCGGAAGCCTCTTCTCTGTGGACAGTATCTATCTGCTCTAGTTTAAATTCAGTTGCACAGTAATCACATTTCCAATTTTGAGTAGGTGGATTAAACTCCAAAGGGGCATTACAATTAGGACATTTGTATTCTTTTACTGAACTCATATTTATTCTCCTTGTCTAAATGCAAGTTATGGCAATAGGCCAGTTTCCTTTTTGACTTTTGAATGGGTAAAAATACGTACTGTTACTGTTTAATTATACATTTCAATTTTATGCTAGTCAATTTTTTTGAGACCATAGTATTAAAACTAATAAGCATACATTTAGAAAAGTAATGGCTAATTTTATCGCAAAACCAGCCATAATATAACATTTTTGGACTTGCTATAGTACGCAAATTATGCTAATATTTTTAAGTGAATGATACGACATATATTATACTGAGGAAAACTCAGAGAGATAGTTATAGGGCTGATTAGAGGGGTAGTAGTATAATTTGTTTTTTTAAAGTTACTTAATTTCAGGATATTAATTACAAGCAGATATTTTTCGCCTTTAAATTATTATTAATACTTCCCTTTTTTCTAAGATTACATGATATATGATCTGTAATGTAAAAAATACTTATGTTCCTATATTTAGAAGCTTAAGTTTCTGATGAGCTTTAGGCTTAAAATATTGTATAGGTTATTTTTTGAAATTGCCCAGTTAAAAACAATTTTATCAAAAACTAAGATTAGAGGTGTAAAAATGGCAGTAAAGATCGTGGGAGCGAGAAGAAACAGTACAACGATTATGATTGTTGCAGGTATAGCTGTTGTGATTTTTGCAGTAGTGGCAGTACTTGGAATACTGTATTTCAACAAAGTTAAGGGTGATTATGAGAAAAAGTTGTCAGCTGCGAACAGTCAGCTTGAGGATATCAAGCAGGAACTGTCAAAAAGTACTAGATCTGTCTATGTACCTAAAGCAGATTTAAAGTATAACACAAAGCTTGAAGAAGCAATGCTTGAAAAGGTGGAAATACTATCTTCACTTCCCCAGGACCAGTATATGAATGAAGAGGATTTTGGCAAGTTACTTAATTCCAATTTGCAAGCGCAAATGCCTGTGTTGAAGTATATGCTGCAGGAAAATAAAATTGCTGATGATTTGAGGGATGCAGAATTTAATACACTCACACTTCAGACCAATATAGCAAAGAATGATTTTGTAGATGTAAGAATACGCTTCCCTAATGGTGAAGATTACATAGTGTTGTCTAAGAAAAAGGTAAACAACATAAAGTTGAGTACAGGAACTATATGGCTCAATACAGATCAGAAAGAGTTGATGACAATCAGTAGTGCGACAGTGGATGCATATTTAAGAAGCGGTACAAAATTATACGTTGTCAAATATGTACAACCACAGACTCAAAAAACTGCTGCTATTACATATCCTTTCAATATTGACGTACAAGCTGCTATGATGGCCGACCCTAATATATTGGAAAAAGCAACTATTGCTATGACTGCACAGGCTAGAGTTGCGTTAGAAGCTCGTATCAATATTATACCAAAGGAAAGCCTAAACAGTGTGGGTTCCGGAGTACAGCAAGAGACCACTGTTCTTGAAAAGAATATCCAGGAATTGCAAAAAGAACAGGCGGATGCAGTGAAAGCAGGTAGTCAAACTAACCAAAACAGTCAAACTAACCAGAATAATCAGAGTCAGAGCAAACCAGCTGCTCAAACAGGTAATCAAACCCCTAATAATGGAGCTAACCCTGTTGTGGATGATACAGATGCCGGAAGCAGTATAGGGAATGTCTTTTAGAACATAAAATAGCAAAAGACGGAAATCGAGGAAAGATAATTAAAAGCGAATTAGGGATAATAAACTTTGGAGGTAATGTTATAGATGAAGTCATTAGTTGAGATTGGCTTTGCAGGTTCATATAAATGTGATTTGCTGTTATATCTTGCTAAAATAGCATTGGCAGCGGGCAAAAAAGTTGCCATTGTAGATGCTGTTGAAGAGGATATTTGGAGTTATAGTGTGCCTGTTTACTTAGATAAGAAAGTGGTAACCTATAGTGATGTTGATATATACCTAGGCCGTAATAATGCTCAAGTTTTTGAGGAAATCGAGTTTAACAATTATGACGTAGTATTTGTAGATTTCGGTTTTAATAAGAATATGGCTGGTTACATGCGTCAGTGTGATGCAGTTGTAATAATTTCAGATATTGAAAGAAATAACGTGCTTAAATTGAGGGAGTATATTAAGGCCTTTGTGAATCTTTTGGAAGCAGGAAAAACAACTGACAATGATACGAACGAGGTTGAAAAGAAATCTCAAATGGATATTATAAAAATATATCGTGATGTGGTAAACAGCAAAATCAATACAAAATATACAGATACGCTCTTAGATATAAATGAAAAGCTAAATACTGTAATGGAGTATATCATACAATTTGATGAGATTGATTACAGGTGCAGAATAGAAAGTCAGTATAACGACTCCTTCAGATTCAACAAGCTTACTAAAGCCTTAAAAGTTATGCTTGTGGATATACTCGAAAGCTGTACCGAAATAGATAGAAAGAGCCTTTTGAATGCTTTAAAAAAGGCCGAAAGGGGGAACTGATATGCAGTTGGCGTTTTGGAGCAATTATCACCAGACGGGTACAACCTGTAATCTTGTGGCGGTATCTTCAATGATAGTGTTGGAATATAGATTAAAGCTTCTGATGGCACATAATCATTTTGATAGAAGTGCCCTTGAGTCATCTTTTATAGATAGAGAGTACATAAAAAATGAATTGACAAGCCTTAACGATGTCGGTATTGACGGTTTGAGCAGCTTTATAAAATATAATAAAGTTGACAAAGAGAACATATCAAGGTATACAACAACACTTATAAGAAACAAGTTTGATCTTCTTACGGGGACTTCTATTACGAATAAGGAGTTATATTATAAGGATATCAACGAGGTTATAGATGTAATATTGACCCTTTCAAAGGAGTACTATGACCTTCTTATGGTGGATGTGGCACCTGGTCAGGCGGATACTGCCAAAAAAATATTCGAGCATTCAGATTTGATTGTAGTTAACTTAAATCAAAACTATAACATAATTGAGGACTTTTTTGAGGAGTATGACCAATTAAAGGATAAATGCTTATTTATTATGGGTAGATATGATAGAAATTCGAGATTCAATGCAAAGGCAATACAGAGAAAATTCGGTATAAAGGGCAATATTGGAGTGGTTCCATATAATATTGAGTTTGCCGATGCCTGTTGTGAAGGTAAAGCTGTAGATTTCCTTATGAGAAATCTTAAAGCCTCAAAGGATGACCCAAACTATTACTTTATGCAGGAAGTTCGAAGGACCGTTGAGATCATATTAAATAAGCTTGAAATCAATATATCTCAAAAGAAAATAGGTGATTAGATGCTCAATACGTTTCTTATTATGCTCATAATTACTGGTGTTGCCGGGGGAATACTGTACTATTTCAGAGTAAATAAGTCAAAATACCTTGATTATGATGTAGATGAAGATAAATATGAATTAGATACAATATTGGAATTTGTAAAAGATACCTTTAATAATCTTCTAAAAACCAATCTGTACTCTATGAATATTACAAGAGAAGAGTTTGAAAAAAGAGTACAAAATAAAAATGAGATGAGAAGAGCATTAAAGACCTGTATATATGGAGATGTAAATGCAAAGAATTATGTAAAAAATTACATTCGAGATATATTGCTAAAGACTTATAAAATTGATGAAGACAATATAGATAAGATTATGAACTTTGAAAGTGTAAAGGAATTGAGTGTTCAGGATAAGTTCGATATATTGCTTTACGTCTATAAGAAGCAATATGATTTAAGAGCTCTAGAGATGCTTATACAGGAAAATAGCCTTCATACCCCTAAAAGTCTAGAGGGTGAAGGTGACGGGATAAGGTATGCTATTACGGCTGAAGAGATAGAGCAAGCTTATATACAGAAAGTGAAGAGACTTACAGCTTTTGATGATAAACTTAATGTCATTGTTCAAAGAATATACCAAAGATATAAAGGATATGGAGTAATAGACGAAATAAGAGATATGAAAATTGATGGTGTAAGTGGGGGAGTATCGGGTATTCCTAATTCTTTCTTCCAGCAGTTTGATTACAGCGGTGGAATTCTTTCAAGCTTACCTATGTCTTATGACAGTGTTTGGATATTCTTTAAGGGGAAGACTATACATTTGGAATTTTTGAGTTTTGGTTCGGAGAAGGAACTTATCAGGGTGTGTAAAAATATATACAGGTATAACAATCCGGGACAGCTCTCCGAGACCAACGGATATAAAGTCAACGAAATGAAGGATGGAAGCCGTGTTGTTGTTGCACGGCCACCGTTTTGTGAATCGTGGGTATTCTTTGTAAGAAAATTTGATAGTGCAGATGATAAAGCTCCTGAAGAATTGATAACCGATAAAAACAACAAGCTTCCAATAGATTGTATGAAATGGCTTGTAAAGGGTTGTAGGGTAACTGCTATTACAGGATTTCAGGGTACAGGTAAGACCACAATTCTTATGTCCATTGTACGCTTTATAAATTATACCTTTACCTTGAGAATACAGGAAATGGCATTTGAGCTTCATCTTCGAAAGCTATATCCAAAGAGAAATATTGTTTCGTTCAGAGAGACTGCTACCGTTTCAGGGCAGGAAGGACTTGACCTTCAGAAAAAGACTGACGGTACTGTAAATATAATGGGTGAGGTTGCGACAGCACCGGTTGCTAGCTGGATGATTCAGATGGCACAGGTTGCATCTCTTTTTACTATTTTTACTCACCACGCCAAAACTACAAGTGACCTTGTGCTTGCCTTGAGGAACAATTTGCTGCAGACGAGGGTTTTTAGCAACGAAAAGGTCGCTGAAAGACAGGTGGCAGATGTTGTTAACTTTGATGTTCACCTTTATAAAGACATTTCAGGGCATAGATATATTCAGAGGATTACAGAGATAATTCCTGTGGTGGAAGAGGCTGATTATCCACAGAACTATAAGGAGGCACATACCCCGGAAGAAATGATGTTGGGTTTTGCAGATACTGTTAAAGAGTATTTTACAAGAGTTACAGACCGTAAGGCCTTTGAAACAAGAGATATTTTAGTATGGGAAAACGGTGAATACAAAGCACTAAATCCCATAAGTAAAAAGAGCTTTGATGAAATGTGCAGCCATTTGAATGAGCAGGAAAAAGCCGAATTTGCTCAATTTTTTAAAGAGGGCTGGGGTGTGAGCTATGACTAGACAGCAAATGATTTTAGTTTTAGCTGGACTTTTTTCTCTTATAGTGATTTCAATAATTGCTATTATTGTAGCACTCAATATGGACAAAAAGAAGAAACGCGGCAAATTATCAAAACAGGTATACAAAAGCAAAGAAACTGATATTTGGTTTAGTACTTATACCTATTTGAGCAGATTCTTTCTTACAAGAAGATATTTAAAGAGAATAAGAAAGAGAATTGAAATGCTCGAAATGACAGATAACTGGACTGTTTCGAGAAAGACTATGAAATTTGCTGCATCGTCCTTTTCAATAGTATTTGCGATGCTTGTTGTATTGGTTTTATTGGATTTGGATCTTTATTACTTTTTAATTGCGCTCATTACAATTGCTATTGTGCATAATCAGCTTATTGCAATGCTTGTAGATGGGATAGAAAACAAACTGTTAGTACAGTTTGATAAGTTTTTAGGTGATGTAAGGCATCACTATCATGAGCACGGTATGATAGATGAAGCGGTTTATGATGCTATAAATGATTGTAAATACGAAATGTCGGTACATGCAAATAAGATGTATGAGATACTAACCTCTGACGACCCGGAAGATGAGATAGAAAAGTACAATGAACTTGCACCTAATAAGTTCTTCAAAGCTTTTTTGGCAAATTGTTATATTGTACAAAGATTTGGTGATAAGATAGTTGACAATGAGTCAATGTTTTTGACAAACCTCAATTATCTGAAGCAAGAAATTAATATGGAGATGTTAAGGCGTAAGAAATTGGACTATTTGTTCAACAGCCTTTCCATAATCGCTTTAGCGCCAATATTTGCTTTAAAGCCTGCAGAAAAATGGGGAATTAGCAGCTTTCCTGAAATGAAGGAGTATTTTCATGGGCCTTATGGCTTTGTAGTGCAAATTGTATTGTTTATGCTGGTAATACTTTCTTACAGGTTGATTAATATGCTAAAGAGTGATTATCAGCACAATACTAATGACAATGTTTTTTTTGAAAAGCTACTTAATATACCTCTAGTTGCAGGATTTATAGCTATAATAAAAAATAAGCAGTATAACAAAGCAATAAAATATACTGAAATTATGAAAGTAGTGGGAATGAATCAAAGAGTTGAACATTTTTATCTTAGAAGAATGATATATCTATTTGTAGCTCTTAGCATTAGTGTGCTTGTATTTGTAAATATTCATTCAATAGCTAAGCACAATATATTATATAATTCTGAAAGCCTTATGAAGGAAGAAAAAGTAATTGATAAAAGTGCTGAAGAGCAGATAATCAAGATGGATCGGGAGATTATTCTTAGCTATAAAAATAAAAAGGTGGTTTATGAGGAAGTAGAAAAAGCCGTTTTAGAAAAGGGAGTAATAAATGATAGTAAGTTAGCAGGTATAGCAGCTAAGAGGATTATGGAAAAGCTTAATGACTACCGTAATGAATATTTTAAGTGGTGGGAACTTCTTTTTGCTTTATTGATTTCTGCATTGTGTTATAATATACCTTATTGGTTAATGTTATTTAGAAAAAAGATTATTCAGATGAATATGGAAGACGAAGTTATGCAGTTTCATGCCATTATATTAATGCTTATGAATATTGACAGAATTTCAGTAGAAGACATTTTAAGATGGATGGAACAATTTTCTTATATATTCAAGGATTCAATAAGCAAGTGCTTGAATAACTTTGAAAATGGTGATGCAGAAGCACTAGAACAGTTAAAAATTGACGAACCATTTGTTCCTTTTAGCAGAATTGTGGAAAACCTGCAGTCTGCTTCTGATAAAATACCAATAGTAAGGGCATTTGACCAATTAAAAGTTGAAAGGGGGTACTATCAGGAAAAGAGAAAATTAGATAATGAGATAACGGTAAACAGGAAAGGAATGTGGGGAAAGGCAATTGCCTATGTTCCACTTATAGCGACAATAGTTTTATATATTCTTCTACCGTTTTTATTAATAAGTATTAAGCAGTTGTTAAATTATTCAGGTAACATGAATGTTGTTTATTAGTCAATCAATTTAAAATGTAAGAATACTGGGAGGTTTATTATGGAAAATTCAACCAAAGCAATAATAATTGCAGCATCAATTGTAATTACAATGGCGATCGTTTCTATGGCAGTTTTTGTTTTTAACTTAGCAAAAAAACCGGTAGATGAGGCAGGACAACAAATTATAGATTTCACTGAAGATATTAAAACGGCTAATTTTACAAAATTTGATGGCGAGAAAACAAATGGAGCCAATGTAATTGCACTTATAGAATCTCTTAGCAACTCTTCAGGTGATTCTGTAGGGGTTAGTGTTAAAACAAATTCTGGATCTACAAAATGGTATGTTCATGATGCATCAAATGCTGATAACTTATCTAAAGCAGACCGATATTACAAGGAAGATAATGATCCAAATAATATAAATCCAGCCGGCGTATTTAAAGGAACGGTTGTGAGAAACAAGAATGGGAATATAGTAGCGGTGACCTTTGAGCAGCAAGCAAAATAAAGGATGATTTAAGATGGATGAAAATTTAGCGGATTTTTTGTATGATGTATTTATGGTTATGGTTTTTATAAGTGCATTATCTCTGTTTTTTGTTTTACATCCGGCATCGAGAAATACTGTTGAGTTAATTGAAGGTAATATAAACAGTGACAAGGATGTTATGGAAAGTAAAGAATATGAGAAGGAATATGTAACTGTGACCGGTGCAGATATAATAGGAAATATTTTAAATGGGCTTGAAACTGATATTAGTGTAAGTGGTAAGCAGATTACAGTTGATGAAAGTCCATATGCTATTGATTACTCAAGCATAAATAAAACTGGTAAATATATAGTAAAACCCTACATTGGTCAAGACGGGTTTGTTAAGTCAGTTGAATATCAATTGGAATAGGTGGGGTTTGTTTTTTAAAAATGGCATTATAAGAGGTATTGTAAAATGGGAGATTCGTTTAGTAAAATAGTTGCAATGGTTTTAGCAGTGCTGCTACTGTTTATTTATCCTACAAAAAATGAATTTGAGCGGCTTGATGAAACCAGCCGTATATTTGTGTTGACCGAAACATCGAAGTTTGTTGATGCGGTGAGAAATCTTGGCTACATTACTCCTTCTATGTACGAGGAGTACGCGGGCAGGCTTGCAGCTACAAATAATATTTATGATATAAGAATGGAACACAGAAAAAAAAGATATGATCCTGTATATGAGGATCCGACAGCAGGAGTGCCCTTACCTGCGTCTCCAGCTGGGGATGCTCTGCCCATAGATTATGTTATTGGCTTTAGGACTTATTACAATAATACCATATCAAAGATTTTGTTTCCGGATACTCCGGTAAGTGCTAATACAAGCAGGGTTTATGAGTTTGAAAAGGGTGATTACTTTGCTGTGACGGTATATAACAAAAACAAGACAATGGCAACTAAAATTCAAGAGATGCTTTACAATGCAAATTTTGATGCTGAAAAAATATATGTAAGATATGGGGGGATGGTTAAGGATGAAAATAACTGATCTTGCTATAGTCTTTGTTCTTATCACGCTTCCCTTTAATCTGTTTTTGGATATAAAAACGCAAAATGTGGAAATTGCTTCTTACAAAAAGATTGAAATAAACAGAATACTTGATACAGCTGTTGAAGATGGTGTAACAAACATGATTTTAGGCGGTGCAGGAAAGAAGGTACAAATTAGCAAGGAAGATGCTGTTGAAGGATTTTTAAATTCCATGTATGTTAATTTCAATGCACTAGAAGAGAGCACTGCTGCTATGAAACTACAAGGCTATATATCATGTATGGTAGTTATGGATTATGATGGCTACTATGTAATTTCAAATCAGGAGTACTATAATTCCTACGGTGATAAAGAGATGAAGTTGGTCTCTAAACCCAAACAATCTTTTTCCTATACCTATGGAGATAATGTATATATTTTTACTTTGGACACAAATCTTACAATACTTAACTTGACAACAAATGAAATAATGACTGGAACCAGAGATCAGCTTGTAGAAAAAATAGGTGATAGTTTGTCGCCGGATTTTCTAAAGGATGAAATTCTTTTTGATCAATTGAGAAGAGAAACTATAATAGATAATCTTAAAACGGACATAAATTATGCAATAAATAAACACAATGATGTTGCAACACAATTCGGAATATCTTACCACTTCAGTCTTCCAACCATACCCGATCAAGATTGGCTCAAGACTGTGGATGATGTCGGAATGCTGGTGTTTTTCCAAGGTATGCCCATAGGAGTGGCAGGAGAGAGGATAAATAGCTATGCCTTAGGTGGTGCAAGAATTGTTAAAGCAGCGAAATATGTTATAGAGGATATAGAAATAAGTCCCGGAATTGTTAGAAAATATTACCACAAACATGACTGTGAAAAAATAATTGATGACAGCAAAGTTCTTGACAGTAAAGCTGAGTGTGCAGGAAACGGCTATATGCCATGTCCGCATTGTAATCCTTAATTATCTTAGCTATAAAAGGAAATTTTGGTGAAAACAATACACACCTTTAGAAGTATAGAGGAAGGAAAGGGAGCTTAATGGAAAATGCTACAAAAGCAATTTTGATAGCCGCATCTGTTTTGATAACGATGGCAATAGTGTCCTTAAGTTTGGTTGTTTTAAAAGCGGGACAGAATACAGCGGCAGTTTCGGTTAGTTCAATAAATGAAATGAATCGTATAGCTGAAAATGAATACTTAATGTATGATAATACTGAAGTTTCAGGTAATGAAGTGGTCAGTGCAATAGATAAAGTGCTAAGTTCCGGTGATGCAGTAGGTGTCTTGGTTACAACTAAAGCAGGTGGAGCAACTCACACAAACTGGTATGTTTATAATGCAACAGTTCTTGATTCCTTGAAATCAGCCTCACATACAATAGCTGATGCTGAAGATATTGAAAATCCTGCTACCTTTGTAAATCCGGCAGCAAAATTTACAGGAAGAATATACAGGGATAGCAATGGAAGAATTGCAAAGTTATCTTTTGTACAAAACTAAACTTGAGGTTCATTCAAGTTAATCTGACTCATGAAAAGTAAATAAATACCAAATATCTGCATTTCATCCCATAAAACATGCATTTCGTCAGGAACTATTGTAATGGTTCAAAAATGTTTATATAATAAAAAACATGAAAGACAACAAATATATCCGGAATATTTGGAGCGGGTAAATTTTACTACTAAGTATGGAATTGTTTTTGAGGATATAGAGATTCGAGCACAAAAATTATTTAGTACATTAAAAGTAAAATTAGCTAAATATAAAAATGAAATAAAAAACCAAGGAGGTTGATTTAATTGTCAAGTTCAATAAATGTTACGCCCGATGAGATTAGAAAGTCTGCAAAAATAGTAGATGGAGAAATCAAGAATTATGTGAAGTTGTACAACCAATTGTATACCGAAGTAGATGCTATGGCAACTACATGGAACGGTGAAGCGAATCAAGAATATGCAAAACAGATAAACAGTTTTAAGGTTGAATTTGAAAACCTTAAAAAAGTATTGGACAATTACGTTGAGTTTTTAAATGAGTCTGCAAGGGTTTATGAGCAGACAGAAAACAACATCAAAGATGCTGCAAAAAAATTAACTTCAGGAAAATAAAGTTAAGGGGGTAAAGTAAAATGGCAGAATTTAAAGTAACACCGGAGAAGTTGAGAAGTTCATCATCAAATATTAAGACTATAAGTACAAACTTTACAAGTACAATGGCAAGTATCGAAACTGAAATGAACAATATGAAGAAAAAATGGGAAAGTGATGCTGCAAACACTTTCATAAATAAATTTCTTGGTTTGAAGGATAATTTTGAAGCCTATAACAAGGTAATTAATTCCTATGCCAATTTTCTTGAGCAAGCAGCTAAAGCATATGATGCTGCTGATAAGGAAATTAAAAAAGGTACAGGCAATCTGTTTTCATAATAGCTTAACAAATACATAGCTTAGGTCTACCAACAGGTAGGCCTATATTGTTTTATAGTGCGTGATTTTAAGAAAGTTCTAAAATACAGAAAGCATACTAATTAATCGATATTCGGAGGGCTAATAAATGTTGAAAAAGATTTTTTGCGTATGTTGTTTGATAGTTGTATTAATTACATATAGTTTAAGTGTGCAAGCAGTGGAAAACAAAGAATCCTTTTTGAAGGTTTATGATGATTTGACTGGAGAAGGATTTCAAAAGATATTTATAAAAGATGACAAAGCATATTTTTATTATTATAATCCAGAGGCAAAGGGCAATTACAACAAACTTCTGGTTACAGATATGGTAAGTGAGGAAAAAGAATACCAACTTCAAAATTTTCATTGTTATATGACGCCCATTATTAACAAAGATACTGATGAGTACATAACAATTACTAATATTAATCAGGAGTATAAAATTTTAAAGTCTAAGGATTTGATGAATTGGGAATTGATAGAAATAAATTACAAAGAAATAATGAAGTGTAATGATGAGAAGATATGGGGTTATCCTTTTGAAATTGTGTATGATGAAATCAATAAAACTTATGTAATGTTTGGGCACCATGTAGCTGTAGGAAGTTTTCAAACTACGGACACGACTATTGCGGTATCTAAAGATTTAATTAATTGGGAATATAAAGGATTATATGATATAAATTTTGATGATGTTGCTTATGGCAATGGTAAGATAGTTGTAGTAGGGGAACATGCTAAGGTACTAATAGGATCAGGAAAGGATGATTGGATTTTTAAGACAACAACAGATCATTATTTCAATGATTCGATTTTAACCTATCTAACAAATATTATATTTGATGGCGAAAAGTTTGTTATTGCAGGGACTGAAATATATGATGTGAGAAAAGGTGAAAAATATTGGTATGATTTTTCTTGGAATGACATTATTATAACAGAAGATTTTGAAAAGTACCAAAAAGTCGAAGTAGGAGAAGGCTTGGATTTTGAATATTTATCATATAATGATAAGTCAGGAACTTATATTGTTATTACAAGAAAATCAGAGGTATATGTTTCGGATAATGCAAAGGATTGGAAATATGTAGATCGTTTGGTATATGGTGAAGATGATGATTTTCATCCCTATGACATAGGTGCTAAATTTGTAATAAATCCATATAAAGATGGGTTCATAATCTACAATAAATATGATTATAAGCTCCACACCTATAATGTTGATTGTATTCCTAAAATACAAACAGAGACACAGTTCAAGGATGTAAAGTGGTCGGACTGGTATTACAAATTTTTGTATAAGGCTTTGGAAAAGGGAATTGTAAACGGTTTTTCCGATAATACAATCAGACCTAACAGCAATCTTACAAGAGATCAGTTTATAACAATGCTAGTTAACAGTTTAGGATATAGTGATTTGGAAAAAAATAGTACATATTGGGCGCAACCTTTTATAGATAAAGCAATTGATTTAAAAATAATTTCCGAAGAAATGTTTAGTGACTACAAAGTCGAAATAACTAGAGGGGAAATGGCGAGTATCATAGCAAATGTGTTTGCTACCCTTGAGGAAAACGATTCTAATAGTGATTTGGATTCATTTAAGAATAAGATAAAGGACTATGAAGATATTCCGGAGAACCAAAGGGATTCTGTACTTAATGTATATTCTAAGGGAATTATAACAGGACTACCCGATGGAACCTTTGCTCCAAATAAGTTTTTGACAAGAGCAGAAGGGATTACTGTAATAATTCGAATCCTGGAGCTTTTGTAATAAACACAGTACAAGGAGTAAATGTTTTAAGCCTTTACAGGTGTATGTTTTCTAAAATACAAAATGTAAGTGTTAATATTGTTGCAAATATCAATTGATTAGAGCTTAAGTTTACGGTACAATTATGGTAAATAGTTTGTAATTGGTCAATAGAGGGACTCTTAGGTTCTATTCATACCAATTATTAATAAATTAGTAATAAATAAAATTTTCATATGGGGGTAATGTTTGTGAGAAGAATAGTTTTTGCAATTATTATAGCATTAATGGTATCTTTAGTAGGTGTAACATGGACTGTAAGCGGTGCAACAGCAATTAGTGTCACAGTTGATGGAAAGGGGGTTAACTTCCCGGATGCAAAACCATTTATAGATGGCAACGGAAGGACACTTATACCTGTAAGATTTGTGACAGAAGCACTTGGAGCAAAGGTTGAATGGAAGGCAGAAGTTAAGGAAGTATATATAACAAAGGATACAGTAAAGATTAGTTTGAGAATTAACGATAGGGATATTGTTGTAAATAATGAAATAAAGACAATGGATACAAAGGCGATTATTAAGGATGACAGAACGTTTGTACCTATTCGATATGTTGCGGAGGGATTAGGTGCAAAAGTAGGATGGAATGATGGGACAAAGACTGTTATTATTACTACAGGTAATGATAAATCCTATGTACAAGATTTCTATAAAGTTAATCCGGATATGCCGGAAGAGTTGTATATGTATGAGTATAAGCTGGATCCTTTTGAAGGAAAACGCTATGAAACCAATAAGTGGATGGTTAATACATTTGGTACTAATGAGATTACTGAACTTATGGGCATAGCAAAAGGATATATTGAAACGTGCTATAATGTTGATTATAGGACACTTGACAAAGATGAATATGTGACAAAACTTAAGTGGTATTTTATGCCTGGAACTAGGTGGTACGCTGGAGATGGAGTTGGAAGACCTATTCTAGAGCATTTAAATTACTTGGCTGATATGATTAAGGAGAAGCAAGTTGTAATTAAAACTCAATATATAACTGATCCGTCACTAGTTGTTGGAAATGGAAATACTCTAGTGAGAGGAAGAGCGATATATACAATTGAAAGCTGTAATGATATGGAGTGGCTAAATAAATTTTTTCCATTCGGCGAAAGCAAGTTGGGAAAAGAACATAAACTTGATATGGATGTTGAATTGGCGAATATGGGATTAAAACCTGGATGGGAACATGCAGATTTAGTTTTGTATAGTGAAAATATTCTTTCTGTTATTGAGTGAGGTATAAATAAATGAAAAAGGTAATTTATATATTAACTATTTTATTTTTGATTCTAAATTTTGAGATTGTATATGCAGGGGGAGTAACACCTCCAAATTCAAATTATGGTTATTTGAAAGATGGAGAGGTAATGATTGTTGATAATTACAATAACATATTCATGAAAAACTATGATTTAATAGCTACAACAAAAATAACGTATAGAACTCTTGGATATACAGTTAAAAATGATAATGCAACAAAATCAGTTGTGGTTCCATTGACAGAAGTTAGAGAAGTGAGAAATGAAAAGGGTGGAGGAGTTAACGAAGAGGATCCTTTAGTAGAGGAAGGTTATGTACTTTCCGAGGATAAAATAGAATCTGGAATTCTCTTTGATCAGCTTGAACAAACATATCCAGAATGGGCAAAGGAAGTTTATAATAATGGTGGTAATGTTTTTTTAGATGGTGTAATGACAATTAATAGATATGGAAATATACTCGGAGAATTAAAGCAAATTGGTGGAAAATATGTAGGATCTGGTGATGTATATTACACTGCAAACCAAATAAAAAAACCAAAAGGTGGAATCACTTGGAAAGATCCAGACTCTTTGGATACACATTTTAACAAAGAAGCAAGACTACGCAAATTAAATACTAACATAGGATTCATAGAGGCTACACTCACCGCAACTGCAAATCCTGGTATTGTTCAACAGGGAGTTACAACTTCAGTAGAAGTAACCCTTGATTCAAGTGAATCAAGGGCAAGATATAAAAAGAAGGACATGCCAGAGATGGCAGATGCTGATATAACAAGTCGTAGATTTTGGGTTTTGAGTGACGGGGTGTATGAAGAAGTTGCACAAGAAGGTGACAAAGTTACAATTCAAGTAGATAATGTTACTTCGAATGCTGTTCTTACTTGCAGAGTTAGAGTTTATAGTAAAGAGTTAGCTGATTTAAACGATGAAAACATACCCTATCAAGATGAAGAGACAGTGCTTATTTATCTTGGACAACAGGGAACATCAAATGCGCAATGTAATTTGAGTGCTGACCAGAGGGGTTCGGAAAAGTTTAATGTTTTACAGGGAATTCCAACTACAGAATCCTTATATGCAAATATAAAAACTGAAGAATATCTTCTTGATTTAAGGACTACTAAAGTTACTGGTTCTAGAAGTTATCCTATTACTGTCACAAGAAGCTATAATCTTCAATGGCAAGAAAATGGTGTTAATAGAACTTCTGTTGAGTCAATAACACATACTTATGATAATGAAGATGCAATTGTGAGAAATTACGATTATCATATAATCGATACTATGGGGTTATATGGGATAGATAGAGTTGAAATCAAAAATGCAAGTTTGCCCGGGGAAAGTGTAACGATTAAACCGTCCAATGGATATAAGTTACCCTCTATAGATGTATGGAGTAATAGAGATATAGATGAGCATATTAAAGATCCTGAATACAAAAATGTTACATTACCTTCTAGAACAATAAATGGCGGAGATAGTAAGCCTCCTTTACCTAATGTAAAAAAAGAAGAATGGCTTGGAGATGCAGAGGCAGCAGTTGGAAAAATTCAAGTCAGAAATGATAAGTTTGTAATTGACGGATATACGGTGCTAGATGATAGATGGGATGATAATGGAAATTCGCCTGATCCAAATGAATTGCCAAAGGCAGATATGGTAGGCAATGATGTTTTGTTTAAAAGTGGACTTCAAATAGATGCCAAAACTCTAAATGGTGACTATGGAAGTACTGGTTCTGTCTATTACACATTGCAACCTAATAGTATAAATGCAACACAGAATCAAAGAGTTGAAGGAATTAGGGTAAATAATGTAATAGTACATACACCAGTTGTGTGTGACCCCACAATAACTAGTGATACAACTCACAATCAAGAGATTAAACCGGATAACACAAGAGCAGCAATGATTTTGGGAAGGACTACACAGTTGAATTTCCCAACTATCGGCAAGTATATAAACAAAAAAGGTTATACTGGAGCAGATTTGAAAAAGTACACTCAAGACAGAATTGTAAAATTCCCCTTTGATGTTTACATCAATAAAGAGTTTTATAAAGCAGGTAAGGAATATCATATGCCGGTGGGTGTTGATACTATTGATGTAACTGTTCCAACATGGGTGGACGAGAATAATTATGAAGTGGAATGCCGGGCAATTACGATTAATTCACCAGGTAACGCTAATTTGAAACAGGATTTAGCGAATATATCTTATGCTAATTATATAGCAGAAAAGAAAATACCTGTGAGAGTAATCGGACGTATTTATGGATTTAAGCTTACAGATATAAACGATTATCCCGATTGGGCAGGGGTGTTTAGAACCGATACAAATTCCTCAAAACATTCGGACAATTACTATTGGGTTGGTGGTATAGATCAGGATGGACAAGTTCGAGGTAATAAGGAACAATTCACATTACCGGTGCTAAATGGAAGTCATACCACAAAGACAAATCTTGGAGTAATAAAGAAAGGTTATAAAATCAAGTATGACCTTACTACGATAGGTAATTACTTCAATGATAAAGACTGTGTGCGTATAAAACCGACATTTTACTATGTAAAAAAAGACGGAACAGGAAAGCAGGAAGTTGACCTGTGGTATACAGAAAAGGTCAATGGAATAAACAAAGTAATTAAGGTTGGAAGCAAAACTGATATAAGTAGTATCAGAAATATAGTATTAGGAGAACCTTACCGTAATGTACCCGACGAAGAGCTAAAAGACACAAGTAGGATTCTTGGTATAACAAAAAATGAATTTACAAATCAGAAGGCAAAGATGGGTTCTTTTGGAGATATTATTCTCACAAAGCCTTTGAGAACTTTTATAGGGAATACATCAAATATTCCTGCAGGTGTGGATGCAGATAGGGTTAAAAAGTCGGTACAAAAATGGTATGGTGAGTACTGGATACCAGACAATACGTTTGCGTGTCCTAAGGGTTATAATGTTGGAAATGCACTAGGTACTTCTGTTCCTAATGGTAAAGAGGGATTTTGGCTAAAGGATGGCTATATTATAGTGAATTTCGAAATAGAAACATTAAAAAATGCAGATATTGCAAATCCTCAGTTGAGCTATTGGAATAATCCAAACGCCAATATGTGGAAAATGGAAGGCTTTAATTATACCAAAAGCGATAGTTCAGGAAAGCAGTTTTCACTTAAGGATGGAGATGTCATTTTCTATTACACCGACAAGAAATCATTAGATGATTATTCATCAGGCGGAACGAACTAGAGATAGACAGGTTAAGGGGTAGGGATTAAATCCCTACCTTTTTGCATTCTTTTCAAAGGTAATGGATACTAAATATTTGCATTTCATTCCATCAAATGTGCATTTTGTCAGAAATCATTGATTTGCATATGCTAATAAAATATAATATGTGGAAACGATTTAAAAGAACTAGGAGGATAAATTATGTCGATAGCAGTAAAGAATGAAGCATTGCGACGTTATGAATCTGATATAAAAAAGCTATCTCAAAAGATAGCTGCAATAGAGAATAATCTCCAAACTATAAAAGAATCATTAGATTACGACATAAAGTGTGAAAGAAATATTAATGGAGAATTTAAGAAGGTGTGTGAAGATGTAGATAAAAATGAAAGAAACCTAAATAATATAGCGAGTTTTCTTTCAGATGTTGCAAAGTCATATGAGGATGCAGAAAAAAAGATTAAGAGTGACTTGGATAAAATAAGTCAGAAGAAATCCGGTGGAAATGTAGTTACAGACACGTTTAGCAAGTTAAAGTCAATAGGGAATAAAGCAGAGGCTATTCTAAAAGTAATTATTGGAATGGGTGTTTTTGGATCGCCAATAGGATCTATTATAGTGCTAGGCCAAATAAAAAAATATTATGAACAGAAAGGTATTACTCTAAACAATGAAGAGATAATGCCGGTTGAAGTGAAGAATCCAGATATACCGGAATTAAGTGAAATATTGTCGTATGATCCTAGTAAATGCAAAGAGGAAGTCTTATTGCTGCAAAAGAAACTAAATGAGTCTGGTGTTATAAAAGAAAAATTAGTTGTTGATGGTTTATTTGGGAAGAAGACCTTGGCAGCAGTAAATGAATATAAAGAACATTATGGTTTATGGAACTTTGGAGAATATGAAGGTAAAGTTGGAAAAACTACTTGGGATCATTTATTTACTCATGATGAAGCTACTTTGGTTTTTGACGAAAAGATGAATTCAAGTGTTACTGTTGATAAAGAGAATCATATTCAAGATGCTATAAGCAAGAGAAAGAAAATTGTTGATGAGGCTGTGTATTGGGTTGGGAAAATACCGTATTGTCTAGACTCAGTAGTTCTAGGCCAGCGAGTACTTGATAAAAATAACCCACCACCTTATATGGATTGTGCGGATTTTACTTCTTCAATTTATAAGACCGTATTAGGCATAGATATTGGGCTAAATACATCAGCTCAAATTAAAGTTGGAGAACATGTAGAATATGATAATATAGAACCCGGTGATTTAATAATATTTGATTGGGATAGCGATGGTGAAACAGACCATGTAGGAATTTATATTGGTGATGGAAAGTTTGTACATGAGTCAGGTTCTAATAAAAATCCAAATGCAATTAGTAAAACTAAAACAACACAAAATGTCAAAATAGGAACTTTGATTGAAGTGAAGAAAAGCATTAGTGATATTAGGCGCATAATACAAGACGATGATATACATTCAATCTCTAAAGAAAAGATATCTGAAAGTGTTTCAGGGATTGATATACACAATCAGACTAGAATTAAGGAGTATAAGGTAAAAGGTGGAGATACATTAAGCAAAATTGCAAAGGAATTTGGAATGTCGGTTAAAGAACTAGCAGAATTTAACGGTATACTCAATATAAATTTGATAAATGTTGGTCAGGTTATTAGAATACCTGTTCAAAGTGCTTTAGATAATAAAGAAAAGGAATCTATTGATGTTAGTGATAAAAATGATTATATACCTAAAGTGGATGTAGGGGAAATAATAGGTTTAAAAGGTACATATACAACTATACCTACAGGGTATAAAAGTTATATTAGTGCTTTAAAGACCGAGCACCCAAATTGGGAATTTTATTTTTATGATGTTGCAGCTTCAGATGGAAGTTCAACATTTGAAAGCTTTGTAAAGAAACAATTTAGTGATATCACTGGAGGTAGAAAGACTGGCTATAATACATCCAATAATTCTAAGTATTGGTGGTATGATGAGAATGGAAATCCATCAGCTGTATTAGATGGGAAAAATTATAGGCGAGTCAGTGAAGATGCAATAAGAAAGCTAGGAGATCCGAGATATTATATGAACGAAAACCTAATTTGGGCATTTAAGCTAGATGGATTTGATCCGAACATACAAACGCTAGAAGGTGTCAAACAAATGTTTAAAGGCTCTGTTTTGCTGCCTTATGCCGAAGAGTTCTATAATGCTGCAAAAAGCGGAAATATGGATCCATATACATTAGCATCAAAATCAAAAAATGAAACTGGTGCAGGGACTTACCCGCTAGTAAACAAAGGAAATGGATATATACTTAAAGCAAATACAAAATATACGGTAAAAATAAATGGTAAAACGGTTACAAGATACACACCTGATTATGATGTTACTGTTTTCAATTTTGGTGCTATAGGTTGTAATGATGGAAAAGATGCTATTTTTAAAGGTGCAATATATGCTTTAGATCCCAATAATGATGGAAAGTATGATGATGCTTGGACAGATTCTAATAAAGCAATTAAAGGCATGGTAAAGGTATGTAGTAATAACTATATTAATAGAGGTCAGGATACATTATATAGTATGAAATTCAATGTTGCTGATGGGCAATTTTATCATCAGTATCAAACTAATATTGAAGCACCATCTACAAGTGAATGTAATAGCATTCGTAATCGTTTATCAGATGAGGCAGAACATAAAATTATTTTTAAAATTCCAGTTTTTAGCGATTTTAAATAGCATTTAAGATAACGTATATAGAGTTTTACTATTTAATTGGAGGTTTAAACATGAAAAGGTTCCTAATTATTCTTTCGTTAGTGTTGTTAATAGCTGGTTGTGATAAAAGCATTTCTTCTGAGAAGGTTGATAATACGCCAAAATTAGAGCAATCGAATTCTACTGAGGTAACGCCTAAGAAAGATAATATAATAAAAGAAGGTACTGATAACTCATTAAAAATTGGTACTGGTATAAGTTCATTAAGCTCTGGAGGTCATAATACTTTTGTGCTTGCTGATGATGGAACAGCGTGGGGTTGGGGGAGTAATAGCTTCGGAGAATTGGGAATTGCGGACACTAGTAATATATCAACGCCTGTTAAGGTTGTTGTTTTTGAAAAATGCAAATTTTTATCTGGGGGCAGTGTAAGAACATTTGTAATAAAACAAGACGGTACTTTGTGGGCATTGGATTCCTCAGATAATGATGGCTTACCAAAAAAAATCAAGGGATTTGATGATTTAGTCAAGGTTGACGGCGATTTAATTGCACTTAAGAGGGATGGAACTGTTTTAACTAGTGGCAGCAATCTTTATGGAGAGTGTGGAGATGGGACAAAAGGCATCCTGAAATATGATGGTATGCTTGATTATACGTATGACGAGAAAAACAGGGAGAAAGGTGAGCCTGTTATTGTAAAAAATTTAACTAATGTTATAGATATTGCAGCAGGAATTCAGTTCAATTTAGCGTTAAAAAATGATGGTACGGTATGGGCTTGGGGCAGAAATAAGCTGACAAATCTATGCGTTGGTTCTGATGAAGAGGCAATAACTATTCCAACACAAGTATTGGGATTGGATGGCATCGTCCAAATATCAGCTGGTCAATATGCTGTGGCATTGAAAAAGGATGGTACAGTGTGGACTTGGGGAAATGATGAATCAGTCAAACAAGTTGTTGGTTTGAAGAATATTAAAAAGATAAGTTCAGGAGCGTTACACTATCTTGCATTAGATTCATATGGAAAGGTGTGGGCATGGGGAAGGAACACATATGGAGAAATAGGAAAAGGTAACACAAGTGATTGGGAAGAGCCTTATGAAGTTGAAGAACTTTCTAATATAGAAGATATTTGTGCAGGAGATGCACATTCAATAGCGGTCTCAAAAGATGGTGATGTATGGACTTGGGGAAGTAATAATTCAGGAGAGTTGGGAATTGGAAGCACTGAAAACAAAGAAAGGCCTACAAAGGTTAGTATTCCTGTAAATAATGGAGATTCATATCTAACTTATACAAATAATAAGTTTGGTTTTTCTTTAGGAATTCCTAATACTTGGCAAGGAAAATACATCGTTAATGAAACTGATAAAGGTATTGTAATCTATCATAATGTAAATTTAGAGACAAAAGGTGATTTTTTTTCAATTTCACAGTTTGGTACTGAAGAAGAATGGAATAAATGGGTTGAAAATGTAGGAGATGAGTTTCCATACAAGAAGCTAGGTGTAAAAAATGGAAAAGTTTTTGTAGTGAGCCAATCATCCGATATGCCATATTTAGATTCAACAAGCAAAGAGTCAAAAGAGTTCTTTAATATGTTGCAGGATATAGATGATATTATCAATAGTTTTAAGCTTACTCAATAAGAAAATCGGCTTCAAAAATTACAAAATGGAATGGAACAGAAAAAAGAACCTTTAGAATGACAAGAGTGAAAATTGCTAATTTATAGAAATAGAGGACTAGGTTTATGACAAAATATATAGCAATAATGTTAATGTTTGGTTTTTTATTTGTTAATGGTAGTAAAAATTTAGACTTACCAAGTAATGGTGAGAATTCTGATAATATAAAAACGGAAGCAAGAGAAATTGCAAATAACAAATACTAATAACATTCATGATAGTGATAACTCAGTTCATATACAATCTGTTGATAATTTGTTTTTTTTCAAACCTGAAGCTACACAGGTGAGTTATATGGGAAATTTTCTTTTTGAAGATGTAATCCAAAAGGATGTTAAACTAAACATTAACAAAATTACTGAACCAAATAATGGAATAATATATGAATTGAAAGTGAAAAAAATTAGATACGAATACCAAACTAGCAATAATTAGAAAAAAAGTCAATAATGTAAAGTTGAACATTAAAAAAGGTGTCAGTTGTAGGAAGAGTTTACCATTGGAAAATCATCTTTACGAACGATTTCAAATGGAATACCACCATAACGGTCAGATTGGAGAACAAACACATTGATTGAGGTGAGGGAAAATTTCATAATTATAGATAAACTTATGATAAAAATATGATTCATTGTTACTACATATAAGATTCTTTATGCCTATTTAAAACCTTGGACTTAAAATGATAAAATATTAATGAAGTATAATGTGTTTTTAGTAGTTCTAAAATATTTTTCTAGAAGGGTGTAAGGTTATTCCAAAAAAACAACTGGTTAATTGACATTTCTAAAAAATTGATTTACATTTTTTGTATGGCAAAATAATGTTACTATTTTTGGAGGCTTGAAAGTTTCCATGATGGGGGATTGTACCGTTAATACTGTATGTAAAATTTTAAAGAGGTGAAATCAATGAAGTCTTATAAAACAGGTTTAAGAATTTTTGATATCAGAAAAGCTCTATTTTTACTCTTTGGGGTAATTTTTGCAACAGTTTTACATACAGAATATTCATTTTCTGAGGTAATTAGCTCAGATTTTGTTGATCTGTCGTTTACTATCAATTCAAAATCTTACTATTCAAAGAGTTTGAAAAAATCCCTTGACGCTGCGCCTTTTCTTGAAGACGGAAATGCACAGGTTCCCTTCAGGGCAATTTTAGAAGAGCTTGGCTATGAAATTGAATGGAACAGCAATGATTCGACTATTACTGCCTTTCGTAAAAATAGCACAATTAAGTTAAAGATAAACGATAAAACAGCATTTGTTAACGATGAACCTTTGCAAATGGCTGTCGCTCCAAAAATTGTTGATGGGAGAACAGTAGTTCCGCTAAGGTTTGTCTCAGAAAACGCCGGAGCAAACGTAGTCTGGGATGATAAAACCAAAACCATATATATTACAAGGGTTGGGAAATATGATACCGGAGCAGTTTTATTTTACGAAAAAGATCCAAAGAACAATAATAAGCTTTACATATATGATGGAAATGAATTCAGAGTAATACCTATGGTAAACAAAGAAATAGTCAACTGGTACTCGTATAAGGGAAAAATACTAATTACAATGTTTGATATAGAAACAAGCAAAAACAACTTTGTTGAATTCAAAAATGACGACTTTAATATTCTGATCGACGATTTCGATATTGAGGAAACCTTTGAGTACAATAATAATCTTATAATCCACGGATACGACAGAAATCAGAAATTCAACAAGCTTTACAGGTTTGACGGAGAAAAACTTATTATGGTTGAAGACAATTTCTATGTAGGAAAACATATTGACTTTAATGATAAACTACTCATCAATAAATATGACAATAACAGGAATTATTATCTGCTTGCCTTTGATAAAAACGCATCCACGCCATGGAAACCATCTATAATCTGTGAAGGGTTCATAATTAAAGACAGTATTGTCCATGAGGATACATTATATATGACCGGTGCAATGCAGGAGGGAAACAAAAAACCACTTGCATCTTTTGATGGACAAGATACAGACGCTTCAAGTTTTCAGATTATACATGAAGACATTCCGGTTAATATAAATGATATTGCTATATATAACGGAAAGTTATATGCGGTTGTAAACAGCTCATTAAATATAATTGAAAACAAACAGGTAAGGGAAGTAGAATTTCCTATTGATTCGAAATCCTTCATAAAGTACAAAGTAAATAAGTTGATGACCTATAAAGATAAGTTGTATATTGGTGTTATTGACGGAAAACTCCATACTTTCGATGAAAGGTCGGGAAGATATTTGACCTCTGGCGTTCTTGATCCGCAATTTGTTCTCGAATTTGAGGATAGTATTAAAAACAATCGTTTTATCGAGCTGTTTAAGCTTACCGAGTTCAGAAATGAAAATGACAAGCTCATAGTCCTTGGTTCTAAAAAAACCGGCAATACTTTCACTGATGCCACGCTTTTTGTATATAATGGTGAAAAGCTGGTACAAACATTGGATGTTCTTTCAATAAAAAAGACGTTGAGCATAAACGATAAAATATTCTTTGATATAAAGGATAAAAGCAGGATTACCGAAAAGCAGAGACCTACCCTTTTGATATTCGAAAAGGATGAGTTTCGGAATCTGGCAGTTGACATGGAAATGAAAAATTGGGAATGCATAAACGACAGCCTGGTCTTTTCAGGGTATGAGGCGGATATAAAAAGAAGCAAACTTTATTCTTTCGGCAATGGGTTTAACGAACTATTGAGCAATTGTGAAGTCAAGTACTGGAACAAGATACAGGAAGTACTCTTTGTCAGCGGTTATGACTCTAGTACAAAGCTTTATGATCTTTACAAGTTCACAGGTGATAAAGAAATAAATATTAAAAGCAATACTGAGGTTATCAACCTAATCAAGGCAAAAGGCAGCTTTTATCTGGTATATGCTTACGAAAGAGATGATAAGTCACCGTTGAAAGGAAAGAAAATTCTATATATATATGATGATGCCTCAGGACAGTTTATTGAGATGAAGGTAAATATTCAAATAAGCAATATGATATTTATAAATTGAATTTTCATGATCTGGAAAGTATGGTTAAAAAAGCTTTTAATTCCAGTCGATTCCTGTTTTTATATTATTCAATGTACACCTTTTTTCGGTTATAAAGCGATGGTAGCAATTAATAGTATTGCAGCAATATAAGAATCTGAGAAAAAGTAATGCTGAAAAATTAGTTTTCTTTATATAATGAAAAGTGCAACTTTTTTTCTATTGATAGGCTATTTTAAAAATAGCCTATCAATATTTAAGTTACAAAGCTCGTTAAATTATATTTTAGCAAGCATTCAAAAAATTAGATATATCTCCGTTCTAGTTACATCAATATCTGTCATAGCCTTCTCTTTCGGAGCCTTCTCTATCATAGCCTTCTCTGTCATAAGCTTTTTTCTCATCAACTTTTTTGTCATTTGAGATTTCATAAAATAACACCCCTTTCATTTGAGTTCTGTAGGATGCACTCTTAGTCGGGCAATAATTCTATTTGATTCAGAGCAGTTTGACACAGCAAACTTGTTTTAGTTCCCATTACCCTTCACTACTCGTTATAAACTATAATATTACAAATTTTGATGTTGAATATTGTTGTATATATCAATTGATGTTAATTAAAGTTTACGTTATAATTTAGTAAGTATATAATGTAACTACTATTTATAGAAGGGTTGATCAAATTGGTTGCAATTATTTCGGGGCCGGAGTATTGGATTAATATCGATGAAGCATTAAGAAAAGTTAATAGAGAGATTGCATATAAGAAAATAGACAGAGATATAGATATTTTAGGTGAAGTAGAAAGATTAAACGCTTTAGATATAGACTGTCTTATTGTTGATATTTCATGTCTTGAGGATTATAGACGATTGCCTCAGGCAATAAGGAAAATTATGCTGAGCAAAGAGACTTTAAGAGTCTTTATTATAGCACCTCAGAAGTTTTCCGGTAATGAAGTCATAAGTAACCTTATCTCAATGGGCATTTACGATATTATCGGTCAGAAGGAAAATGAGGAAAAGAACATAACTCCTCTGCTGGTTGAACTTTTTGAAAATCCATCTACATATGCAAAAGCTGTCAAATGGGATGAAGGCTTTGCAAGGCAGAAAGAGAAGGAACAAGAGTTTATTGAGAAAGGGTATGGGAAGTCTGCTAATACTCAAACGAAAACTATCGAAAAAGACAAAATATTAGGTACAGTGGTAATAGCTGTTGTAGGCACTATGAGCAGAATTGGGACAACACATACTGCCATATCCATTGCAAAGTTTTTGATGGATAACAGGCATGGTGTAGCAGTTGTTGAAATGCATAACAGTTTTACCTTTGACTGTATAAAGAACGCCTATGACAATGTCGTTGAGAAAAAAAATATGTTTTCCCTTGCGGGAATAGACTTTTATCCCTTTGACCCTGCAATGTCGGTATCCGATTTAACTCTTGATGACTATAGCTATATAATTCTTGACATGGGGGTATACAGCAAATGCAATATAGCTGAGTTCAAAAGGGCTCAGGAGAGAATTATTGTAAGTGGGGTTAAGGATTGGGAACTTAATGAATTGGAAGAATTGATTGAGTCGGATGATAAGAATTTTAAAAATAGATATTATTTTACCTTTTCCAACAATGCAATGTTTGAGTTGGTGAAGTCTAGTATGAATTCGCTTCCTTGTTTTCAGGCACCTTACAATCCACAGCCTTTTGAAGACAGTGAGGAGTGTTCAAAGGTATTTGCCGGAATGCTTAGAAATGTACTTCCACAGATAAATGATAACGATGAAAACGAAGGCTTTCTAAAGTCGGTTTTAAAAAAAAAAGAGATAAAACTATACCATAAGCCAATACTTATGGAAAAAATAAAACAAAAAAATGCCCAAACTAATCAAAGACCTGATATAAGTGCCGAGGTCAAAAAGTATATGGGCTTTTTGAAATTCTTGGTTGTAGTTGTTATAGTTGCACTTGCGTTGACGTTGCTTGCGTATTTGTTTAGCAACAGCAATGTATTTTTTCAGATAAAGAATTATTTTAAGGGAGTATATTAGATCATATAGAGGATTTGTATTAATTAACATAGATTTCAAGGGGGAACGAAATTAGTGAGTAATTTAATTCTTTATGTATTAAGCGGAGAAACTTTTAAGGAGTATCAACTTCCCAATTCTTTAGAAGGAATAGTTACCGTCGACATTAATCCTGAAGTGGTTGAATCTGAGTCGATTTATTTAGTACCTATATATGCCGACAGTGGTCACTGGTCACTTCGTGAAATGGAAGATATAAATATTAAGGTCAATGGACAAGCTGTTTTTGATAGACAGCTTGTTGCCGGAGATGTTATAAATGTTGCATCAATGGATGGAAAATGTGGAGCAGTTATATATGTCGATGAGGCTGAATTTGCTTCGGTGTCCTTTGATAAGTACTCCCTTGGAGTTCGGAATATAAAAATTGGTTTTATGGGTGATAATTCAATTATCTACAAAGGGACAAATGTTTCCGAAAATCATGCCGTAATTGACTTGGAATCGGGAAAAGCTGAGATTAAGGCTAATGGGAATAATTTGGTATTTGTTAACGGCAGGAAGACGCAGTCAAAGGTTTTGAACTTTGGGGATACAATAAATATTATGGGGCTCAAAATTGTATATTTTAGCAACTTCATTGCAATCAATAGGCCAAAAGGGCTTCAAAATTGCAACCTTAATAAGCATTTGGAAGTATTAGATCAGCAAACCGATGGTGGCAATGCTACAGGAAAGGCTAAAAACAAGTCATATTTTCAGCGTTCTCCAAGGATTATTAAAAAACTTGATGATGGTCAGATAAATATTGATGCACCACCGGCACCTAATACAGCTAAGGAACAGCCTCTTATATTAACCATGGGACCTTCTTTTTTAATGGGAATAGGTATGATGGTAAGCACTATGTTTACTATCAATTCAAGCAGAAATAATCCAAGCATGGTCATTCCAGGGGCATTTATGACGGGGTGTATGCTTGTGGGAATAGTTTTATGGCCTATTCTGACAAGACGTTATCAGAAGAAAACAAAAGAGAGAGACGAAAAGAAGAGAGTTAAAAGATACAGACAGTATATGCAAAAAGTGTACGCAAAGCTTGAGGAGCGTATTGACCGCAACAGAAAAATTTTGTCGGGTAATTATCCTGAACCTACAGTTCTGATAAACCGTGCTGTAAATAAAGACAGAAGACTTTGGGAGCGTATGCCTTCAAACAAGGACTTTTTAGAGCTAAGACTTGGAGTTGGAACAAGACCTTCTCTTATTAATGTGGCTATTCCGCCGGAACACTTTACTATGGAAGATGACCCGTTAATGGATGAATTGAACGATATAAATAAAGATTTTATAACCGTTCCGAATATACCAATAACCGTTTCTCTTTTTGAAAACAA
The DNA here is from genome assembly GCA_023421115.1 of Bacillota bacterium. Classification (GTDB taxonomy): domain Bacteria; phylum Bacillota; class Clostridia; order Acetivibrionales; family Acetivibrionaceae; genus Acetivibrio. Next base: position 29,595 of record JAEZUI010000158.1, on the reverse strand, counting down.
TATGTTGGGTGTAATCGGAGAGAGAAAGACAATCATGGATATAGTGATGTCTATGATTGTTCAAATATCTTCGCTACACAGCTATGATGAAGTAAAGCTGGTTTGCATTTATGGAAAGAACGAAGCAGAAAAATGGAACTGGATAAAGCGGCTTCCTCACGTTTGGGGTCCGGAAAAGGCAATTCGTTTTATTGCGTCTTCCCGTGATGAAGCAAGAGATGTATTCCACTATCTCAATGAGGTTTTAGGTGATAGAGAGGAAAGTCTTAAAGAAAATTCAAATGAAAGAAAAATGTTTTTGCCGCATTTTGTAGTGTTTATTGCTGATCCGGAATTGGCTGAAAATGAGCCTGTTATGAGGTATTTGACCAGCGGTTCTGTTGCTTTGGGAGTAACTACGGTGTTTGCCTATGAAAAATTGAACATGCTTCCTAAAGAATGTAACTCCTTTGTTCAATGTAATGAGACGGAGAGTACTCTATATCACAGGGATAATCCCGAAGATGGGCTTATTGAGTTTAAAGCAGATCCAATCAGTGTTAGAGATTTGGATTCCTTTTCATGTTCGCTAGCGGGTATAAAGGTTAAAGAACTGGCATCGGCTATGTCGCTGCCTTCAATGCTTACTTTTCTTGAAATGTACAAAGTAGGTAGAATTGAGCATTTAGAGATAAAGAGAAGATGGAGGGAAAATTTGTCCTACCGTTCTTTAGAGGCTCCGTTAGGTATAAAAGCCGGAGATACTCAGTTTTTCATCAATATCCATGAAAAATATCATGGTCCTCACGGACTTATAGCGGGAATGACCGGTTCGGGTAAAAGTGAATTTATACAATCCTTAATACTATCGATGGCTATAAATTATCACCCCTACGATGTGTCTTTCATATTGATTGACTATAAAGGTGGAGGTATGGCCAACTGCTTTATTGGGCTGCCTCACATATCCGGGACTATTACCAACCTTGGAGGAAGCCAGATAAGAAGATCATTGGTGTCCCTTCAGAGTGAGCTTAAACGCAGGCAGAGAATTTTTGCAGAATACGGAGTTAATCATATAGATAAATATCAGCAGCTGTACAAGGAGAATAAGGCAAAAGAACCGTTGCCACACCTTGTAATAGTTTCTGACGAGTTCGCAGAGCTTAAATCCCAACAGCCTGAATTTATGAATGAGCTTGTCAGTACTGCGAGAATAGGAAGAAGTCTTGGTGTACATCTGATTTTGGCTACTCAAAAGCCTTCCGGTGTTGTTGACGACCAAATATGGAGTAATACAAGGTTTAGAATCTGTCTTAAGGTATTAGACAAGGCTGACAGTAACGAAATGCTAAAGAGACAGGAAGCAGCATATATTACCCAAGCCGGAAGATGCTATGTGCAGGTTGGAAACGATGAGATATTTGAATTGGTACAGTCCGGATGGAGTGGAGCACCCTATGTGCCAACCGACAAGATTGAAAACGACGGTGACAAGCAGGTTATGTTGATTGACGGTTCAGGAAGAGCTATAAAAACTGTAGCGGTAAAAACTGAAGCAGTCAAGAGTTCAAGTACCCAACTTTCAGCCGTTGTGGACTATATTTCCGATATTTCGGTAAAAGATAATATCAAACCTTTGAAGCTTTGGTTAGAGCCTTTAGAGGAGGTTGTATTCTATGACAAATTGGTGGATGAGAAGGGCTGGGATGGACAGGAATGGAAGCCGCTTGACCACTGGATGTGTGCTTATATAGGAATATATGATGATCCTAAAAACCAGAGACAGGATTTGTTAAAAGTTGATATAGGGTCAGAAGGCCATATTTTACTATATGGAGCACCGGGTACAGGAAAAACTACCTTCCTGCAGACGCTTGTATACTCCCTTGTAAAATCCTATTCACCGGAGCTTTTAAACCTTTATTTCCTTGACTTTGGAGGTCGGACAATGGGGTATTATAACGAATTGCCCCACACAGGTGGAGTTCTGTTCTCCGATGATGCCGATAAGTTGGATAAACTATTTAAATTGCTTTCAAAAGAGCTGGAAATCAGAAAGAGAAAGTTTGCAGAGTATGGAGTGGGTTCATTACAAGCATACATGCAGATTTCAGGCAAAAAGGAACCTGCAATGGTTGTAATAATAGATAATTACTCGGCCTTTTCAGAGCTTTATCCTGATTCTGAAAACACTATTGTAACTATATCTCGTGAGGGTGGAAATTATGGTGTTTACTTGATAATTACCACAACAAATACAAGTTCTATGAGGTATAGAGTAAGTCAGAACATCAAACTGATGTATGCTCTGCAATTAAATGATAAATATGAGTATTCGTCGGTTGTAGGTAATACTGACGGCTTAGAGCCCGAAAATGTTAAAGGAAGAGGTTTGGCTAAGCTTGATGCTGTTTTGGAATATCAGACAGCACTTGCAGGTAGTTCTGTAAACGAAGGTGAGAGGGTTTCTGAGTTAAGAGAATTGTTTAAAGAAATGAAAGCAAATTGGAAGGGGCGTAGTGCAAAACCTATACCTTTTGTACCTGAAGAAGTTACTGTTGACATTATTCTTGACAGTGATGACGGAAAAATGCTTATTGAACAGGAGTTAATTCCAATAGGATATGATATAAATGAAGCTGAAATTGTTTCAATAGATTTAGGAAAAAACTTTACCTATTCAATATTGGGCTTTTATCAGGGTGGAAAAACCAATTTCCTTAAAATGTTACTGAGAATTGTTAAGGCGAGGTTTGATTGGAAGGTTTATGTAGTAGATAATGGTCAAGGTGACTTTGAAAGATTCTGTACAAAATATGGTGCTGATGATTATATTTGTGACGCAGAGAGTTTTGATAGCTTTATAAATCCTCTTGTTAAGGAAATGCAGTCAAGGCACAAAGATTTAAAAGCATTTAGGCAAAGTGAAAATACTCAAAGTGAATATGAATACATGCGAAAGTATCCAAGAATTTTGGTGCTTATAGATGATTTTGACAGTTTCTTCAAAATGATCTCCGAAACTGCTTTGAGTTATATGGAAAATTTAATGAGTGGCGGAAGCGGACTTGAAGTATATTTTGTATTTACAGGAGATCCGGAAAAGATCAAAACCTTTGTAGGTCAACCTTTATATAGTTCAGTATTTGGCGGAAAGAGCGGAATTTTGCTTGGAGGAAGTATAGACGACCAGATTATTTTTAGTGTGAATATGGGTTATCAGCAAAGAAGTTGTCAATATGATACAGGCATGGGTTATTTGATTGAAAAGAATGACTATACCGTTATAAAGACACCAATTGCCTGAGAATAAGCTTTGTTGGAGGTGGAAGGCGTTTGTTAAAAGTTGTCTTGTGTGATGATGATGATGTTTATCTTCAACTTATGCAAAAGTTGATTATGAACACAGTTGACAAAAACAGATACAATATGAAAATTGTCATCGCAACTTCTTTACCTGGAAAGGTATTACACTATTTATCTAGGGAAGAAGGCATAACACTTTTTATGTTGGAAACGGTATTTTCACCCCCTGAAATGGATGGAATTGAGCTGGCAAAGGGGATAAGGGCAAAAGACCGTGAGTCCTATATTGTTTTTTGTACATCACATAGCGAAAATATATATAAAGTTATGGCAGGTCTGATAAGGCCGTCAGGGTTTTTGGTCAAACAACAAGACTCTAATGAAGTTGAAAAATTCGAAATAGTTGTAGGAGATGTGTACAGGGATTATCTAAATTTCTACGGTGACAGTGAAGCTGTTTTGAATATAAATATAGGTGCAGAAATACATAGAGTTGACTACGATGATATAGTATATTTGGAAGCTTTTCAGAAAAAGGTTTATGTTCACACTTCCAATCAGAGGATAGGATACTATGACAGTTTGTCAGCTTTAGAGGAAAAGTTGGGGGAAAAGTTTGTAAGGTGCCACAAAAGCTTTATCGTAAACCGTGATAAAGTGGTAAAGGTTTGTTTTTCTGACATGAAGATAACAATGACAAACGGTGTAGATGTAGACATATCACGTACGTTTAAACCGACAATTAAAGAGAAAATAAATGTTTTTAGATAGGAGTGTGGATGTAATGAGTGTAATAGGCGAAGCGGGCTATGTTTTGACCCAGAAGGAGCTTGTGTTCCTTGCTGCATTAACAGGTGCAGAAGAGATGTATGGAATTGAAGACAACAGCTTTCAAATGAGTGATAAGGAAATCTCAGAGGAATGGGATAAGGCCAAAGATCAGTTGGAAACAAAAAAATATATAGAAGTTGATTTTGATAACTCTGTAACAATGGATAATGATTTGTTTAGTTTGATTGTTGCATGTTGTAATCCTAAAGTGTTCTTAAGGACTGTAAGGATAGAAGATAATGATTGTGTACATATGAGGAATATATATATTACTAAAGAGATAGCTGTTGAACTGGATAGAGACAGACTTAGCAAAAACAAATATGTGATGACACCTTTAGTTAGCATTGAAAAGGTGGCAGCTAATTTGTTGGAGTGTTTTGTTACTGAGAAGGATTATGCAGGAGAAAATTTAAGTTTTGATATTCATGTGACGGATTTTGAAAAGCTCAACAGCTTTGTTGAAAAGGATGAAACAACTGCAGCAATTGACTTGATGAGGAATCTTGGATGCAATGAAGTCGGTGCAGAAGATTTTATAGGAGCTGTAAAGACTAAGGAACTTTGTACGTCACTTTTGGTGATGCTTATAGATTATGATAATATGAGTGATGTAATTAGCTACTCCTATTATAGCGGTTGTAATTATCTTTGGAGGGTGGACGTTTCAAACCTTGGAAAAGAAGAAGAGGAAGAAAAAATCATTACCTTAAGCACAGTTAGCTCTGAAGCTGCCTTAAAAGAAATTGAAAAGATGGTTTTAAGTCTTAAACATCTATATAGCTCAGCTGCAAGAAAAGGAGATGGGGTAAATGGATAAGATTTTTGTTGAGGTTACAGTTCCTGCTACAGGTAAAAATTACGAATTTCTGCTACCTTCCGTTATGAAAGTCGGAGTGGCTGCTGAGCTCATTGCGCAGGCCGTTTTAGAGATGGAAGGATTAAGGGCATCGAAGGAGAATGTGATGCTTTGTTCCTATGACGATGAAAAGGTACTTCCCAATAACAGCACAATAGAAAAAGCTGGGGTTATAGATGGGGGAAAGCTGTTGCTTATTTAAGCGTTAGGATAACTTTTAGAAGTGTTTTTTAGTTGGTTAAGAGATAGTTGTAACAAATTTTTGTAAGTCTTTGGTGATAGTGATTAGTACCTATAGCTAAATTCAAGAAAATACCAGATTTCTGCATTTCATCCCATGAAACATGCATTTCGTCAGAAATTATTGTAATGCAAAAAAAATGTATATATAATTGAAAACATGAAAGACAAGAAAATTAGAGACGGGGAGGAGAAAGCATGCTTCCACCAAAAAGGCGAATAAATTACAGTCAAGTTATGAATCAGGTTTCGCAAATAAAAGGATTATCAACAGATACAAACAAAGTATCTCAAGATCTTGATGATGTGCTAAAAAGTACAATGAAAGTTTGGAGTGGGGATGCAGCAAATGCATTTAAGACACAATGCGGTACAATGATTATAGATATTAGTAATACCGCAAAAAAAATAACCGATCTTGCAAATAAGATATCGGATGCTGCATCAGACATCAAAAGAGAAGATGATGCGGCTGAAAGGCGATATCAAGATTACTTAAAAGATCAAGAACGTAAAAAAACTAAAGCCCCGTAGCAAATTGATGGTTGGAGATCGTGCGGGGCTTTATAAATGGTAAGAGTGTGTTTAGCATTATTTATGACTTTGTTTTCCAAAAAAGCACTAGCTCGGATTTTAATTGAGTATGCAGGTGGTGGATATCGTGAACATTTCATTTCATCCTGAAAGGATGAAGGATATACTTGTTCAAATACATAAACTTAAGAGCGAAGTAAAAAGGATTGAAGCCGAATTTGAAAAAATAGGGTTAAGTCTTACGCCTGAATTTTTAGAACTTTCAAGCCTTATAAAAGAAATTAATGAGGACCTGGATTTTGCGAACGTTTATTTATCGAGGTCTTGTAGTTTTGTAAATGAAGCAATTGATGAATATACTGATATAGATAGAAAAATTATGTGTTTGCTTAGCAAGTTTCCAAGTATTAATACAAACACAACAGATGTGCCACAGCCTGTGAAAAACATAAATTCTGAAGAAAAGAAACGAAATGGTTATTTATTTGATATGTTAAGAACTGATTTAAAAGAGAAACCTTGCAAGCTTCCACAAAACCAGATATTCAAAAAATACACTCTTAAGCCAGGTAAGATAGATGAAGGGCACAATATCTTAATTAGAACTTGGAGCAGTAATTATAATTGAAGCGAGTTTTTTATCATCTAATAAGCGGTGACAAAAGAGATTATTCTTTGCTATAATGTATATTGTTAAAATAATGAAATTGTTGTGTCAATTTAAAAGTGATTATTAAACAAGGAGTGGTTTGTTTGAAGAAAATGTCATCGTTTGTGCTCGTGCTGGCTATTGTGGTGAATTCAATGTTTATGGTTTGCTTTGCGGCAAATTATAGAACGGTAACTATTAATCCCGGTCAAAGTTTTGAATTTAGCAGTAAAGTCTCTACAGGAACAAGTGTTATACAAAAGGGAAATGGAAAATTCGATGTGGCTTCTTATAATTCTGATGGTTCGGTAGATAGTGCTTACTGCATGGAAGAAACATATGCCTATGTACCGGCAGGTGGGCGAATGGTACTTACGGTACCGAGTTCATCAAAAGCCTTATCGTTTGAATATGACAGTGACAGGATTACAATGAAAAGTTCATCTTCGCAGGCACTTAAGAAGATTGAGATTCAACCTGGAGCCAATTATGAGTTTCGTAATAAAAATACAAAGAATGAATTTGTCAGGCAATATGGTAAGGAAGCTTATGATTACATAGAGTATGAAGGTGTAAGTAAATACGCTTATACTGCTGTTGATACAAGTGGGTCAGTGCTTTTATCTTCAAATGGAAGAAGCATTGTGTCAGTATCAAAAGGATCACCGGCCGTAACATTTTATATAGCAAACGAACTTTTCAACAGGTTTATAACTGCAACTGAGGTTAGCGAACCTGGGGTATATAAGTTAGATGTGAAGCCCGGAGAAACTTATGAATTTAAAAACGTAAGTACTGAAGATAAATATCTAAGAGCAAAAAATATGGAACTGTATGACTATATAGTTTATAAAGAAGACGGTACTCCTAGTTATAGTGATGTATCTTATTATGGCGGGGAGTCGATTTCAGCAGGAAATAAATTGGTGTTAACTTTATTACCTACATCATTAGAAGAGACCTTTTATATGCCCTATGAAGATTATAAAAGTCTTACTGTGAGCAAACTTAGCAATGAAGCATTGCATAAGGTTGATATAGAGCCTGGTCAGAGTTATGAATTCACAAATAACAGTTCAACGGAGGCAAGAATATTTGCTTCCTGGCATGATTATTATGAGACTGCTCTATATAGAAAAACAGGAACCCCTAGTATTGATGACTCAAGTGGAGGAAGCCAGTATATAGATGTGGGTGAGAGATTAATAGTTACTGTCCCTGATTATTCAGAAGCTATTACCTTCTCTGTAGGGTATGATACATATAAAAATGGTTTAACAATTAAGCAGTCTACTGAACCGGCTTTGCATAAAATTGTTGTGTTTCCAGGCTTTAGTTATGAGTTTAAAAACATAGGCAAAGACTATGCATATATAAGGCAATCGGGATCGGACAAATATGGATATGAATTATACTCAGATAGAGGAAGTCTTATTGACAGCAGTAGTTCACATTCCGGCAGCCAATCCGTGAGTGATGGCTGGAAACTTAAAATTAGTGTGCCGGAAGGTTCGAGTGCTGTGGCATTTTATACAGGTTTTGAGACCTTTAAGAAATGTTTTGATCCTAACATCAAACCTAAGCTTGGAGTTTTTTCAATCAAACAGTTAGATCAGGCAAAAGATAAGAAGGAAGTACTCAAAATTTTGGAGAGCTCTTATGCATTAGTACCCGAAAAAGGTAGGACTACCGACAATGTAAGAGAACAATCGGTTGTTCTTGCAGAAGAAGCTATTAAGAAAATATCGGCTGAAACTGTTAAAGTTACTTCCGACATAGTTGATATAGACAGCAAACTTGTTAAAGAACAGGTAAAAAAAGCTGTGGAATCGGTGCCGGAAATTGAGACTGTACTTGAAAAGAGTGGAATTGAAAAAAACAGGGAAATCAATACAACAATAAAAATTAATTTGGATGCATCCAGCAAAAAGAATATGGATTTGGTTATAAACAAAAATCTTTCGGAAGACGCCAAGGAAGTTGATAATGTTTATTTTGATACCGGAGAAGTTGGGATATCACTCGATACATCAAAGTTATCTGAAGAATTTGACGCAGAGAGCAAATTGCTGATTTCGGTAGAAGAGGAAGAAGAAACTGTCACCGCTCAACAAAGTGTTGTTTTAGCTTCGAACAGTGAAATTAAAGCTTTGAATTTGGCAATTGGAAGTACTCAGCAAAAGAAATATACTATAAATTTCAAAAATGAAAACGGAAGTCAGGCTAAAAGTCTAAAAAACAATGTTGATCTGAAGTTTCCAGCAGTAAGCAGTGAAGGTGATTACAACTGTGTGTTTAAGGTGGAAGATGGTAATACCGAGGCGGTTGGTGGTTTGTATAACGCCGATACCAATACCTTGAGCATTAAGAGTAAAAACAGCGCACAGTATTATGTTGTCGAAAACAAGAAGAGCTTTGATGATATAGGTAGCAAAGATGCATCCATGAGAAAAGCGATTGAAATTATGGCTGCAAAAGGTATTATAAACGGCAAGGATAGCGGCAAATTTGAGCCGGATTCTTCAATAAACAGAAGTGAGTTTGCAACCCTTATAGTTAGAGCTATTTACAAGTACGACAGCAAAGCAGCGGCTGCTTTTAATGATATAGAAGCAAAGGCGTGGTATTATCCCTTCGTAGCATCAGCAAAAAAGGAAGGCATAATAAACGGGTACCCGGACAATACATTTAAGCCCCAAAATATAATAAATAAACAGGAGATAATAACAATTTGTGCTTCTGTATTAAATAATGAAAAAGGTTTTTACTACCCAAAAGAAGTAGATAAATTTTTAGACTTTGCCGATAACAGTAACATTCCTGAGTGGGCTAGAAAATTTGTTGCGTTGGCAAATAGAGAAGGAATTATCATTAAGAGAAGAGATCAGAAGTTTGTAGGCGAGCAACCGTTTACAAGAGGTGACGCGGCAGTTATCCTATACAGATTATTTAACAAGCTGTAAGTTATATCGCAGTGGAAGCTGCAAACAAAGTAGGTAAATTCCACTGCGATAAACAGAGGAACTATATCTTCTCAAAAAGTGTCTTATAACGCTTACGCTATAAGACTTTCAGTATAAAAGTTTGCTAAAAAAACAAACTTTTTGAGAAGAATAGTATATAATGACCTTTTACGGTGAAGGGTGTACAAATGCAGAATAGAGGATATAAGAAGCTTATAAAGCATATTTTTACTATATATCATCAAAATGAGATTGATGTTGTGGAACTGGATTCAAATAAAAAGACCATAACACTAGGAAGAAACAGTGATAACGAAATAGTAATAAATTCATCTATTATATCGGCGTATCATGCTTACTTTGAGGTTATTGGTGATAAATGTGTTTTATATGACAACAACAGTAAAAACGGTATTTATGTAAATGGCGTCAAGAAGAAGAATTGTACACTTGCAAATGGCGATGTTTTGAAAATTGATAATGAAAGTAGACCGTTGAAGTCAGGTGTAACAATAATATACTCAGTTGGAGACGAAAATTATGGAGAAAACTGGATGGAGTATCCTGTAGATACTGATAAGCAAGTTCGTATTGGCAGGGATAGCACAAATGACATTTGGTTGGACCACAGTGCAATATCAAGGAACCATGCAGTTTTCTTCCATAAGGAAGATAGCTTTTACATAAAAGATATGGATAGTACAAATGGAATTTTCATAAACGGTTTAAAAATATCCTCTGTTCAGCGGGTGAAAACGAATGATGTGTTATATATAGGGGATACAAAGCTCATTTTTAATGGCAAAGCATTATTGTATAACTATTATATAAAAGGCTTCAGAGTTGATGCCATATCTCTAAAAAAAGATGTGACTGTTAAGAAGTCTTTACTAAAAACACAAATGAAAGTCATATTGAAGGACATAAGTATCGACATTAACTCAGGGGAACTTGTCGCTATAATAGGTGCAAGCGGTTCCGGAAAAACTACGCTCTTAAAGGCTCTTTCTGGTTTGTCTGAACCTAATGAAGGTACAGTTTTAGTGAACGGAGATAACCTTTATGAGAACTATGAGGTGTACCGCAATATATTAGGTTATGTGCCCCAGAATGATGCGTTGTATGAGAATTTGACCATAGGGGAAATGCTTAAATATTCTGCCAAGCTTCGAATATCTACCTTAACCAAACCTGAAATCAACAATGAAATTGTTGAAGTATTGAAGGATGTTCAACTTGAGGGTAAGGAGAATTCTTTAATTAGGGATTTAAGTGGTGGAGAAAAGAAAAGGGTAAGTATTGCAGTAGAACTTTTGGGAAGACCTAAATTATTGTATTTGGATGAACCTACATCAGGTCTCGATCCTGAAACTGAAAATAATATAAACATGCTTTTAAAAAAGCTTTCCTTTGATGGTAAAACGGTTATTTTTACTACTCATTCAACTTCTTGTATTGATCTGTGCAACAAAATTGCAGTAGTGAGTCCAAAAGGGAGATTATGTTTTTTTGGTACACCGCCACAGGCTTTAGATTTTTTTAAAGTTGATGATTATTATAAAATATATAGCCTTATAAGTTCAAATACGGATTATTGGGAAAGGAAGCTTGTACAATCAGGTTATTACAGAAAACAAAAGCCAATTTTAAGCAAGAGGACTCGGAGTTCTCCGAAAGCTTTTACCTCCGTGGGTAACCTTTTAAAGCAGTTTTGTGTACTGACACAAAGATATATTATACTAAGTCTGAGAGACAAAATAAGAATGTTTCTCCTTTTGTTACAAGCACCTATAATAGCCTTTCTTCTCGGTAGTATATCCGATGGAAAATCCTTTAGGGTGCATGAGGAAGCAAGCTCCATTATATTGATAATAGCCTGTGCCTTGGTGTGGATTGGATTGTTGAATTCCTTTCAGGAGGTTTCGAAGGAGACAGGAGTTTACTATAGAGAAAGAAATACAAATTTAAATAATATAGCCTATGTTTTTTCTAAAGTGATTGTTTTGAGTATTTTGTCTTTAATCCAAAGTATTCTATTTGTAGGGACGTTATCAAGGGTGATGGCAATACCAAAGTATTCACTTATAGGCAGTATAAAAGTGGAAATGTTTTTGACAGTATTTTTGACGTGCTTTGTAGCATCTCTTTGTGGATTATTTATATCCGCTACTGTCAGAAATAACGATCAGGCAGTTGGAGTTGTACCTGTAGTAATGGTTTTTCAGATTATTTTCTCAGGTATGCTTTTTAAGACCAAGTACGTTATCAAGCTCTTTTCAAATGCGGCAATAAGTCGTTGGGCTTCTAGCGCACTTGGAACTACAGTAAATATTAATAATATTCCATACAAGTCTCCTCTTATGTTGAAAAGCGAGGATATGCTTTTTAAATATAGTTGGGAGAACTTGATAAAAAGCTGGAGCATATTGCTTTTATACGGTGTGTTTTTTGTAATGTTGACTATATTTGTATTAAATAAAAAGCGAAACAGGAGTAAAAGTAGATGAAAACAGATTATATCTATATCTCTATAGCCTTAGTTACATTAATTATCAATATAATTCTTGTAGCTACATTGATAAAAATGAATTCAGATAAGAAGCAAAAAAGTACAAAAGCTTCATATAAGAATTCCTATGCAAAGCCAAAGGTTAAAGCCGAACAGCCTGTTGATAATACTGAAGGTGTAGATAGTGATAACCTCAGCTATGTTGATGCTGAAAGCAAAAACACTAATAAAGAACATAATCAAGTTATCAATAATGAAGCAGGTAATGGAAATCAGCACACGGTGCTGCTTCAGCAAAATCAATATACAGAGGTTTTAAATAGAGATATTGAACAGCCTAAATAGTGGTATAGGAGAGGAATTAAATGGAGGGTGAAATTCTTAAAGGTAAATACAAAGTAGAGCGTCTCCTAGGTCAAGGGGCAATGGGAAGGGTTTACCTGTGCAGAAATATTGATTTAGGTAATTTATGGGCTGTTAAACACATATATAGACAGGATCAAAAAGTTTATCTCTTAGCTGAGATTGAAATATTAAAAAAACTGAACCATATAAGTTTGCCTAAGATTGTTGATATTATAGAAGATGAATCAGGAACCTATATAGTTGAAAGCTTTATTGAAGGTGTAAATCTTAGAAAAAAGCTTCACGATGAAGGACCTTTTGATGAGGAGTTGGTTATAAATTGGGTAAAGCAGTTATGTGAGGTTCTAAAGTATCTTCATAATATGAAGCCCCATCCCATAATTTATAGAGATATGAAACCGGGAAATATAATCATAACTGATGACAATAGAGCTATAATTGTAGACTTTGGAATTTCCAAAGAATATAAAGACGAAAGAGATATGGTAGTGGCAGGGACACCGGAATTTGCGGCTCCCGAACAGTTAATTGAAGGTGTTGTTACCGATCAGAGAACAGACTTGTACAGTCTTGGAGTGACTTTGTTCTTTCTTCTGATAGGTCATGTACCAAAGGGTGATGTGAAAAGTGTTAGGGATTACAAAAGCGATATTTCAAAGGAATTGGACTTTGTAATACAAAAGTGTATAAATAAGAATCCTTCAGAAAGATATCAAAGTGCAGAAGAGTTGAAAGAAGACCTGGAAAATATAAGGGATATTAAATTAACTACACTAAAGCAAAGTTTCAAAAAAAGGGTTTTGGTTTCCTTAAGCGTTGTAATGACGATAACAACACTATTAATGGTATACTTAGGACTTACAAAATTACATAGGGAAAGAGCTGCTATAGTTGATATAAATCCAAAATCAATTGTATTATCGGCACAGCAGCAAGGAGATATAAAGATTTTAATAAACTATCCGGACGGCTCTAATGATAGTGTTAAGAGCTCCGATATAGATTGGAGCAGCTCCGATAGTGAAGTGGCAGTTGTAAAAGACGGAAAGGTATATGCTTTAAATAAAGGTGAATGCGAGATAACAGGTTTGTATGGAGATAAAATATTAAAAATGGATGTAAGAGTAAATAAAAAACTAGACGATATAAATAACGTACAAATCAACCTCAAATATGTAATGGGTTACCATGCCGAACCTTATGTTGGAACTGGTGAACATACCGATGTCAATGGAGATATTCCCGATGGGGAAATAAGTAAAGCAGTGATTTCAGCCCCTACAGGAATAGCTGTTGCCGGGGATGAAATATATGTAGCAGACCGCAAACTCAGAAGGATAAAAGAAGGAGTTATAAGTACCATTGATATGAATATGGATGTTGGTGTGGTAAGAACAGACTTGAACCAAAATGTATATTTTTCTCTTTTACCTTGGCTAAATGATGATGGAGAAATGGTTACTGGCATTTTTAAACTCGAGGGAGAAGAAGCTTCAAGTATTTATGTTGTAGACGAACCTTTTTCAAATATAGGAGATTTTGGTTTTGACAGCTTAGGTAATATGTACATTTTATTACACCAAGAAAGGCTAGAGGATTTTACAAATTTGACAAAGGTCATATATATGGATATGCAGGCTCAAAATACTTTTGTTATGAGAGAAATTGAAGGGTTTTTAGACAGCATAACAATAGACAAAAACGATGATGTTTATATATGTAGTTCCCAAAATGGTGCGATTTATAAATGGGAAAAGGGAGAAGAGGAATTTAAATACTTTGCAGGTAGAGAAAACGACAGACATTTTATAGATGGCTTAAATTCTAGGTTTTTTGCTCCGACAAAAATACTTGCACAGGATGACTTTATTTATGTAATTGACCAGAATATAATACGTAGGATAGTTTTGAAGGATGGAAAGCTGGTTGATGTTGAGACAGTATCTGGACAGGCAGGTGACTTTGAAAAGAATCTGAAACCTTCAGAAGGTATAGATGTTTGGTTTGATAGACCGGTGGATCTTTCTTTTAATAACAAAGGTGATATATTTGTTGCTGATAAGAACGCATATGTTGTTTGGAGATTGTACAGAGAATAAAGTTTTGACATAATTCTTGAATGAATAAATACAGTAGGCAAATGAAAAAAGTGATAGGCAGCTTAAAGCTTGAAACACTAGACTTCAATAGGGAGTATTGTTGTAATAAATGGTAGTATATTGTATAATATTTTATAGAGGATTTTGTAAAATATGCTTTTTGAATAACCAAAATTTAAAATTTGTGAGGTAAAAAAATGATTAGAATAAAGCTTGTCATACTAGATAGCGATGCAAACTACATAAGCAGATTAACTAATGCTTTTAATGCGAATTTTAGCGATAGGCTTGAAGTATATGCCTTTACAAAAATTGAAACCTTTCTTGATTTTATAGAAAACAACAAAGTTGATGTGGTTTTGGCATCGGATACCTTTGGTTTTGATGCTAAAGTACTTCCTGAGACAACTGAGTTTGCATATTTTGTAGATTCGTCCAGTATCGATACATTGAACAACAAGAAAGCCATATGTAAGTATACAAAAATCGATGTAATTTATAAATCGGTGCTTAACCTTTATTCTGAAAATCAGACGAATGTTTTTGGTTTTAAGCAGGGAGAAGATGGTGAGACAAAAATAATATCCTTTTTTCCTTGCAGTGGAGGCGAAGGAGCGTCGGTTATCTCAGCAGCCTTTTGTTTGAACTTAGCTGCAAAAGGCAAAAAAGTTTTATATCTTAACTTAGAGCAGTTTGGAGTGCCGGGAGTGTTTTTTAATGCTGAAGGCTCTATGGGTTTAAGTGATTTGATATTTGCAATTAAAAGCAATAAATCCAATATAGTATTGAAGTTAGAGAGCTCGGTTAAGGAAGACAAGAGTGGAGTTTTCTTTTTTGGTGAATGTAACATACCTCTCGATTTAATGGAAATGACGAGTGAAGATATTCAAAAGCTCATTGAGATTACAAGAAGCAGCGGCTTGTTTGATTATGTTGTTATTGACATAGATATGTGTATGAACAGTATTACTAAGCAAATAATGGCGAACTCACAAAAAATGATTTTTGTTTCGGACGGTTCTCAAGTTTCAAACTTGAAATTCGGTCGGATACATAAAACCCTTGAAATTATTGAGAAACAGATGCGCTTAAATCTATTGTCAAAGATTTCAGTAATTTATAATAAGTTTAACAATAACTCCAGTAAATATATTGATATACCGAATATAAACAATATAGGCTGTGTTGGAGAATTTGGAAGTGTATCAAGTTTGATTGTTGCACGTCAGATATCGCAGATGCAATTGTTTGACAGCTTTAACAATAATATTTGAGGTGTTTTTATATGAATGATGAACAATTACAGGAATTTATAAATTCAACCCGGGATTATATATATGATAATCTTCCTTTGAGTAAACTTTCAGATGAAGAGCTTGAACAGGAAATAGAGAATATTGTCATACAAAAATTAAACGGGCAATATTTAGCTATAGAGCAAAAAATTAGTGTCATTGACAGGATCTACAGTTCAATACGTGGACTTGGAATACTTGACTCAATTATAAGCGATGACACAATTACTGAAGTGATGATTAATGGTCCAGATAAGATTTTTATCGAAAAGAGTGGGAAGCTAACAAAGCTTGAGGAAAAATTTGAAAGCCAGAGAAAGCTTGAGGATGTCGTTCAGAGAATTGTGGCATTAGCTGGAAGGGAAGTAAATCAATCCAATCCAATAGTTGATACAAGGCTTAGTGACGGTTCCCGTGTTAACGTTGTACTTAACCCTATTGCTCTCAACGGACCGATTGTTACCATAAGGAAGTTTTCGAAAACTCCAATGACAATAGACAAGCTGATTAAATACGGTTCGTTGACTGAAGAATTAGCTGCAAAGCTTGAGCTGTTGGTAAGAGCAAAATATAATATTTTTGTAAGCGGAGGAACCGGTTCAGGTAAGACGACTTTTTTAAATGCATTGTCCAACTTTATACCTAAGGATGAGAGAATTATAACTATAGAAGACTCGGCGGAGCTTCAAGTCAGAGGAGTTGACAATCTTGTGTCCTTAGAGACCAGAAATGCCAACTCATCAGGAAGCGGGCAGATATCCATAAGAGATTTGATAAAGTCTTCGTTGAGGATGAGGCCTGAGAGGATTATTGTAGGAGAGGTAAGAGGAGGCGAAGCACTAGATATGCTTCAGGCTATGAATACCGGTCATGACGGATCACTGTCAACCGGACACGCTAATTCAACAAAGGATATGCTCTCCCGTCTTGAAACAATGGTGTTAAGTGGTTCAGCGGGATTACCCTTAGAGGCAATAAGACAGCAGATTGCTTCGGCAGTTGATATAATAATCCATTTGTCAAGATTAAGAGACAAAAGTAGAAAGACTATGGAAATAACTGAAATAGTAGGTTATGAAGACGGTAAAATAATTCTAAATCCTCTTTATGTTTTTGAAGAAGATGAGAAATCGACTCTTGAAAAAGTATCGGGTAGACTTAAAAGAACCGAAAACCCCATGGTTAATGATGATAAATTAAGATTAGCAGGGATAAATATTAAAATATAGGAGAAGAACGATGAAAAAGAATTCACAACAAAACGATAATGAATCAAATGCTCTCATAGATTATTCAGTCTATAAGATGAGTGGATTTGAAAAACTTGGATATTTTTTGCTGGCCTTTGTGGTGGGAGCTTTTACCGGATATCTGTTTTATGGGGGGATTGGGAAGGATGTTGATGGCAACCCGACTACCCTGACTTATGTTTTAAATATACTCATTCCTACTATAACAGGTGTAATTGCAGCTAAGCTTTTCTTACCAATCAGAAAACAACAAATAATTGAAAAGAGGAAAAGAAGTTTACACCTGCAGTTTAGGGATTTTATTGAATCCGTGGCAACAAGTCTTAATGCAGGAAAAAATGTCCCCGACTCTATTAAAAGTGCTTACGATGACTTAAAAGTTCAATATGCAGAGGGCAGTTTTATTTTAAAAGAACTTGAGTTGATTTTATCAAGTATGAACAATAATGTGAATCTTGAAGATTTGTTGCTCGATTTTGGACAAAGAAGCGGTATTAATGACATAGAGAGTTTTGGGAGTGTATTTGAGACCTGTTATCGTAAGGGTGGAAACATTAAAGACGTAATAAAAACTACTCATCAAATAATCGGTGACAAGATTGAAATTGAGATGGAGATAGAAACTATGGTTACTGCAAACAAAACAGAGCAATACATAATGATTGCGATGCCCATAGGCCTTATAGCTATGATTAAGATGATGAGTCCTGAATTTGCAGCGAATTTTGTCTCTGCCTCAGGTATAATAGCAACAACAATAGCTATAGTTATCTTCATTATTGCTTATTTTGTAGGTCGAGAAGTTTTATCAATAAAGAAAGTGTGAGGGGTTAGAATATGTTTATTCCAATACAATTACTGGTGTTACTTAGTATAGGTACATTACTTTCTGTTATTTGGTTGATATTGTTGCTATCTTCAAAGAAGTATGATGAATTGGTAATACCTTTAGATAAAAAGGAATTTCCTTTAAAGGAAATATACCCTTTAGGATCAAAAGTTTTAGAAATAATCAAGTATGGATACAACACTAAATATGACAGAAAAATGAGACAGGCGGTTACAACCATTTATGGTGAAAAATATACCGAATACTTTTTGCGTGTAATAATGGCGCAAAGGATTTCGCTAGCTTTTACACTGCTTGTTATAGCCTTTGCTGTATATGGTCTGACTCTGGAAATTGGGGCGTTTATTATTATTGTTATGTTCTCAGGATTGGCTTATTACTATTTTGGAGATAGAGTTTACAAGAGGGTTACAAAGAGGGAAGAGCAAATGTTGTATGATTTTCCTGAGGTACTGTCAAAGCTTGCCCTGCTCACAAATGCAGGTATGGTAATAAGGGAAGCGTGGCAAAAAGTTGCCGACTCCGGGAAGGGTGTATTGTTCGATGAGATGAAAAATGTACGTAACGAAATGGACAACGGAGTTTCGGATGTAGATGCTTTCTTTGCTTTCGGTATGAGATGTGCAATTCCAGAGATAAAAAAGTTTTCCTCAACTTTGGTTCAGGGAATAACAAAGGGAAATAGTGAATTGGCACTATTGCTCAAACAGCAAAGTAAGGAAGCTTGGGAGACTAAGAAGTTTCATGTAAGGGTTGAGGGAGAAAAGGCAGCAAGTAAATTGCTTATTCCAATAACAATGATGTTTATAGGAATTTTGATTATGGTTGTTGTCCCTATATTTACAAATTTAGGAGCTTAGTTAAGTTATTTAAGTACCAACTTAAATATAGATCAAAAAAATGTCAAGAAAGAAAGGAAGTATGTATTATGCTAAATTTAATGCTAGCAACAAGTACTTATTTGAAAGCGAGATTTTCAAGATTTACAAATGATGAAAGAGGAGAAGTAAACGTAGTTGCTATAGTTGTACTAATTGGTGTAGCTGTTCTTTTAGCAATATTGTTTAAAGAGCAAGTAACTGCATTGATTACAAGTTTGTTTAACAAAATTAACGACACAGCTGATGGTGCTATTTCAGAATAGTGTATTATTAGGCTGTATTAAGTCTTAATAATGGATAAGAGGAAAGTTATGAACAGTTTGAGAAATTTCGTAAAGAAAGAAGATGCAGCTGTTTCTATAGTTGAAGGTGCAATTGTATTTCCTGTTGTGTTTTTTACAATTGCCTTCCTCATCTTTTTAGGCAATGCGCTGCACGAAAGAGCAAAAATTGATTCGATTGTATTGATTGCAGCAACAAATGGTGCTCAATCAATTACAGATCCTTTTCATACCAGGCTTGTTAACGAGGGAGTAAATGCTGAATCGGGTGTTATACCTCCCGATTCAGGATATTTTAAAGATCCAATGCCTTATAGGTATTTCTTTGGAATAGATGGTGTTGAACAGGAGATTGAAGAATATGTCGTTGAGAAAATAACCGGAGACAATTCAAGGCTTTTTGCTGCCCAAATAAACGGTGAGCCGGAAGTAAAGGTAAACTACAATAACTATATCTTATCTTCTTCTTTTTCAGTGGAAGTAGATTATAGTTATGAATTGCCTTTTGAATGGGTTTTTATGGAACTGCCTCCGCTCATTGTTATTAATTCGAAGGCAGAAGTTCCGGTTAATGATTCATCAGAGTTTATACGAAATACTGATATGGCTATGGACTATTTTAAACAGTCAGGACTTCAGAAAAAGATGAGTGATATAATGAAAAAAGTTGGAGACTTTTTCAACATTTTCGGGAAGAAATCGTAATACGGAGGTTATTAGGGGGCTATGAATTTTTTTGCAAAAACAAAAGGTGCAGTTTCAATATTTTTGGTAATAATTCTTGTACCTATGCTTACTGTATCAAGCATCATGGTTGATTCAAGCAGAATTAAGTTAGGTAAGGCAATGGCAGAGTCAGCCGGTGATTTGACTTTAAACACGGCATTAACAAACTATGATTCCTTGCTTAAGGAAGTATATGGCCTTTTTGCCATGTCTCAGAATGAAGAGGATCTCACTGCAAATCTAGAGGCATATTTCAAAAAAACCATTATGGCAAGCAAATTGTCAGAGGGTGAAGCTGAGGGTTTTACAGACGAAATAATGGCCTCTTTAAAGTCAAGATTCTTTGAGGATAAACCGGATGGCGATTTCAGTGATTTTATGAAAGTGAATTTTTCCAACTTTCAAGCTGAGAAGATAGAAAACAGCCAACTTAGCAATCCTTCGGTTTTAAAAAGGGAAATAGTTGAGTTTATGAAATACCGAGCACCCATAAGTATGGGCTTAGGTTTCATTCAATCTATCAAGTCTTTTAACAATATCGAAAAGAAGAACGATGTTGTAGATAGAAAGACAAAGTATTACGATCAACAGTCGGATGTAATGAAAAAGTGTAAAGATTTATTTGAAGATATCATGAAGTTTTTAGACACTAATAAAGATGCAAGTGGAAAAGAATTGGGGATAACCAACAAGTTTATAGAAGATCTTGATGGTATACTAAATAATGCAAATGCAACATACAAGGATTTTAATAAAACTCTTATTAAAGATGTTTATGAAAATAATCCCGAATTAGAGCAGCCTAAACACAATATAACTGGAAGTGATGGTAGTTATACTGTGACAAATGCTTCAAATGGAAATAAGGCTGACTATGATCCAGGGACCTTAGATGAAGATGCTTTAATAAATAATTTTAATAGTTATTTAAGACATATTAATGAAACTAACATCATCTTAATTGATGCAATATATAATAATAGTGTAGACAAACTTTATGCTACTCAGTGTGTTAGACAATACAATGATAGTAGATATAGTGATTACATATATAATTTAGATATGAATTTTTGGAAGCTTATGAACTTAAGGGGAGAAGAAAATCCTGAGTATGAATATAAATATGATGCTGATGAGTATGAAGAATATGTTCAAGCAATGGATAGGGCCGTCAAAGTATTTGAAAAGGTTGACTCTTGTTATCAATCTTATAAATCAAGCAGAAGTAATAGTCTAACTGATAAAGCAGCAAAATTAAACACTGATGTAGGTAATTTTGCATCCGATTTGCAAAATAGACGTACTGCATTAGTTATGGCTATAGATGCCCTTGAGGATGCAATAAGGGATGCAGACGATCTTGTCGATGAAATTAATGAGCTAGAGGAAAAAAAGGCTAGATGGGGTACTGCTCTAGATAAATGTCCTGAGGGGGATGAATTTACTACAAATACGCAGGCAGAGTTTGACAATGTATCAGAACTTTTTAATGTAGAAGAAATTACTGCTTTAAAAGGTAGATTGGAACAGATAAAAAATGTGTTGGACGAATTATATCCGCACATAGAAGAATATAAATATGGAAGTAAGAAGCTTTATGATATTACGGACAGAAATGGATTGAGATCAGCTATATCTACAAGGCAGTTAGAGAGTCATCCAGGAGTAACCCTAGATAAACCGTCAATCGTTAATACTAATTTGGAAAAATTTCAGCAAGAAATATTTGATGCAAATTATACTGTTGGCGGATTTAACGGAATAGGCAGAGAGAATATTAACTTTAGAGAAACACCGCCAAAGTTTTTTGAGTATTTATATGATAAATTTTACAATGCAGAGGAAGATGAAGACAAGAAAGAAGACTTTAATGATGCTACCAATAAAATTGCCGATAATGCAAAAAAGGATGTTGAAGCTGCAGCAACAGGTAATTCTTCAACAAACTTTTCGTTTAGTACGGAAGATTTGAACCTTCCGTCGGGAGAAGAATTGACACCTGATTCCGGGAATATAAGTATAGGTCAAAATGGTGATTCAGACAGTTTAGAAAATGATGGCTCAAAAAAGGCGTTAGAAGACAATGGTAGTTTTATTTCAAATATGTTTGGTAACTTTAGTAGCATTATTGCTGATTTTAGTATTGGTCTTAGAGATAATTTATATGTTACAGAATATGGTTTGAAAATGTTTTCCTATGATACCTTTGAGAATGAAATAAGATACAATATGTCGAGTCTAGATGCAAAAGATAGCCTATCAAAGATGATTGGATTAAATTCAAATCCTCTTACGGAGGCTGAAAAGGCAAAAGCAATTACATTGACTACAGAACCAATAAATGCTGAAAAAAATGCTGCCTATGGTGCAGAAGTTGAGTATATTATTTTTGGATTGGAAGATGCTAGCTCTAATGTCGGTGCTGCCTACGCTTCTATATTTGGCATTAGATTCGTGTTAAACTCAATATTTGCTTTTACTGATGCAGAGATACGTACTACTTCGCTGTCAATTGCAACACCAATTTCAGCGGCAACTTTAGGTGTAATACCTGTACCTTTAATTCAAGCAGTTATCCAAATAGCCATAGCACTGGCTGAAACAGCATATGACTTGTTACGATTACGTGAAGGAATGCCAATACCTATTTACAAAAATAAGGAATCATGGGTTATGAAACCTTCAAGTATTGTAAATGAAATTGCTGATGCTGCAGTAAATGAAGCAGTTAATCTAGCTAAGGATGCAACAAATGCAGCAATTGATAAGACCGCAAATTATGTACAAGGTTTATTGGATAAAACCGATGAGGAATTGACAAATCTTGCTACAGATGAAATAAATAATCTAGGAGCAAGTTTAGAGAGTGCGTTTACAGCGATTTTGGATGATGCTATTGGTGGAGTTGTTATACAAGCATCAGAAGCGTGTCGTCAAGCAGTGGAGATGGCAAATGCAGCAGGTGAAGATGCTATATCAAAAGTAGATGAGGTAAAAGCTAGACTTGAAGCAAGTTTAAATCAATATGTTGCAGCTGAAACTACTCCGGAATTAAAAGAAGCTAAACAAATTGCTAAGGATTACATTCTTAACGAAAGCAATTATGTCAATGATTTGATTAGTGAAATGCAAAATAAAGCTAATAATTCACTTGAACAGATGCAATTAAATTTGCAAGATTTAACATCTACTATTTCTAGAAGAATAGCTACTAAAATTACAACTACTGGAGGGAATCTTTTTAATAAATATAAGGATGAAGCAATTAGTAATATTAAAGATTCTATTAGTGAAGGACAGACAAAATTAAAAGAAAACATTGATAATGCTTTTGGAAAGTTTGGTAATTCAAGTGGTGGAGGTTTAGCAGGAATAGATGCTGGAAATCCAGCATCATCAATATTTAGTTTTAAATACAGTGATTACTTAAAATTGTTTTTGTTTATAGGTACTAATGTCAGTAATGGTGATGGTGTAATCAAAAGGATGGCAGATGTAATACAAGTTAATACAGCACAGAAGTTAGGTCATCCTGTAGGTGAAGGATTTTTGATGTCTAAAGCTTATACCTATGCAAGAATTAGTGCAGAAATAGAGGTTAAACCGTTATTAATAACCATTCCATTAATTGCAGAAACAATAAAAAACGATCAAACGGACACTCGTTGGTATAAGTTTGAATACAGTGGTATTAGAGGTTATTAGTTTATAAATATATCATAAAGGGAGAGGATTAATGTGAAAAAAAGCATATGTATAGCATTATTATTAGGAATGGTGCTATCAATGACAGGGTGTGTGGAAAAGAAAAATGAACCAACAAATCCTATACATACAGAACAACCCGCAGAAAATAATAGTACAACTCAAAAAGAGAATGAAAACAAAAATAATGGAAAGAAGAATTACGAGAAATTTGATTATTTGACAAATACATATCGTGAACCTGAGTATAAGGCAACTATTGATGGGCCTAACTTAATAAGCTTTTTTGATGCGGCATCTCAAGTATGGAATGCAGATGGTCAGTATTGCATAATTATGGGAAATTATAATGATGGTTGGGATCAAGCTGATAGAGAAGCTATAAAAACAGTAGAAGATATTGTACCAAATTTAAAAACATATATTATTTTATCAAGTAGAAAAGCTTACGGAGAAATAAGGGATGTAGTTATAACATCGGAGAAGAAAGTAACAATAAACGGTATGGAAACAAATAGATTTGAAGGACATTTTGATTCTGATTCAGCCGATGGTAGTGTTTCAGACAAATATATAGTAGGCTACTCCTTGTTTTTTAAAGATGAACCAATGTATTTAATGGGTGTAGTAAGTAGTAATGGACAGGAACAGAAATATAAGGATACAGTTACAAAGACTGTAGATGATATGATAAAAACCTTGAGGGATGGAGCAATAGCACAATAATAATGAAGGTTATTAATAGTTTATAGAATAACTAAGTATTTAGTATAAGTTATAATACTAAACCTATATTTGAACTGATCAAATAATCAAAGCTTTTCATGCGAACAATGATTGAAAAGTTTTGATTAGAATCAGTGAAAGTATAAAAAAAATAGCTACTCCTTTGTATCTAATAGGAGTAGTAAGTAGCAATGGACAGGAACAGGAATACAAAGATACAGTTACAAAGACTGTAGATGATATGATAAAAACCTTAAGAGACGGTAAATAAGTGTGAAGGAAAAGAGGAAAATAAGATGAGGTGGAATAATCAAAGGGGATCAATAACGGTAGAGGCAACTATATCATTGACGGTATTTATGTTTTTTATAATCACAATACTCTCTCTGATCAATGTTTGCCGTATACAGGCAAAGGTGGCTGTCGCAATTAATGCGGCAGCAAAGGAAGTATCCCAGTATAGCTATTTTTATGGTTTGTCGGGATTACATGCGGCGCATAGCGCTTTAGGTGCTTCAGCTAGTGAAACAGAGGAATCCATAAATAGTGTTGTCTCTAATACAAATGAGCTGTATAATTCTATTCAAAACATTGCAGAAACTGGTGCTAATACAAACATAGAAAACACTGGAGATGTTTTGTCCTCATGGGATACAATAATGGCTGAAGTAAAAGCAGGAACAGCTAGTGTTGAAACTCTTGAGCAGCAAATTGGAGAAATATGCAGTGACCCTGGAAAGATGATACTGGGAATTGGAAAGATCTTTATATCGGAAGCAATTGATGAAACTGTTTCAAGGTTTCTTGCTCCACCTATTGCCAAAACACTTTGTAAAAAACACTTTACTGAGGATATTTATAATGATCCTGATGCTTATTTGGAATCTCTTGGCGTTGAGGGAGGGTTGGACGGTATTGATTTCTCAAACTCAAAATTATTTCCTGGAGGGGAAAATAAAATTGAATTTGTTGCTGTATATAAGGTGAAAGTAATCCAACTGTTTCCTATAGAAAATGAATTTGTTTTTTGCCAAACAGCATCAACAAAAGGTTGGCTTCTTGGAGAAAAAAGCGAAAAGTGATATTATATTAATATGGAAATTTTGAGGAGAAAAAATTAATGTGGATATTAATTGCACTACCGTTGACTTTAATATTATTAGTGTTGGTGAACTGTTATTTACAAAAGGATTTAATCTTTAGTAAAGAAACATTTAAGGACAGGCTTTCCGCTTTTTTACCTTTACAGCCTTTGTACATAGTGTTTTTGGTTGTTGTATTTATTGCAGGGATTGTGTCCTTTGGTTCGCAGTATAATTATTTTGCTGACTATGTTAAAGCGGCAAAGCTTACTACATTGGTATTATTACTTGCGCCGGTGGCGTATATTGATTTTAAAAGCAAAACAATTCCAAATAAACTCTTGTTAGCTGGTTTATTTGGGCGTATTATATTTTATATAGTTGAAATGTTTACAAAGAATAGAGAAATACTTGATATTTTCGTTTCAGACTTAAAAGGTGTTCTTTTAGGAGGCGGAGTTTTTCTATTAGGTGCCATAATTGCGAAGAACAGTATTGGCATGGGAGATGTCAAAATGTACGGTGTAATAGGCTTTTATTGCGGTTATACGGGGACATTGGCATCAATGCTTTTTAGTTTATTTATATGTTTTATTGCGTCGATTATTCTGTTGATTTTTAGAAAGAAAGGCAGGAAAGACACACTGCCTTTAGCTCCGTTTGTGCTTGCAGGAACTTTTTTGGTTATACTGCTAGGAAGTTACTAAAAATAATATTTTATTGAGGTGTTCAGATGAGCAACAAAGTATTGGCTGTAATTGTTGTGGTAGCTCTTTTTGCAGCTGCATGGTATATGGTTTATCAAAAAGCAACCACATTGCCTGTGGAGTACAATAACAGTATTGCACTAGCAAGGGAAAACGCCGAAAAGGGCATTTATAAAAAAGCTTTAGCAAATTATAAAGAGGCATTGAGTATTAAGAGTGATGACATTGATCTTCATCTTGAAATTGCCGATATTTATCTCAAATCGGGTGATGAAAGAGCTTTTGTTAATTATTGCGAGAAAATTACAAAGACTTTTCCTAAAAACCAAAAGCCCTACGAAGTTCTTACAGAGTATTATGTAAGAAAATCAGAGTATGTGAAGTGTTATGATTTAATAAGAGCGGCTAAAAGAAGAAAAGTTTCTTCAGAAACTTTAAATAAAGTTGAAAATGAAATAAAATATACATATATAACAAAAATAAATACTTATAGTGATGTCAAAGTTTTTAACGAGGGTTTGTGTCCTGTTAAAATTAAAGATAAATGGGGTTATATTAGTGATGATACAGCAAAGGTAAAAATAAGCGCTGCATATGAGGATGCCGAAATATTTACATCAAAATATGCATTGGTAAAGACTGATAAGGAAATGTTTTATATAGACACAAACGGAGATAAAGAATTAGTTTTGGAAGATAGTTTTGATTATCTTGGTACACTTAGAACAGTTGCAGCTGCTTCACAGAATGGTAAATACTTTTATGTAGACAAAAGTTTTAAAAAGAAGTTTGGCGATTATGATTTTGCTGCGAATTTCAGCAATAGTATTGCAGCAGTGAAAAAAGGTGATAAGTGGGCACTTGTTAATGATGCAGGTCAAGAGACAACAGGATTTGTTTATGAGGACATAAAATTAGACGAAAAGGGTAATTGTTATAGGAACGGTGTGGTTTTTGTAAAAGAAAACGGTAAATATTATATGATTGACGGAGCGGGAACAAAGATTTCCGATAAGGCGTTTGACGATGTAGTTACCTTTGCAGCTGTAGAACCTACAGCAGTTAAGATTGGCAATCTGTGGGGCTTTGTGGACAATACAGGTACATTGATTATTGAACCTAGGTATGACGATGCTAAAGCTTTTTCTAACGGTTTGGCACCTGTAAAGATTGAGAATGTTTGGGGATATATAACTATAAATAATGAACTTGTAATCCCAGCAAAATACGAAGATGCAATAAACTTTACAAATAAGGGCACAGCATGTGTCAAATCAAATGAGAAATGGGTAGTTATTAAATTGTGTGAATATGTGAATTGATATAGGAGGTCATTATGGCACTAGACAGTGGGTTTACCTATGAAAATCAGGGTACAATCAGTTTTTTGGTATACAATTTGAAGGATGAGGATGTTGTTGACACCATAACTTCAGGAATGCTTCTCAACAATAAGATTGATGGGTTGATTCCCTATGCTTATTCCCAAGTGGATACAAAAAGATGCTTTAAATACAATATAACATCTAAGGTTACACTAAAGAATTATTTTTCAGGGAGTGTAACTAAAAAAAGGCTTGTAGGTGTGCTTCAAAGCATTGCAGGCGCAATTCTTGAATGTGAAGACTATCTCATTAATGTAGATAGATTTGTTTTTGACCCTGAATTGATATACGTGGATGTATCTAATTATTCTGCTTTCATGGTATGCCTGCCATTATCCGATAGAAAACCGGATATTGTTTCAATGAGGGATTTTACCAAAAGCATAATGTACAGTGTGCAGTTTGACCAATCGGAGGACTGTGATTATGTAGCGCAGATAATAAATTTCCTGAACAATAGTGCTACCTTTTCAATAGCAGAATTTAAAAGATTATTAGAAGGAATAATGGTCTTTGATTCTGGAAATAAAAGTAACATATCAAATACAATGAATGTAGTCAAGCAAGAACCGATAGAAGCGCCGATAGAAGTACCGGAGGCTTCTAGACCTTCAATGCCAACGGAGATAAAGCAAAAGCCTGTTAATACTGTTTCTAGAGTTGAAGCTACAGGAGGTCAGAATAAACCTCAAAAGCCTGTAGCGGATAAAAAGGAAAAACCTATGCTTAAAGCGCAAAAACCTTCCTCGAATATGGGTTTTGAAATACCCGGTATGACGGCTCAGCCAATTAACGAAAATTCACAGGAAAAGCAGGATAATCAAAAGGCTAAAAAGGGAAACTTCTTATCATCTATCTTCGGCAAGAAAGAAAAAAGCAGTGAAGTTATAGAGAAGAAGCAGGCTGGCGTTGAAAATAAAAGTAATAATAAACCTATTGAGGCCAATAATACAGGAAGCAATAGACCTAATGAATTTGTAAATAATCAAGTTAATATAAATTCTCTTCAAAAAAATGAAGAAGTTTATCCTGATTTAATACCGATTGAAGAGAATATATTTGAAAAAACAACAGTACTAAGTTCTCAGGCTACATCAAACGATCAAAGTAATAAGGTTCAAAACAATGTATACACTTATCCATATTTGATAAGGAAAAAAACTCAAGAGAAAATAGAAATTAATAAGGAAATGTTTAAGCTAGGTCAAGAACCTAAATATGTTGATTATCTGTGTACTAATCCTGCTGTCAGTAGGAGCCATGCGGATATTATTTCGCGAAACAATGAGTATTTTATTCGTGATAATAATTCTACAAACGGCACTTTCGTAAACAAGACTAGAATAACAAGCAATCAGGAAATAAAGATAAAGCATGAAGATGAAATAGTGCTTGCAAATGAAGTTTTTGAGTTTCGAATTTATTAATTATGGTAGGTATGGCGGATGAATTTTTTATCGGTTTCTTTATCGGATATTGGAATATCTAGAAGTATAAATCAGGATTCAATATGTACAAAAGTTATACAAGAGGACAACCAAAAAGCTTCCTTTTCAATTGTATGTGATGGAATGGGTGGACTGTCAGAGGGAGAGGTGGCAAGCCTTTCTGTCTTAAATAACTTCTGTAGATGGGCTGATAATATACTTCCGGTGCTTATTAAAAACGGAATTGATTTTAATGAAATCAAGGAGCAATGGGCTAAAATCATTTTAAAGCAAAATCAATACTTGGCAGAATACGGTGCTAAGAAAGGTATCATGCTTGGTACTACTTTGACGGTTTTGCTTATTTATGAAGGAAGCTATTACGGAGTTCATGTAGGCGACTCTAGAATTTATGAAATAAAGGATGGGATACATCAACTCACAAGCGATCATACTCTAGTTGAAAGGGATATCAGAGCCGGAAATATAACAAAGGAACAGGCAAAAAACGACCCAAGAAAAAACATTTTATTGCAGTGCGTAGGAGCATCCCCCTCTATAGAACCACAGTTTCTACATGGAAAGGCCGAACATAATACTGTCTATATACTTTGCTCCGATGGCTTCAGGCATGTTATATCCGAAGAGGAACTATACGAGAATCTTAACAGTACAAACTTGATAAATGAAGATGTAATGAAAGATAAGGCAAAATATCTTATAGAACTAAACAAATCAAGAATGGAACAAGATAACATTTCCGTAGTCCTAGTAAAAACATTTTAGCCATTTCAAATTACGTTTCAAACCTGTTTTAGTGTCAAGTGACGCAATTACTTGACCTGAGCATTAGAATCTGTTGCCGAAAGCTTGATAATTTGAAGCAAAAATGCCACGGATGGCATTTTTAGCGTCTCGCGACAGGATGTCGCATAGACGCGG